>NZ_SOHN01000008.1:0-475562 GCF_004404025.1 Cryobacterium serini
CCTTCCTCGCCGGCATCTTCCTACTCGTGCTCGTGCTCGGCCTCGGCGACGTGCTCGCCGTCGTGCCCATGGCCGCCCTGGTCGCCGTGATGATCATCGTGTCGTATCTGACCTTTGACTGGCACAGCATCCGCTTGTCTACTCTGAAGCGGATGCCGGGGAGCGAGACCACCGTCATGGTCGCCACGGTCGTCATCATCGTTCTTACCCACAACCTGGCCATCGGTGTCGTCGCCGGCGTGATCGTGGCGATGGTCGCCTTCGCGCGCCGTGTCGCCCACCTCGCCCGGGTCGAGCGCACCGTCGAACTCGACCAGCCTGTGCCGACCGCCTACTACACGGTGACCGGGGCGCTATTCTTCGCCTCCAGCAACGACCTGATGACACAGTTCGAGTATGCCGACGACCCCGACCGCATCGTCATCGATCTGTCGGCATCACACATCTGGGATGCCTCGACCGTCGCCACCCTCGACGCCATCAGCCACAAATACGAGCGGCTCAATAAACACGTAGTCATCGAGGGATTGAACGAGGCGAGCCACGAACTGCACGCCCGGCTCGCCGGCAACCTCGGCGGTGGGCACTAGCACGACGGTTGACACGGTGTCCTCCAGCCTGTACAAGGTGCGGGCGTAAGCCCCGCAGGGGCTACGGTAACTCTGGTCCGGAGCGCGCGGCGCCCCGGTAGTCTGGACCTTAAGCTGCGGCGGGCAGCTGTGAGGGGCGGTTCTGGGGAACGTGACGGTGGAGTTGGAGCGCACCCAGGCATCGTCGGAACCGCTCGACCGACTCGTCGAGGACCTCCAGCGCCTACGCAACACGGCGGGCGAAGTCTCATACGCCGAGATCGCCGCGCTGATAGCCCGCACACGTGAGGCGCACGGGATCACCCCGGCCGCGGCCCGGGTCGCCCGCTCGTCAGTCTTCGATGCGTTCCGTATGGGCCGTCGACGCATCAACGCGGTGCTGGTCGAGGAGATCGTGCGGGCCCTCGGCGAGGATGAGGCCGCTGCCGCGCTCTGGCGCAAGCGGTGCCTCGACGCCCAATTCTCCGCGCGACGTTCGGCCGGCTTTGTGAGGATAGACCGACCGGATGCGTCGGGTGAGCCGGCCGAGTCGGCTGCCCCGCATCCGCCGGTCGCGCCGCTGACCTCCCACCCGGATCGCCGGGCCCTGGCCGTCGCGCTCACCGTCGCTCTGCTGGTCGGTTGCGTGGGCGTGAACCTGTTTGGCGACGGCGTCGTAGACAAATTCCACCTCCCGGTCTGGTTGGACATGATCGGCACGGCGACCGCCGCGATCGCGCTCGGCCCGTGGCACGGAGCGCTCGTCGGGGTGCTGACAAACCTGCTCGGCGGGCTGCAAGGCAACCCGGAGACACTGCCATTTGCGCCCGTCAATGTCGTGGGGGCGCTCGTCTGGGGCTACGGCTACCGTCTCTTCTGCCGGAACCGCGGCGCCCTACGTTTTCTGCTCCTCAACGTGGCGGTCGCGGTCTCCTGTACGCTCGTCGCGGTGCCGATCAACGTGCTGGTTTTCAGCGGCGTTGCCGGCCATGCCAGTGACCTTGTGGCGTCGACGATGGTCACCATCGGCGAGAGACTCTGGGTCGCCGTGTTCTCGGCGAACCTGATGCTTTCGCTCCTCGACAAGCTCGTGGCCGGGTACATCGCCCTGCTGCTCGCCCGCTTTTTACTGCCGTTGGGCCTGGGCCGCAGCCCCGAACTTGGCCGGCAATGACACTGCCGAGGTGTCCGAGATTGTCCGGGAACGGCATCCGCTGCCCTCACGGCCCCGAGCAGGGCACACACTCGGCACACAATGGTGCTCATGGACACAACCCTGACACCTGACCTGACGTTGACGGAGCAGATCGAGAACGCGGGTCTGCGGTATGCATATGCGCGGGCTTTTCGTATCACGGTGCCCGACGCGCCCGCCGACGTGGACCCGTCGCTGCTCCTGCTTCTGCGCGAACGAGGGCTCACGGAAGCCGACGCCCTGCGCGTTCTCGCGGCCGACCAGGCGATGGCTGCACTGCCGAAGGACGATACACGACCGTTATCGGCGACGGCCTACAACATCCCGATCCGGCAGACGATCGTGGGGGAATTCAGCGCGAACTCCGGAAAGAGGGTGACCTGGCCCCCTCGCCACAACAAGTTCAGCCAGCAGTGGTCGGAGTCGATGACATCCGCCAGGCTGCCCTTTGTGACACATAGCCCCGCCTTGCCTGAGAGGAAAGAGGCGGTCGCGCAGCTGCGCGAATTTCTGGATGCTTTGGAAGGCAGCAGGAGCACGGGTGACTACGTCGTGTGGCGCAGGAACAGGCAGCAGGACGATACCGTCACCACGCCGCCGTCCCTCGAAGAGTTCAACCGCGTCTTCGGCTCGTGGAGCCAGGCGCTCGACGCTGCGGGGATGGCGGCGCCCGCGACCTCCACATCGGCACAACAAGCCGAGGACGCAGTGGCCAAGCTCGCCGCTGATCTGGAGCGGCACCAGGCCGACGCGGAAAGACTGCGTAAGCAGTTGGGCGCATCCGGCGGGGCATCTCCCGATGTGCTCGCGCACCACACCGAGCTTGCATACCTCGTCGCGTTGGAGACGCACGCATTGGAGAGCTCGCGTATCAACGAATACCTCCTGAAAGAGCGGGAGAAGAACGCGAAAACGCTCAAGCGCTGGGCCATCGCCGGAGGCGCGGCGCTGGCGATTGTGCCTCCCCTCATCGAGTTTCTCCTGACGAAGTACCTGTAGTGCACGTTGCACCGCGGATTCGACAGACCAGGAACAAGGACACCGAGCAGGCGGTCAGACAGTGAGCGTCGATGCGCCCAGAGTTTCGGGAAACTGGCTGTATACCGTCGTGGGGGCGCTGAAGAAGGCCCCGGGAATCAGCAGCCTAGGTGTCCGCCCCGAGTCATGGGCCATCGAGAATGCCTTAGATCGCCCCACCGATATCGTCGCGAAGCTCCCCACTGGCAGCATCAACCGCAGCGCCCACCGTCGGCGCCAACCGCTCGGGTGAAAACCGGTCACCCAGTCCGAAGGCCTGCAGTCGGTCCTTGACCGGTCCCTTCACTTCGGCGAGCACGAGCGTCACCCCCCTAGAAGCGAGGTACTCGTCAAGCTCGAGCAATTCGTCGATGGCGGTCGTGTCGATATCGGTGATCGGTTCGGCGGCAAGGATGACGGTGTGCACGGGCGTGCCACCGGCCTCCGATTCGCGCTCCGCCCGCCGCACCATCGAGCGCACGTAGTCATCAAAGATGCCCCCGTTGGCAAAAAAGAGCGGGGCGTCGAAGCGCACGATGACGATGCCGGGAACGCGATCGGCATCCGGATGCCGTGAGCGGTCATGGTAACCGCGCACACCCGGAATGCGTCCGAGCTCGGCCCGGTACGGACGCCACGCGCGGATCACGAAAGCGACCAGGGACAGACCGATCGCCACGAGAATGCCCTGTAAAACGCCCACCAGAAAAACGCCGAGGAACGCGGCGATCGAGAGCAGGGCATCCGTTTTGTCGATCCGCCACAATCGCGAGGCGCCCGAAACGTCGAGCAGGCTGGCTGCGGCCACAATAACCACGGCGCCGAGGGTCGCCGTCGGCAGGTACCCGGTTACACCAGGGGCCACGAGCATGAAGATAACGATGATCAGCGCGCCGATGACGGGCGTCAGCTGGGAGCGCGCCCCTGCCTGCTCGGCGACGGGCGTGCGCGAGGTGGATGCAGAGATCGGAAAGCCGCCGAAAAACCCGCCTCCGATATTAGCGATTCCGAGGCCGGCCATCTCTTGACTACCGTCCACACTGTCGCCGCGGCGCGCCGCAAGCGTGCGGGAAAGCACCCCGGTGTCAGCGAAGGCGATGAGCGCTATGCCCAGCGCCGGCCCGATCAGCGAAACCACGTCGTCCCAGACGAGACCGCCGAGCGCCGGGGCGGGGAGCCCCTGCGGCATGGCACCGACAATCGGCAGTATGTTCTGCAGGGAGAAGATCGCCGTGACCACAATGGATGCGACGACCGCGATCAGCACGCCAGGGATGCGCCCGCCGAGCAGGAAACGCAACCCTACGATGACGGCAAGGGAGGCAAGGCCGAGCAGCATCGCACCGACGACGATGCTCCCCGCCGCAGCGCCCTGCACGATGGCGCCAATTCCCTGGATCGGGCCGGGCGCCTCGATGGAGAACCCGAGCAGCTTGGGAATCTGCGAAATGATCACGAGCAAAGCGAGGGCGTTGAGGTAGCCGACCCGGATCGGCTTGGAGAGCAGGTCGGTGACGAAGCCGAGGCGGAACAGGCCGGCGATGAGCAGAGTGAGGCCGACCATCAGCCCGAGGAGTCCGGCGAGCGCAATCGCTCGCTCCGTGTTGCCGAGCGCCAGCGGCAGGATCGACGCAGCGATGATCGGGGCGAGTGCAGAGTCGGGTCCGAGCACGAGGATGCGCGATGGGCCGAAGACGGCGTAGACAACCAGCGGCACGATCGTTGCGTACAGACCGGTGTACGCGGGCAGCCCGGAGGCCTCCGCGTAGCCCATACCGGCCGGGATCAGCAGGAAGCTGAGCACGATGCCGGCACGCAGGTCGGGCACCAGCCACGCGCGCTGGTAATGCAGGGCGGTGTTCAGCCCCGGTATCAGGCTGAAGGCTACGCCGCGGAATCCGCCGGTTGGCATGCCTTTACGGTAGTCCGGTCCTTGGCTGGTGTCTGGATTTTATCGAGTGTTCCGTTGCCGCCGCCAACCGCCCTGCTCCAAGCGTTTGGCCGAGCCCGCTTCAACGGCTCAATCACGGTGCCCGTGGGTCAGTCAGTCACCAGAATCAGCCCGCGCGCGCCCTTCTCCGCGTCCGACATCACGTGGCTCACAAACGGATAGGTACCCGCTTCGGTAAATGTGAGCTCGACGAAGCCGCCCTGGGCCGGTGCAAGCGCGAGTGTCTGAGCCCCACCCGTTCCGGTACTGCCACCGTCACGCAAAAGGTACTCTCCCTCCGAGAACACGGTGTCGAACTGACCTCCGACCACGTGAAAGGAGCTTCCAACGTTCGGGCCGGCATCGAGAACCCAGATGCGCACCCTTTCCCCGACTCTCGCGGTTAGCGGCGCGGCGACATACTGATTCGCGTAGCCGTTGAACGTGAGCAGGTCCGGCAGTTGCGTCTGCACCTTGACCGGGTCGCCTTCCTCGCCCTGCCGCCCAAGATAAAACTCGGACTGGACCAGCACGTATTCCGAGTCGACGGCGGGAAGTCCGGGTGGGTCGATGATGACCGCACCAAACATGCCGTTCGCAATGTGGACCGACATAGGCATCGTAGAGCAGTGATACATCCAGATTCCCGAGCGCGTCGCGGTGAACCGGTAAGTGAGCTCTTCGCCGGGGTCGATGGTTTGCATCGGCTTGTCCGGTGCGAGCGCGCCGGCGTGAAAGTCGAGCGAATGGCCGATGGTTCCGGCGTTCACGAAGGTGATCTCGAAGACGTCACCGACAGTGCCGTGCAGGGTCGGCCCGGGCGCTGTTTTGTTGTAGGTCCACAGCATCTGCGTGACGCCCGGTGCCACCTCGGTCTCGGTATTGCTCACGGTCATCGTGCTCGTGTGCACGGTAGCGGATGCCGCTGGCGCCAGTCGCGCATCACGCGCGACGAAGTCGCTTCCCGGCTCGGCCATGGGATCGATGTCACCGGATGCCGACGCGTCGCTGTGCATTGCGTCCGCGTTCGAATCGGCAGAGGCGGCCGAGTCCGCACCGATCGCGTTCACGGTCAGCAGCATCCCGAGCAGCCGGTGGCCCCCAAGAGAACACCAACCGTTCAGGTCGGCTGTGATCATCCCGACATCGACGGTCGTCGTTGCCTTGGGCTCGACCGAGCCAGACTCCACTTTGTTGTCTAACACGAGGTCGTGGAGCATGCCGTCGGCGTTGATGAGGGTGATCACCAGGGTGTCGCCGACCGGAACGTTGATCGTGTCAGGGCTGAACCGAGTGTCAATCATCGTGACGTCGACGGTCGTCGTATGGCCGGTCGCGCCCGGGCCGGAGGCGAGGCTCGTGTTGGAGGGCTCGAGCGCGACGCCGACGGCGAGGGTCAGCGCCAGGGTCGCCGCGGCCGCGACGAGCATGTTGGTGCGACGGGCCGGCGGCGGTGCAGGACTCTCCACGACGTCGCGGACCAACGGCGGAAGTTGCGCTCCCGGAGGGGTGCGGTTTTTTCGATTGACGCGCAGCGCCCGCACCATCAGAACAATGAACGCCGCGAGAGTCGTGAGGAGAACCGCCCAGAGCGCAGCGGCGACGACATCGGGCACCGGCAGAAGGGTGAGAACGAGTGCGCCATTGACGACGCTGACTCGGAACAAGCCAGCACGATCGAGTTCGCGCGCGGTGGCCTTGGATGCTCGCGGTCCGCCGCCGAGCACGACCGGAATCAAAAAACTCAGCGCACCGATCATGATCTGGCCGCCGAAGCCGACCGCGAAGTACGGCACAAGCGTTTTGAGGCCGGCCGCGGCATCCGCCCAACTGGCAGCGGTGACTACGACGGCGCCGAAACCGACCGCGCACAGTGCAAACCACGCCAGGGCCACGATGATAGACCACCCGGAGTAGCTGACGGCGGGCGAACGGCGCACGTGCCCGGCCAACTCCGCAAGCACCCGGGCGAAGCCGACCAGGTAGATGAGCACACCTGCCGCAGTGATGATTCGGGAGTCGGCGTAGGCGCCAGCGCCCAGAACCACAAGTCCGGCCAGAAGAGTCGGCAGGGTGGGGCGTGCGGCCGCCCGGGTGGTGGACAGCACCCGGGAGCGCAGCACGGTCGGGAGCAGCAGGGCGACGGTGCCAATGACGGTCAGGCCGACCCAGCCGAGCAGGTTCAGCCCGATGTGCGCGATGTAAAGCCGGTCGTAATAGTCACCCGCCGCCGAACTGCCGGGGTGGGCCATCCAAATTCCGAGAGTGACACCGACTACGAGGCATCCGGCCGCCGCAATGTAATAGCGCACCAACAGAGCGAACCGGGCCGGAAGTGCGCCCCGCAGCTGCCGCACGAGAATGGTGGCGTGCACGATGGCATTGAGCCCGACCAGGATTCCTCCGGTGAGAACAACATGCCACCAGGCACCGGTGATCCCGATCATGACCAGCGCCGCACCCACCGTATGCACGGTCAGTCGAACGCCCAGCCAGTACCGACCGCCGGGAGCAGTGTTCTTCAGCAGGCTGTCGGCGAAGTGCTGACTCCAGACCAGGATCGCGGTCGAGAGGGCCCCAAGCAGCAGCAGGTGCACCATGAGCCAGGGCCCGAACGACGATCCCCGATAGAGGACGACGCTGACAATGCCGAGGATCAGCCAGGCGGGAACGAGCATGCCGGTGATCTGGTGCCACAGCCGACGCTTGAGGCTCGGTTTCATCTCGAACCGCTACAGAATGCGGGTCAGGCGCAGGGTCCACACATCGGGACCACGCTCGAGGTAGCTGATGCTGAAAGAGTTCGGGTGGTTTCGTTCGAGCTGGGCCAGTAAGGGCAGCGGATTGTGGGACGCCATGAGGTCGAGCGATATTCCGGGCTGAATCGCGTCCAACGCACCGAAGATCGCGGCGTGACGGATCGCGTGCGGGATGGTGCGGCTGTCGAGAACGATTGCTTCGCTGTCGTCATGACCGCAGGTACACGTGGCCGTAGCGGGCTCGTGCTCGTGCTCGTGCTCGTGCTCGTGGGCAGTCGGCCCGGCAGTGATGCGGATTGGTTCGGCGGTCATGGTGTCTCCTCGGCTCGGTGCGAACAACAACACCTCTATTTTAGAGCACACTATTCCGTTTAATACACCGACCCTCCTATGAGCGAGTGAATGGATGCGTCGCATTTGGTGAAATCACCGTTACCACTCTCGCGACCGGTTAGACGATCGACGTTGGCACGCGCTCGGTAACCGGGTGCGTACGCTCAAGCGACGCCCCCTCAACATCAACGTTGGGCAGTATGCGATCGAGCCATTTCGGCAGCCACCACGCGGCGTCACCGAGCAAATGCATCACGGCCGGAATGATCAGCAGTCGCACCACAAATGCATCAAGCAGTACGCCACCGGCGAGCCCGAAACCGATTGACTGGATCATGACCGAGTTCGAGAAGATAAAGCCAGAGAAGACCGAGGCCATGATGAGTGCGGCGGCGATGACCACCGTGCGCCCGGCGTGCACCCCGCGCTGCACGGCAAGGCGCGCCGATGCTCCATGCACATACGATTCGCGCATACCGCTGACCAGGAACAGCTGGTAGTCCATCGCCAGCCCGAACAGAACACCGACAACGAGAATAGGCAGGAAGCTTAGGATCGGCCCCGGGTCATGGATACCGAACACGGCACCGAGCCAACCCCACTGGAAGACCGCCGTGATAGCCCCGAACGATGCGAACAGCGACAATACAAAGCCCAGCGTTGCGGTTACGGGCACCAGGATCGATCGGAACACGAAGATCAGAATGATCAGTGAGAGCCCCACGACAACGAGAAGATAGAGCGGGAGCGCGGCGGCGAGTTTTTCGCTCACATCGATGTTTCCGGATGCGTTCCCGGCCACACCAAGGGATGCGACACCGTCGAGATCGATTCCTCGGAGGTCACGGACGAGCTGCTCGGTCGATTCGCTGTTCGGCCCCTCGGCGGGAATGACCTGGAAAGCGAGCAGCAGGTCATCGTCGGATGCTCCAATCGGCGCGACGGCAACGACGTCTCTCTCGGCACGGAGCGCCGTTCCGATGCGCACCTGTTCGGCGAGCAGGCCCTCATCCGTGATGGCGGTCTCGAGATCGGCGACGACAAGCAGCGGGCCGTTCACGCCCGCCCCGAATTTGTCGTCGACCAGTTTGTAAGCGTTGTACGCGCTCGAGCCCAGCGGTTCGGACGAGCCGGCGGGGAGTCCGAGGCGCATCGAGAGCGCGGGGATGGCCACGACAAGCAGAACGACGATGCCCACGACCACCGTGACGACGGCGCGCACGGTGTTCATCGGCTTGACTGGCACCCGGGCCTGGTTGCTGGCGTGGCCGACCCGAGCGCGGGCCTTCTTCGTGAGGATCTTCGTGCCGACCATGCCCAGCACCGCCGGCGTGAGCGTGATTGCAATGAGAATGGCGACGAAGACGCAAACGGCACCGACCGTGCCCATGAGCCCGAGAAAGGGGATGCCGGTGAGGTTGAGGGCGAGCAGGGCGATGAGCACGGTAGCGCCCGCGAACACGACCGCGTTGCCGGAGGTGCCGTTGGCCAGTCCGATCGACTCGTGCAGAGGCAGGCCGTGGCTCAGTTGGGTGCGATGTCGGTTGAGGATGAACAGCGAGTAGTCGATGCCGACTGCGAGCCCGAGCATCACACCCAGAACCGGAGTGACCGAGAGCATCTCGACGGTCCCCGACAACGCAAGTGACGCGAGCACGCCAACGCCCACACCGATCAAGGCGTTCAACAGGGGCAGTCCCGCACCGATCAGGGTGCCCAGCATGACCCACAACACGATGGCCGCAACGATCACGCCGCCGATCTCTCCCGGGCCGAGGATCTCGGGAATGCTGGAGGCAATGTCGTTGGAGACTGCAGCCGTGACGCCGTCGATTCCGGAGCCGGTCATCTCCGCGACAACGGCTTCCTTCGACTCTGCCGGTACCTGATTGAGCGACGTGTCGAACTGGATGCTCGCCACGGCGGTTGTCTCGTCGGTCGAGACCTGACGGATGCCGGCGGCCAGGGCGAGCAGGTCTGCTCCCTGCTCGAGCGTGGTGCTCTGAGTTTCGAGTTCCGTGCGGCTCCCATCCAGGGCGGCTTGTTGATCGGCAATCGCAGTCAGGCCCGCATCGATCTGCGCCTGCTGTGCATCGAGCGTCCGTTGAGCAGCGGCGAGTTGGCCCGCCGCCTCGGCCTGCGCGCGGCTGGCATCGAGCTGGGCCTGTCCAGCCGCGGCCTGGGCCGCTGCCGCATCGATCTGCGCCTGCCCCGCATCGATCTGCTCCGTTGCGGCGGCGATCTTCTGCCGCCCGTCGACGACCTGCTGCGTCTGGTCATCGATCTGGGCTTGGGTATCGAACGGATTCGTCGCCGATTTCACATTGTTCAGACCGATCGTGCGTGTGAGCAGGGCGCCGATGGCGGTTTTCTGGGGGCCGGTGAAGGCGGAGTCGTCGGTCGTAGTGAACAAGACCGTGCCCCGCCCGCCACTGGCTGCCGGGAACTTCGCCGCCAGCTCGTCGCTGACCTTCTGAGTGGCGGTGCCGGGGATGCTGACGGACGACGTGAGTGTTCCGCCGAAAGCAGCGAACGCAGCAACGGCGAGGCCGAGAATAACCACCCAGGCGATGATGACCAGCCACGCTCGGCGGGCGGAGAACCGACCCAGTCGATAGAGAAGCGATGCCATAGTTCTCAGTTGCTTTCTTGGTGGTTGGCTGGTGAATAACCAATGCGAATGATCAAAATGAGGCGGTCGAGCAGTTCGTGCCAGACAGCGCGGGAGGATGCGTCGAGCGTCCCACCCGTAAGAGCCAACCAGTGCGCCGAGACGATGGCGATGCCATTCATCACCGAGCTGACAAGAATGGAAACCTCGAATTCGTCGATCGCGCTCGTGCGATCGGCGATTTCCGTTGAGAGCTGTTCGGTCGTGCGGGTGAAGACGTCACCGATGCTGTGCCGGGAGCGACCGTCCTCGCCCTCGACCGTGAGCACGCCGGCGAGGTAGGCGACCACGGGCGGCAGGTCGATGGTACGCAGTGCCGTCGTGATCTCATCGAACAGGGCGTCGCGGCTGCCGTCTCCCACCGGGGTCGATGCCGTCGCCGCACGGAATTCATCGACGGTGGCGCTGAGCACCCGCGTGCAGGTGGTCATGATCACATCGTCGAGCGATGAGAAGTGGTTGAAAACCGTGCGCCGAGAGACGTCGGCGCGCTCAGCGAGTTCGTCGACGCTGAATTGTGGTTTGCCTCGCTCACGAATGAGCGAATCGGCAGCATCCAGGATGGCCTGACGGTATCGCGCCTTGAGCTCGGTACGGCGATCGGGGGTGGCACGCAACGAAATCACGTCATTACACTAAGTGCAACCACGCACAAAGTGCAAGGTGAACTAGAGTGAGCTGCTGTTTGCCTAGTGCCCGCGAGTGATCCACTCTTCGCGGTGGCTCGCCTCGTCGCCGATCAGCGTGGACTGACCGTGCCCGGTGCGCACCACGGTGGCAGCCGGCAGCGTGAGCAGCGCGGTGGTGATCGAGTCGATGATCGTGGGGAAATCGCTGAACGATCGTCCGGTCGCGCCCGGCCCACCGTGGAAGAGCGTGTCGCCGCTGAACACCGTCCCGAGTTCCGGCACAGAGAAGCAGACCGATCCTGGCGAGTGCCCCGGCGTGTGCAGCACCTCGAGCTCAATGCCGGCGACGACGATGCGCTGGCCGTCCTCCAGCGCCTTCGGGCGCGTGCCTGCCGCAACAGACGCTGCAGCATCCGCTGGAAAGACCATCTCCCAGAGCATGGTGTCGGCTGGGTGCAGCCAGACCGGGGCGCCCGTTGCGGCGCTCACTCCGGCTGCTGCACCGATGTGGTCGTTGTGCCCGTGGGTGCACAGAATGGCCAGCAGCTTACGGTCGCCTACGGCCTTCAGGATCGCCTCGGCGTCGTGGGCGGCATCGATGACGACGCATTCGGTGTCGTCGCCAACGATCCAGACGTTGTTGTCGAGATCCCACGTACCGCCGTCGAGGCTGAAGGTGCCGACGGTGACGAGGTGGTCAATGCGTGCGGCCATCAGAGCACCACCACCGAGCGCAGCACGTCGCCGAGTGCCATTTTCTCAAATGCCGCCTCGATTTCGCCGATGCCGATCTTCTCGCTGACGAATTCGTCGAGCGGCAGCCGTCCCTGCAGGTACAGGTCGGTCAGCATGGGAAAGTCGCGCTCCGGCAGGCAGTCGCCATACCAGCTCGATTTGAGCGAGCCGCCGCGCCCAAAGACGTCGATAAGTGGGATTTCGAGCATCATTTCAGGGTTCGGCACGCCGACCAGCACGACCGTTCCGGCCAGGTCCCTGGCGTAGAACGCCTGCCGCCAGGTTTCGGGACGGCCGACGGCGTCAATGACGACGTTGGCGCCGAATCCGCCGGTCAATGCCTGCACCGCTGCAACGACGCCGGCCTCATCCAGGTTCGACGAGTCGATGGGGTGCGTGGCGCCGAGGTGCTGGGCCTTGTCGAGCTTCTTGGGGTCGCGGTCGATGGCGATGATGACGGATGCTCCAGCCAGGCGTGATCCCACAATCGCGGCATCCCCCACCCCGCCGCACCCGATCACGGCGACCGAGTCGCCGCGGCTGACGTTGCCGGTGTTCATGGCCGCGCCGATGCCAGCCATGATGCCGCAGCCGAGGAGTCCGACGGCCGCGGGGTCGGCATCCGGATTCACCTTGGTGCACTGCTTGGCGTGCACGAGGGTCTTTTCGGCGAAAGCGCCGATACCGAGGGCCGGGCTGAGCTCGGTGCCGTCGGCGAGGGTCATCTTCTGGGTTGCGTTGAAGGTGTTGAAGCAGTACCAGGGTTCGGCCCGCTTGCACGCTCGACATTCGCCGCAGACGGCGCGCCAGTTGAGCACCACGAAGTCGCCGACCGCGACGTGAGTGACGCCGTCGCCGATGACGCTGACGCGCCCGGCGGCTTCATGCCCGAGCAGGAAGGGGAAGTCGTCATTGATGCCACCCTCCTTGTAGTGGAAGTCGGTATGGCAGACGCCGCACGTTTCGATGTCCACGATGACTTCACCCGGGCCGGGATCGGGGATGACAATTTCGACCAGTTCGACTGGCGCGCCCTTCGAGCGGGCAATGACACCTGTGACTGTGGTGGGCATGGAGCTCCTCCGATTGAGGGGTGACTAGGACTCCTTGTACTTTATCGGAGGCGTTCGCGTGAAGGCGGCCTCCTGACGCCCGCACAGGTGCCACGCCCGATTGCCTGGATCAGGCAGGGCGGCTTCGGCGCTCACGCAACACCGTCACGGTCTGCAGTTCTGGCCAGGTCAAGGCCGGACTTGAAGACCCACAGCCGCATGGCCAACGCGTCCCGGATTGCGATACAGGCGTCGGAGCCGAGCAACTGACGCCAATCGCTAGTTGGCCAGGCGTGCGCGACTGAAAAGGAAATGACGGCGCCGTGTCGGGCGCACTTGGCTTACGCTCGCCAGAGTTGCGGCAGGAGTTGATGAGGCTGGTGTCCGCACGAGTTCAACATGGGAAGACACGGAACATTGAATAATAAATTCATGAACAGATAAACCTCGCCCGAAGAACGGATTCCGACGGAACATCGCCTCTTTCCCGCACGTTTTGCACCGAGAAACTAGATGACTAGGTCCTGGCGCAACGCGCCGAGCCGTTCCTGGGCCCCATTTCCCTGATCGGACTTTGATATACGAGGTACCACTGGCACGGTCGTCGAGATCCGCGCCCAACCAAATGCCGTCAACCACAAGACCCTTCCGGTCTATAGGGTCGATCAGCACAGCGGGAACGTATCCAAACTGGTTCACCCGGACTAGAACGATCGAGGGCACTCGGGAGGCTTCCTCATGAAGAAGAATAACTGTCACAACACGTGCATTTTTTAACAAATCGTTCCTTCGAAATAGCAAAACACGGAAGACCATCGACCGATGATGTTCCGTAATGGCGCTGCTCCCCGTCATCACACGCACTGGATCGACCGCCTACGGCGGCACCAAACTCCCAGCGTGTTTTGGCCGCACGTGGCAATCCTTCGGAATAACGCTGGACCCGCATTATAGGTTGCCTTCCCAGACTATGGGCCGATCGTGTGGCCGTACACATCGGCGTCAAGACCCCGTGACCCAGCCCACCCCATCGGCCACCCGCCGCCCCCAGTCTGTGCGGATGCCGCCCCGCAAAACAAATGTGGGCGCGGCCGTCACGATTCGCGACCAGACTCCGGCAGATTTCGCGACGATGGGAGCGTCGTCGTCGACAGCGGCACCAATTCCGCACTTGTTAGCGTCCGGGCGGTGTATTGGTTCGCGCTCAAAATGGTTGGAGCAAACGGCATGCCATCAGGCCCGTGGACCAGTCCGTCTTGCCGTTCATGGATTCGACGCGTCCGCTTGAGCCCGTACTCGATGGATGCCGCCTAGAATTTTCGGACAAAGAACAACCCCTGACTCCCAGTGTTTATATGGGATTCAGGGGTTCAAATGACTGCGGGTAGTTTACGTAATTCCGATTGCCCTGTCACAGCGCAGAAGCAATCGACCGACCCGTATCTCTTTTCCATCACATCGCGGAACCAATTCCACAACACCCGCCGTGTCGCCTGACTCTGCGCTGTGTATTCGAGGCTGTGGGGCCAGGGAATATTGCCTTCGGGGGCCGCCGGTATTGCCTTTGGTTTCCGCGTAATCGCGCGGCCGCGGGCCAGCGGCGCTCGACCGCGCGAGTCTCTATGCCGTGACCTGGCCGACGGTCCAACGGTTTCGACCCAGACGGTGTTGTGCACGATGCGGTCCGTGATCGCGTCGGCGTGAACGCCAAAACTACGGTGCTGGTGCCAGTCCTTCTGGTCTACTGGGTGCAGAACACCGTTGATGCCTGGTCGGAGCGTCGCTCGAGAAATTCCAACAGCATGCTCCCGGTGCGCTCGGTCGGCTCGGCCAGAAGCCATTCATCGATCACAAACAGCGTGAACGCTTCGCACTTGTTCAGGAACTTCGTTGACCCGGACGGCTTATCGCGGGCCAGCTGCCAGGCCTCTTCGATCTCTGGCATCCGGATGTAGTGCGCTCGCACCAGGTGCAGGCAGGCCGCTTTCGTTAGCGCGCAGCCCAGACACGATTTCCCGACCCGGTGAAGCCCTAGGACACGACATTCTGCTGCCGGTCGATGAATGAGCACGTGCCCAAGCCGGCGATCATCGACCGGTTAAGACCGCGCTCGTCCACGAGGTCCAAGCGGAGCAGGTCAGCGTTGGGATAGCGCGGGTTCGCCCGACAGATCAGCCCCTCCACTCTGGTTTGGGTGAAGGCGGAATGGGCATCATCGACGGTCAGTTTGATCTTCTCCTCGAACGCCAAACCCAGCGTCAGGACGTCGTCTTGAGCGTCGAACGCGTCCAACAAAGTGGTCACTCCCATCTCGCGGAGCTTGAGTTTGGTCTCGATATCGATCCGGCTCATCGTGCACCGCCTCCGGCGTAGAGTGATTGGCGCCGCGAACATATCCGCCGGTTTCGGGTTCGGTGGGTTGGGAGCGCGAAATCCTGCGGGTTCCTGGTTTGTCTTGCCCGGTTTCCAAGATCGGCTGTAAGTGCGCATACCGGGGGTGCGAATGGCTGCAGCGAGGATGTCGTGTGCCAAATTCCGAGGAGGGTGCGACGGCGACAGGGCGGCCGGACACGAACGCGGACCAGCCGAGGTTGTGGCCTCGACTCCCTCAACGACTAAGTCTCGGAGGGGCGCACCAACGGGCCGAGGTTTTTCTTCATCTCACCCTCATTGCGAGTTGCCCGCCAGATGACAAAGGGCACAAGGAGGAAGACCGCCAGATCCCAATATGAGAATCCATTCTTCGCAATGGCAAGTACGCTGCCACCGACTGCGGTTAGGACATAGACGACATTGTCAATGTGATGACCCCTAATCCCTTGCGCCTTGTACTGTAATCCACGCGCGAGAGGCGTGAATCTGAGATGCTGTTCCATTCCCAGTAGGAGTTCAATCTCATGAAGACGGCGAAGTTTCAATAAGTACAGTTGCCGATAGTGGCTTGCAAAGAGAAGCCAACACGACATCAAAGATGCGACGAGAACGGAGGACACTCCAACGACCATCTCCGAGGGCGTGGACTGGATGAGGAAGCCCCAGTAGACGAACACTCCGGCGATTAGGAACGATCCTGCCTGCCATCTGAAACCGTCGTAGGTTAAATAGACATCGTTGGCCGCAGAGTATTCGACTAGGAGAACGTCCCGCGGGACGCCCCCGCGCTTTGACTGGGCTTCAGCCATGGTGCCCTCATCCCCTCACTTACTCGCTGCCCCACTGGCAACTCAACGATCGAACCGCAATCGCAATCGCAATCGCGGAGAACATGAATCGGACGAAGTGCAGGTAGATGATTCCTCGCCGCTTTCCGATCGACGCTCCGTTGGTCGCTGTTTAATGAGGATACAAGTTGGGAGCTGCCCGATGGACTTAGCCTCGATCCACTGGCCGACCTGTGACGAGCGTCCGAGCTTGATTTGAGTGTGTTTCGCGGTTTCGGGCACGGTTGAAAATCGGCCTCATCCTCTCGGCGCGGAGTTGAAGCACGAGCTTCGCGTTGATCCTTCGTACCATTGTTGATTACTCCTTCTGCCGCGTGCCAATACACGCGGCAGAAGGAAGCAGATAGCCCCCAACAGCAATACTCGGTGGCCCCGAGCTCGCTACTGACCACACCGCCCGGTGGTCGCCAAAGTCCATATCGGTGGCCCCCAGCAGGGCTAATACTCAGCGCTTCTATCCACAGGCGTTTTGAACAACAATGTGGCGCTGCGGAATACCGCTCGACAATTTCTAGCCCAAGAGACGGCGGTGCTTACCTCAAAAATGAGGTGAGCTGCTTGGCGACGACAACTGAGACAGAATCCACCCCACCAAGCACAACGATCTTGCCCGGCCGCAACCGGGTCAATTCGTCCTTGATCGAATTCGGTATCGCACCAACTTTCTCCGATCACTCCATTCGTCTGATCCGAGTAATTGGGCAGGACGCCACGGTCCGCAAGGTTTTACTGGCTGGCGGCGGGCTCGTTGCCGTGGCGGCGCTCAAGGTCGTCCTGAAAGATCCCGCTGTCGGCGAGCCTGTCGCGAAATGGTTACGCGACCTCGCTGCTACAACGAAGTCCATCGGGAATGTCGTGGATCAGTTGGCTGCAACATGAGACGAAGCCGTCGATCCGTGGCTCCACCGGGCCAGCCGAATCTCAGTGGCGGAAGAGCCGCATGTAGCGACATCCTGCTGGCTCGTTCGTGACGGTCATCTAAAGAACGCGACAGTGGGCGTCGAATCTTGGCCCCGTGCCAACCGGGAACTCAGGGATTGTAATAAGCGATGTGCGGGGCGTCTAAGGAGTTCCCACAGGTTTCGATTACATCGGGTTTGACTTTTGATTGCGCGGCTCGCGTCACACGACATCGTTGAGTCGTTTGCCTAGGGCCAAATACGGATTCGCGCATCGCCGGGTAGGAGGAACCGCAGTAGGCACCACGAATTGCGGCCATGATCCCGCAGCTGAATTTCTGGCTCAATTGCCCAGACCTCGCTAGATCAAACACGATCCTCCACACCCGTCGATCACTTCGCTCAAACCATCGGCTTGGGGAGGTAAGCGCGAGAAGAATCAGACGCTCGTCTCGCAATGTTGAGACTAAAATCCGGCGCGAGCCGAAATCGGGCGTTGCGCCCGATACCCTGATGGTGTTGGACACCGAGACTGCAACGGGGTCGTTCCCATCGGTTGGGCCGAATTTTTCGGTCCGCCGGACAAGAGCGCTCCACTTTCTGGAACGATCCTTCGTGCACGGCTTCTGACTCGACATGGGGGACCAACGTGTCTGTGAACATATTAGATAATTTGATAGCAGGCAGATACTTGCCGGCGAAGGACACCAAACAACGAACTGGCGGCCAGGCGAGCGTCATAAAGTGCATCGACACGCACAACGCGCAGATCGTGGCCGTGAAGATAATAGAAGGCCTGTTCAGAGACGAAATAGCTTCAAAGATCTTCGAGCGTGAAACGGGAGCCCTGAAACGGCTAACACATCGCAACATCGTCGGCTATCGCACTTCCGGTTACGACGAAGATGGTCGGATGTATATCGTTCTGGACTGGATTGAAGATTCGCTGGAAACCGTGCTTCAAGACCGAGGTTCAATCCCTTGGGACGAAATGCTGGCGAAGATCGTTCGGCCTCTGGCAGATGGCTTGTCCTACATGCATCTGAACAAGGAAGAGCATCGTGACATAAAGCCAGCCAATATCCTGATCAATGCTGACGGTGTGCCGCTGTTCGCTGATTTCGGAGTGGGAAAATCACGCGCCAACAACGAAGACGAATCAGAAATGACGATCCACGGATTTCGTTCCGGAATATGGACTCCGCCTGAAAGATCCGCCGTCCCCTACGTTCGTGATGTCTACTCGCTGGCCGTAGTCTTTATCCGAGCGGTGTGCACTGATGACATTCAGGACGCATATCAACTTGCCTCAGCGGTTGAATCGATGCTCATTCCGGTCAGCCTCAAGGAGCTTCTACTTCGATGTATTGACGCGGACCCCGATGTCAGGCCAGCGAACGGCTCCGTCTTCGCAGCGGAACTAGAATCCATGATCCGCTCGGACCAGCAGCGCCATTCGAGTTCCCTAACCGTAAATCTCCATCTAACTCGCGCAGCAACGACGAAGATCGGGGGACCTTTCTCGACACCAGAGCAGACAAAGTCCATTGTCCAGACAGACGTGTCCGGCGATACCTTCGTTAGTTATGGATGGGACCGCGATCAGGAGAGGTTTGATCGAGAGACTTTGATTCTCCTGGGCGAGTCGACACGTTACGTCCTCAAAGCCGACGGCCCGGCGGGCGCGCTGATGGTGGTCGACGCCACGAACCCAGAATACGAAGCCCTTGAGCATACGCGTGATCGTTCGCTTCGACTGCCCGCAAGTGTTAACTGGTCGCTCACGCAAGCCAGAAGCAACCCGGGCTTTGAGATCTTGCAGCATCGACTTGATGCATACTACGACGCCGATTCGATGGATCCGTCAGCGGACACCGGCGCAGACTCATCCACGATGACATCCACTTGGAGGAACCTGCTCAACGCGCGCGAGGACTTGGAACGCGGTGATCGTAAACCGCTCACCTACGTCACGTCGGAACCCACGCGTTACGGCACCAGGTTCGAACTCAATGGACCGCCTGAAGAGGACCTCGTCGGGTCGGAGTGGCAAGTCCGTCGGTCCGATGTCGGACGCGGCGGACGAGCCCGAGGCGAAATAGTTGACCAGTCCGACACAGCAATAGTGCTCCGTTGGTCGGGTAAAGCGCCCGTTTCTCTCTCCAAAGCGGGCGTCCTGGAACCGCACCTCGGTTCCTCACAAGTAGGTCTACAAAGACAGAGCGATGCCGTAAGCGCACTTGAGACAGGAACCGGTGCGGCACAGTGGCTGAAAGGCCTGCTCGAAGACCCGACGACAGCCCTTCCTCCTGTGGCCTCCGAAGAACCGGAGTGGGTCACGAATCTTGACGACGATAAACGGGCCGCGGTTCGCGGTGCGCTCGGGGCACCCGAGTGCGTGATCTTGAAAGGTCCCCCTGGAACGGGAAAGACGCGATTCATCGCGGAATTCGTGATCCAGCTCCTAGCACGGGAGCCCGACGCCCGCGTGTTAATCGTCAGCCAGACGCACGTCGCCGTAGACAATGCCCTCAGCAGACTGGATGACGCGGGACTTTCTGGTCTCGTGCGCCTCGGCAAGGAAGACGACGCCAGAATTGGTATGTCGTCGCAGCATCTCGTACTGCACAGGCAGCTCAGCGTCTGGGCCTCGCTCGTCCGGCAGCGGGCCGAAGATCATTTGTCGGCACTTTCGGGACAAGCAGGACTTTCGGTCAAGAATCTCAAAGCAATGTCACTCCTTCACACACTTCGTTCTTCGATGAAGAACAGCGAATACGTTAGGTCCAGACTGCCGAGTGCTTCAAGTGACCAGTCCACAATGACGAGTGAGCTGGGACTCAGAAACGATGCCGTCACACTTCAGGACAAACTCGACTCCGCAGGGGAAAATGAGCGAGCACTCCTGAACTCCGCGCTCGCCCTTCTCGACGGAGAGGTGCCTTTGGGGGACGATCCTGCCCTTGACGATGTTGAGGCCGCGATCGAATTACTTAGCGATCGTTCTGACGCGGCCCCGCATCTGCTGCGTATGTTGAAGCTGCAATCAGAGTGGTTGGAACGCGTCGAATCGGATTCAAGCCTGGCAGCAGAGTATTTGAAAACAACCTCCGTAATTGCGGGTACATGCATCGGATTTCTGGGCAATCCTCTCGTACGCAATCTCGAAATTGGCGTTTGCATTGTCGATGAGGCCTCCAAAGCAACGAGCACTGAGGCCTTGGTCCCAGTGGTCCGTGCAAAACGATTCGTGCTGGTCGGGGACCTGAACCAGCTGCCACCCTCGGACGAGGAACTTCTGCAAAACCAAGACCTACTGGACCAATACAGCCTCACTCAGGAAGACGTCAAAGAGTCTCTTTTTCAAAGGTTGGTCGAGCGCCTACCGGAGGCGAATCAATTTGCTCTCCTTCAGCAGCACCGAATGATCAAACCCATCGGTGATCTCGTTTCTACCTGCTTCTATTCCGGCGAACTTAGGTCGCCGAACGTCATGGGGCTACCGGGCTATGAGTCCCTCGGAAAACCCGTCCTCTGGCTTGATACGTCGACGCAGGGCGCACAACGTCTTGAGTCTTCTGAGGCCGGATCAAAGGGACGCTTCATCAATCGGGCTGAGGCCGAATTGGTTGCGCATCGGCTTGGCACCATCGACGCCGGGATCGCGACGGGCATCGTTCAGCTACCGCCCAACGCCGAAGTCTTGGATGTTTTGGTCCTCGCGTCATATAGCAGTCAAATCGAACAGCTCCGACGCCGCCTCGCACGAGAGCGGTTTTCAAATCTCAAGATCACCATAGAAACAGTGGACGCTGTGCAAGGCAAAGAGGCAGACATCGCATTATTCTCCACCACCCGGAGCAATACGCACGGCGGTATGGGGTTCATGGGCCCCGACTATTGGAGGCGAATAAACGTCGCGGTGTCGAGAGCGCGCTTCGGCCTCACGATCGTGGGTGACGCTTCGTTCTGGAGCAGCGGCGGACTTGGTTCGGTCCTCCAGTACATGCGATCAAACGTAGACACCTGTGAAATTCGGTCTAACAATGGATGATGCGAGCGCCACTCTCTATAGGCAATTCGCGAACAAGCGGCCTGGATTGAGACTGGTTTCTGTTGAGCCTGCAGCGCTTCCGATCACAATCCTGAACACGACTGTTCTTGCTCAAGAAAAAAAGCCACTGCCGCTGCTCGATGAATTCGTGATACGCGCGATCAGTGGCGGGCTAAGGGCAGTCTCCGATATCGGAGGGCTCTTAGGGCTCGAGGAAAGCTTGATTGCTGCGTCGATTGTGGATCTGGCTACAGCGGGCAACCTTCGGTACAACCCGACCCTGCGTACGGCAACTCTCACAGCCATAGGCGAGCAGGTTGCCCAAGACCTTTCAGCGGTGACACCAGTTGAGCTCAGCATCAAACCGGCATTTGATCGGATGCTTTGGCGCGTCGCTGACTACGCGAGGGATGACATCATCAACAAGTCCCTCGCCGTGGACGAGGGTCGTATCATGCTGCCTGCTCGCCACCTGAAACATATTGCAGGTGACGAAGTAACCGCTCGTTCGCTTAATCTTCTACTCCAAGGGGACCTGGAGAATGCTAGGCAGCTGGAGATTCTCCGCGTAATTCGCACAAAGGCGTCCGTGCACAGATATCTACGATGCTGGCTACTGGTCTTTGCAAATGAATCCCGCGGGTCAGCCGCAGAGCTCGCTGTCGTCGTGAACGACGCATCCAGCAGCCTTCACGATATTGCGCTGGAGGAGGCAGGCGGAGCTGAGCGGTTGGGCATATCAGTCCATGCTGGCGACTCGCGAACCGAGCTGGACCCTGCTCTCGAGGTCGCGCGAATTCAGACGATAGAGCCAGCCTCAATTCCTGACTTACTCTCGGTCTTGACGGCCGCGCCAATTGAGGAGAGCCTGCTCGTTCGCAGTTTGGATATGTACGAACACCGAATCGTGCTCAGGGAAGCGTTCGAAACAGCGACGCAAAGAATCCTGATTGTCTCACCGTGGGTCAAGGGCGCAGTCGTGACGACCGAGTTTCTAGCAGCTGCCGAAAACGCACTGCGGAGAGGAGTTCAGCTCGATATTGTCCATGGCTACGGTGACGATGATCGTGGCTCTGACGCGCACGCATTGCGTAAGCTGTCGAATTTGCAGAGCAGATTTAAGAAGAACTTCAATTTGATCCGGCACCCCAACACGCACGCGAAGGTATTGATTTTCGACGACGTTTGGATTTCTACAAGCTTTAATTGGCTGTCTTTTAAAGGTGCTGCCGACCGAACGTACCGGATGGAGGAGGGAACGCTGGTGAAGAGCAACGAACACGCAGACAGGGAATATGCCCAGTATCGGGAGCGCCTTGCCGACATCAATCCCCCCGCCCCCGTTCGCCTGTAAATCCCGTCGACGCATCGCGCAACAATTAGCGGTGCGGATGCGTTCGCGACCGATCAGGTGGAATGTGAGACCACCGATAACAGTCCATATGTCAGGTTCTGGCCTGTCCCCTCCCGGCTACCACGCCGCTCACCGGGCGCAGCTGAGAGCGCGGCACAACCTTTGTGCCTACGACGCCACGGCAGCGGTCGCTGCCACCTGCCGCAGAACGTCGATCAGGTTGGTGACCTGAGCGTCGGTGAACAGCTCATCGGGCCCGTGGGGCGCGTAATCAGTGAATGGTGCTTCGTATAGCAGACCCGTCGCCACAGCACCGCGCTGCGTGAGCTGCTCAATGATTAGCGTCACGAACGCCAGCTGGTTGGCAGTCAGAGCTGCGCTGCTGACGAACGCATCGAGCGCTTGAGACGCGGCGCCGCGGTCCATACCCGCGACCGATCGAATGAACAGGCCGAGTCCGTTGGCTTCGGTGGCGCCCGCAGCGATCTCGGCGGGTGAGAACCCGCCGGTTTCGGTCAGGATGCGTTCGAGTTCGGCCAGGTCGAGGGCGGTGAGCTGGCGCCCCATGCGCAGCTTGTGCAGCACGACCTGGTCCTGGTGCTCGCGGAGGAACGCCAGGAGCTTCTCGCGAAAGCGTTCCCGGTCGACACCGGGCGTCACGATCCGCACCTCAGCCGACTCAAATTCGCCGAGGGTGTCTTCAAAGTCGGTGTACACGATGGCCTGCTTCGTCTTTTCGACGAGGCGCACGAGAGCGCGGAGCCGCAACCGCATCAGCTCGAGCATGCCGACGGTCACGCCGTCCCACCACTCATCACTGGCCACGGCCTGAATCAGCTCAAGGTTCTGTTTGATCACCGGGATGTTGCGTTGCTCACCGAGCGCTTCGGCAATGGCTTGCAGCCGTACCCTGGCATGAGCAAATGCGTCTACATCTTCCGGTTCTAGGCTCACGACTCCGAGCTGGGCCCGCAGCGCCAACAGGTCAAAGCGTTTGGCGTCTTCATCGGTGTCGAGGGCGTGCACGCTCGACGGCAGCCCCGACAGGTGCTCGGCGGCAGCATCCAAATCTACGGCCGTCGGGATGAGCCAGGCGCTGGCGGTGGCGAAATGTTCAGCCTGGCGCAAGTGCTTTCGTACGAGGAAGTTGCCGTGATTCATACCGACGACGGTGTCGTGCAACCGGGTAGCCAGCGACAACCGCAGAGCCATTTGGCTTTCGTGGGGTGAGGCGAGGGAGTCGAGCGCCCGCAGCAGACCAATCCGCGCTTTGAAGGAGCGTTGGTGCAGCGGTTCCACCTGACTGGCAGCAGCGTCCGTCATCTCCGCGTTGAAGAACTCGATGTTGCCGCAGGCGTCGAAGATCATGAAATCTTCTTTGTCGGCGCCGGGCCCATACAGGTCGGGGCGGAGGCGCGTGCCGCGGCCGATCATCTGCCAGTACTTGGTCTTCGAGTACACGGGCTTGAAGAAAACCAGGTTCACGACGTCCGGCACGTCGATGCCCGTGTCGAGCATGTCCACCGAGATCGCGATCCGCGGCGACCCGTCGGTCTTGGAGAAGGTGCCGATCAGGTTTTGCACGTATTCGGTCTTGTAGGTGAGAACTCGCGCGAACTGCCCGGCGAACTCGGGGTAGTTGACGTTGAACCGGTCGGCGATGAACTCGGCATGCGCATTGTTCTTCGCAAAGACAATCGTCTTGCCGAGGCGGTCACCTCCGGCCACCCGCCGCCCCTCGCGCATGAGTACTTCCAGAACCTTGTCCACGGTGTCAGCGTTGAACAATCACTTGTTCACCGCAGCCGCATCGATCGCGTCGGGAACGAGGCCGTCATCCCAATCGAGCATGTCCCATTGGTCGCGCTCGTCAGCACTCAGGTCGGCGTAACGGATGCCGCGGTTCATGAACCCCAGCGCGATCGGCCGCGCCACGGGCGGCACCAAGTACTTGTCGGCGATGGCCTGACCGAGCTCATACGAATCGGTGGGGACCCCGTCTTCAAGGTTGAAGAGACTGTAGGTGTTGTGGTCGATCTCATCCTTCGGCGTCGCGGTCAGGCCCACGAGTAGGGAGTCGAAATAGGAGAAGATCTCGCCGTACTTCTGGTACACCGACCGGTGCGCTTCGTCGACGATGATCAGGTCGAAGTAGCCGGGGCCGAACCGGCGCAGCCCCCCGCCCGCATCGTCGGCTGTGGAACCGCCCTGATCTATCAGACCCATCATCGTGCCGTACGTCGAGACAAACACACGCCCGTCGGTATCACGGTCCGTGAGCAGGTTCACCGGGGCCGCATCCGGCAGGTGCTCTTTGAACGCCCCCGCCGCCTGATTCACCAAGGCGATCCGATCGGCGAGGAACAACACCCGTTTGGCCCAGTTGGCCCGCATGAGCACGTCGGTGACGATTTTATGTCGGTTCGCATAGAGACCGTATGACCTCACCCAACTCATCCTCATCCCCATCCCTGCATACTCGTGCTGCGTTTCGCCTTAAGCTTTCCAGCTCGGCCCCGGTCGACTCGACCGTCCACTTCGAACATCCCACGCGCCCACAGCGCGAGAGCACCAGCACCAGCACCAGGACCAGGACCAGGACCAGGACCAGGAAACACCATGCCCTCGCCCACAGCCCCTTCCAGTCTTCGACCTGCATCACGAGGATGTGCTGGAGCGACCCGTGGGTTTTCGACGCCCGATTCATCGGCAGCCGGCTCGGCCGGCTGCGACGCACCAACCGCACCGACGACCCGACAGGCATCGCGCCCAGCATTCACTCAGTCCTTCCGGCAGAGTGCGTCACCGTGATGGTGCGGTACCAGCCCGAGATGTCGCCGCAGCGGTGGGAACGCATCCGAGAGTTCGTCGAAGACGCCGTCGCTGTCACCGCACCCAATTGTGCGTACACGACGTCTCGCCTGCTCATCGTCTGCTCGCACTACGTGGACTGGGCAGTAAACATCGCCAGCCTCCCGCTGCAGCCGCAGATTATCTTTCGCCTCGAACTCATCTCTCGGTACACCAGCGAGGTAATGAACCAGGCAGAGGGAACACGCCGCAACTACCGAGCCATCCTGCTGCGCATCTCCGAGATACTCCTCCCCGACAGCCCCGAGGCAGAGCTGACGGCGCTGAACTCACGCGTCAGCATGGAACCCTATTCCGATGCGGACCTGACCCGGCTCGAGTTCTGGGCCAGAGGACAGAACACACCCGGTCGGGAACGCAACGCGACCGTTCTGTTGGCGCTCTGCGCCGGGGGCGGCCTGTGGTCCAACGAGGTATGTGAAGCGCGGCGCGAGGATATCCAGTTCGATGCCCACGGCGTACTCGTGTCCGTGCGCGGCAGCAATGCCCGATACGTACCGCTTCTGGCCCGTTGGGAACCCTGGTTGCGTGTGGCCGTCACCGGCCTCGACGCCGGTGACCGCGTGTTCGGCAGCCCGACCCGTAAGAACAACAGCAAGAACCTCGTCACCGCGTTCATTCAACAAAGCGTTCAGCCGCACGGAATGCCACGGCCGCAAACCAACCGCATGCGAGCGACCTGGATTGTGACACACCTGGCCGCCCGCACCGACATGCGCGCGCTGATGACCGCCAGCGGCGTCGGAAAATTCGAGAACCTGGCCCGGCTCCTGCAGTTTGTGCCGAAGCTGGACACCGTCGCCTACCGTCAGCACCTGCGCGGGGAGCTGAACAAGTGATTCCGCGCATCGACCGCGCCCGCGTGCACGACGCTGAAGCCTGGATGCTCGAGGCATTTGGCATGACGAACGCCATGTATATGCGCCGCATCACGACAGACCCCCTCCGGGTCTACGTGAGCGAGACAATCCGTGTTCTTGAGTCCGCGAAAGTTCGTGCGCTTATCAAGACATGGCGCCACGAATCCGGCTTCATCTCTCCCCGAGGCCGCAAGCAGACCATCGACGAACATGCCGCCCTCGCAGTGATTCTCATCCAAATGCGTATCGACAGTGACCTCCGGTTCAACAACATGGCCGCGACGATTTTGCGTTTGACGGATGCCGAACGCGAAAGCCTGGGCATCCGCGTTCACGACGTCGAGCATGCCTTCTGGTACGACCGCCTCTGGCGGGCCGTCTCAAGACTGCAACGCCTCATCGACCCCTTCCCCGGCAACCGCCGCAAACTGCCCAGCCGCCAGGAATACAAGGAGATTCTCGCCGCTCGCGACCCAGCTGACACCGCCGTCAAGCAGGCTCGCCTCTCCACCCTCTGCAACGGGCTGCTCCACGGGTCCATCGCGCTCATGCCTCGAGCACTCCGCCGCCGATTCAAAGGCAACACAGCCCTCGACGCAACGCAGATTCCTCACAACGGATGGCTCGGCGGCCCGAGCAGGAAGAACCCCAACGGGGCCCACTGCAGCATCAATTATGACGGCGGCTGGTACGTACGTGATGGCAACCACGATGGCAGCGGAACCACGTATAAGGACAAGCGAGCGTGGGCCATCGAAGCTGAAATCGCAACGATGACCGCCAACACGCCGGGGGAACGCGCAACCTTTCCCCTGCTCGCCCATGGCGTCAGCTTTCACAAACCCGGCATGATTGCCGGGGAGGGCAACCGGTTGGTCAAGGCGATTCTCGCCGCCGGCTTCCCCATTCTGCACTTCATGGCCGACCGCGCATACCTGCCCCGCAGCACAGCCGACACCCTGCAGGCCACTCTGGCGAAAATTGGCGCCAAGCCGGTCTTCGACTACGACAAAGACGAACAAGGCCAGACCACCTTCTACGAGGACCTCATCCAAGTCGGCGGCCAGTGGTACGTGAACTACATGCCCCAGGACCTGATTCACGCCCTCGACCTGTACCGAAAGGACCGGAAGGCTGCTGACACCGGCGTGCCCGTTGACGAGGAAACGCCGGAAGACGACGCCATCCTCTCCAGCGACTCAAACCCCGTGCGTCAAGCCAAAGAACTGCGAGACCAGCGAATCGCCGAACGTGAAAAGTACCGCGCCAAGCCCAAGGGCAAGCGCCGGCCCGACGGCTCACGCCAATACCTCTACCCTGACCCTAAGAACTACGACGATTTGGCCTTCGACCACAAGACCGGTGAACTCATCGAGCCCATCCGCAAGAAGACCGTCGTGATACCCGCCGGGAAAGACCCCGCCAAGGACAAAGCCCTGAAGTACGGGCAGACCTACCCCCACAAAAGTCCAGTGTGGAAGGGTTTCTACGCACTGCGCAACACCGTCGAATCGCAGAACGCGTTCATCAAGGACTCCGCAACCGAAGACATCGCCTCCCCCATGAAACGGCGCGCCCGCGGCAACACCTTCGCATCGCTGGCCGTGACACTCGCACTCGTCTCAGCCAACATCCGAAAGATTTTGACGTTCATTCAAAGTGAGCTCGCCCGAGTCCCCATTACCACGAAGAACAAGTCCTTCGCGAGCACGTACTATTCCAGCGCTGAAATCACTGCGGCGACGCCACCCACCGACACGGCGCCGTCACCACCACCCAGCTAGGCCGCCCGGTCGTCAACAATTCCTTTACCTGCATTAAAAGTCGCTTCGCCCTGCCAAAAACAGGGCGAAGCGGTGTTTAACCGCCGATCACGCCCGGATCACAGCGTTTCTTGGACCGAGCACTCTCAGAATCGGCGCCTTAACGCAGAAAACCGGCGATGCGATCGCCGGTTTTTTGTTGCCGCAGGAATTTCGTAAACTAAACGCCGGAATTACGTAAACTCCTGGCTGCGGAGACGGTGGGATTTGAACCCTAATACTGCCTCAACGAGGCAGCGAGATCGGCCCGAAATTCGCGGAATTACGCGACTTTTCAATCATCTGAGCCCGGTTGAATTTGAAGTATTCTGGTTCAAATGTTGCCAAAATGTTGCCACGGCCAGCACATAGAGAATCGACCACTACGTCAACGCGCACACCTAAATGCGCTTTCGCGGACGAAGAATAAAGTCTAAACGCCGCGATGATCCTCCTCGAAGCCTGGCGACGACAAGCTCGCGTTCGCCTCGTCCAAGTTCTGCAGGCCGGAGAGGGCACGACTCTCTTCATGATTGACTCTGCTGACGACGCCGCAGTCGCTGCCGTGAAAGTTTCGGTCACGCCAATATGCGCAGAAGAGAACACTCACAGCTTTGCCTATGAGTGGGCGTGCGCGACCGGCAGTTGCGTCTAACGCTTCCACCCCACCTTCGAGAAGCTCACCGATCCCCACCTGCTCATCATCATGGGCCTGCCCGTCTGCTACCAGTGCCACCAGCGCTGCGAGAGGACGCGCATCGGCCACATCAGGCGTTTTGAGTGTGGAAACCCGGCCTGTAACGAGCTCATCCACCTCCTCAGCGCCATGTCGGCGCAGGTCAACAAAACTGCAGCCTGTGGCGGCGCTAGAGCCGATGCGCCTCAGGCTCGCGCCTTTCGGATCCCGGACTAACCCGACACCACAAACCGGCACGGGGTCGCTCGCTTGATAAATAACTTGTCAAATACTCAGGGCCGATAACGGTGATTATGTCAAGTTCTTGATTTCCTCACAGTTGGGTCGAACCTGCCTGGTCGGCCGAGCTCTCCCTCACGGCGAAAGCATCTCTCAGCCCCAAAATCAAGCTGAGATTCACCTGTTGCTTTCTCGTCCTGACAGATACAGCTGGGCCAACGCGATCCAGTCTTCTGGTGTAACTTCAGGCGCCCAGATTGCGAGGTATTCGCGGGGCGTGAGCCCACTCGGCGTCATTTCGATACCGTCACGATAGGTGGCAAAAGGAGAACTGGATCGACTGACGCGGAACAAAACGTCGCGAAACCGATTCTTCCCCAGTGCGAACGTCGGGAATTCCGAGACGCTCGCGCAACGCCAGGCTCGCCAGGCTTTCCCGAACGCAAATTCAAAGTCCATGATCGATGGGTTGAACTCGACAACGCCCTCCGCTGCAAGAGCTCCAAAGAATCCATTGGCTACAAGAAGGAGTTGTTGGTTGCGGGTAGTGGCCGAAGCCCCCGGATTCACGCTGCCACATCCGCCACCGTCGCAACGGCCAAAAGAAGATCTCGCTCGGCACCGAGGGCCAAAAGAGCCTCCGCCACAGACGGGTGCCCGAAACATGGGACTAGTTTCCTCTTCACGTCAGACTCCTTCTCGCTGCGCTTCTTGTCAGAAGCGAGTGACCATTCGACCTCCGAATTGAGAGAGTGAAGCACTCTTGCGACGGTCTCCGGCACGTCGACATATCCCCAGTCGTGGCCTTCGACAGCTTCCCGGAATAGTTTCGGGAACATTGGGTTTGCACCCTTGAAAGCATCTTCGATCGCCTCAATAGTGAGGTAGTTTTCCATCTCTCGCCGGGTCAGAACAAACATGTGTGACGACAGGTGATCGTCGGTGTTGTAGCGCGCTAGGTACTTGGATATCTCGGGTTTCAGAGCCGACCCTTCAACCAAGCGATCGGAATCAAGAAGGTGAACCTCAGGCCTACTAAACGGCGACAGGCGGCTCTCCCAAAGAGCAGCGGCGCCGCAGCCGCCGATAGGTATGAAGCAAAGCTCACCGTCAGTTTCCATTTGGCGAAGATCTGGATATTCAGTGGGACGGGCGGCTTGTAGCGCATCGCTCAGTGCCAGTAGACCGCCGATATCGTTCTTGCCCTCAACGATGAAGAAGCAACGCACATTGTGATCCGCGAAAGTCCCCATCGCCTTGTTCAATTGCTGGAGAACGAACCGCTCGCTGGATGTGTCACTGGAACTCCACACGCGCTTCCCCTGCTGCTCCTCGACGAAACGCACGGCTGCGATCGGTATGTTCCTCACCAAGTTCGAGCTGTGCGTCGTCATCAAAACCTGCCTGTTTGCGAGCCCCGCAACTTCAATTAGAGCGGAAACAGTTTCGCGCTGAAGATCCGGGTGGAGAGCCGTCTCGGGCTCCTCCACTGCGATGATGACGCCCCGTCGCCACTCATCCGTTTCTTCATATCCTCGCTCAACTTCCGCCCGAAAGAAGCTCAAGAGAACCAGTCTGCGTGTCCCGCTGCCACGCTTCGCAAGGGGAACATCGTTCTCGTCGACAAATTGTAGGGACGAGAATGCCTTCTGCCATACGGGGTCTAGGTTGGCCGGAATCAGCTTGGCCGCAAGATTTGGTGCGAATTCCTCCAATTTCCCAACGACTTCCAGGAGAAGTTCTGAAATCTCAGCCTTAACATCGCTCGTAAGCTTCGTGAGTTCAGCCGTATGGCGATCGAGCACGGCCTTGACTATGAGCTTGGCTGGGTCTTGGGCAACCTCATCGGACTCCGCCCCCAGCCGGTCAGCTTGAAAGAGGTGGAACAGGGGAAAGACACTCTCCAGAGCGCTGGCAACGTGCTTCCCGTCCTCTGAGTTCAACGGGATGATCGTCGGTTGCAGCGACGAGAGCCCCTTGGCTTCCCAGGCGCGCCAGATCGCCTGCCTATAGTTCAGGTTCACGCGTCGATCCTCCAGCTCCGCGACAACATCAAGAGTCGAGGCGAGGGATTTGAGTTGCGCGTGCTTCAGGCCGATAAGCGTTGGGCCGCCATCGACGACCGGGTGTAGAGCATGCGCCAAAATCTCGGGGTTGGCTCGCCCCCTGGTCCAGGTCTTGCTAATCACCAAGTGGCCGTTAGCGTCGAGGAGTTTCTCATCCTGGAGGGTCGTCACCGCAGTCTGGTCGATGACCAGCTCAGGGGGAAGGTCAGCGAATGTGCACGTGATGCGAATCGTTCCATGCCCATGAACCGAATAGTCAGAGACGTCCGGCTTTCCCTTGTCCAGGAACAGCCTCATAGCTTCCAGGATGCTGCTCTTTCCAGCGTCATTCTTGCCGGCAAACACAGTCAACGTATCGATCGACACGTAACTCGATGTCAGATATCCGCGAAAACCCTCTAGCTCAATACCCACAATGCGCATTTGTCCCCCTCGACAACAACTTGACATTCAAGTGCCAAGGCTGAGCCTGCCGGATTTGGGCCGACTCCGCAAAAGCGGACTGGTCAAGGCGCAACATGAAGCAGCGCGGCGACCAGCGATGCTAATCACCTCCGAAATAGCACCGACATCAGGCATGAGAGTGAGACACGCGTGGGAGGCAACTCGTGCGTTCCATCGTTCGGATTGTCCTTCCGAATGGAATCTATCGCCTCTACGCACCCGGCATAGCCCTAACCAATCGCCAGCAGGGTCACGCCCACAAGAATGAATGTCAAGGATGTGTCGAGATTAATCTGGGAATTGATTGAGTGTTAGCGCTTAGTGGCGGCGTTCTGTGATCGCTGTTTGGCGCATCGACCCGGTTCTCTGCGTTGCGTCAAAGGGCAGTCAGGGTCTTGTATCTCGTGCGATACGAAACAGGTCAGTTATGAGACACCACAGTCGTGAGAACTGGGGCAGCCTGGTCGACCTGGAACAGGCATTTCTATGTGTGGAAGACTCGAGAGTAGAGGGGATCTCCATGGGTGCGGGCAGCCTTGAGAGCGCATCAGGTCAGTCCCGGTTCGGAGTATTCTTCGTGCGAGATCGCACGGAGGATGCGGATGGTGCCGTCCAGGCTAGTGCCTGCACGGGTGCTGGTCTTGGCAAGTTGGCGAGGGGCTTCCAGCACTGGGAGCGACGTCGTTGTGCTCCGGCTGACCCGGGTTACTCCGCCAGTGCGGGCAGTGAGGTAGCCCTCGGATTCAAGCACTTTGTACGCCTTAGCGACGGTGCCAGGAGCGACATCGAGATCCTCCGCGAGCTGACGAACCAAGGGACGGCGCCCCTCGGCGTGCCCACAAGCGCGCAGTGGAACCTTCTCAGTCGGAGCTGCTCGTCCCCGTCCCTTTGACGATTTGGAGTAGTTGGACCCGCTCGTCGGGCGTCAGGGTTTCGCCCACTGAATGACGAGATGGTCGGATCTGTAGAAGTCGGCATGGCTGTAAATGACAGACTGTCGCGCACGGTCGAGGGACTGATACCGGTAGGTGCTGAACCGCACGATTGAGTGGGTGCTCAAGTCCTCAAATACTCAGTACTCACCGACATCGAAAAAAGAGAGATGCCCATGCTGGGCGAGGACGGAACTCAAATAGCCGCTTAATCGTCGCCCACATGAAAATTCCGTTGACTATTTCCGGATGGAGTTGACGCCGCGAGTTATCTCCGCCAATCTGAGTTTCACACGACATCTGGTTCGTGAGCATCGGGGGGAAAATGATGTTTCGAAAATGGGCGGGTGGATCGTATCGCCTGCGAGACCAGCCATTTAATGAACCGCTGCCCGGGGTAATTGTTCCGCGCGTGAAGTCAACGCAACGCATGTTTTGACCTCTCTCCGAGGGGGTCCCCGCAGACGCCCCGCGTTCCTTTCGACGTCAATCATTGTCGTCACAGCCCTTCTGTTGATAGGTTGCTCATCGGCATCGATCACGCCGGCGGTTCGAGACACAGTCGCGATCGCTCTCGTCGATAGCGGCCTCAACGATGAAAACGTCGACTTTAGCTGTTTTCATGTTTTCGATACTGACGCCGACGACCAAGGGCACGGCACTTTAGTCGCATCGATCGCAGCAGGAATCGATGAGGATAGCTGTCCTGCGTGGGCCCATCGAGTCACTTGGATTAGTTACTCCGTCTTCACTGCAGGAACCGCGTCGGCGGAGGACGTTGCGGACGCTATAGAGCAAGCTATCCGGGACCAGGTGGACGTCATTAACGTCAGCATCGCGATCGGGACGGACACCCGGGCCTTACGTGACTCGGTGAAACGCGCCGTTGAATCGGGAATCGTGGTGGTCGCGGCTGCTGGAAACAACCAAGGGATGGGGGCGGGCTACCCCGCCCGATACCCGGGAGTTATTTCCGTCGGCTCATTAGATGCCGCGGGCCATCCATCAAGCTTCTCGGCTATTGACCATGTGAATTACTTCGCACCCGGTGAAGACATTCCCGCGGTCGACCGCACGGGGGCCCGGCAGCTTGTCACCGGGACGTCAGCGGCTGCAGCAATGACCTCGAATCAAATCTTGAAAAGCTTGCTCGGCGTAGCTAAACCCGATTCCACCCTGTCCGCACTGATCGCTCACCAATCAAAGGAAGACAATCAATGAAAAAGATCGCCATCGGAGTCGTAGCGGCGCTGCTGCTCTCTGGATTCGCTTACTCGCCCGCGTTCGCAGAGACCAGCTCTGCCCCGGTAGAAGCTTCAGGCAGCGGGATGGTTGACGAGGAAAAGCTTGAATCCGCTTTCAACGACGCAGGATTGACACTGGAAGACGTGGACGCCTCGCTCACTAAAATCTCAGTCGAGACGACATCGGATTTGGGATCTGGCGAACCTGTCACGGCGCTGACAACGTTGTCGTTTGAGGACAGTAGCGCTCTTTTTTCTCTAGGGAGCATCGACACCGACTACAACGCCAACTACTCCATCCAGATACAAGAGTTGAACGACGAAGCCACCTCGTTCACCATGACAGACCTGGCCACTGGTGAGACAGAATCATATGCCGATGACGTGGGCTATGCCGCCTTCGTGCCAGTACTGGTTCTGGGAATACCTATCGCTCTAGAGATCTTGAAAACACTCCTGGTGGCATCTGCAGTTGTCATCGTCGCTGGTGTTACGTGGATCGCAGCCACTAACGCAATCGATGCCCTCAATAAAAAGGGATCAAGCTACCAACATTTCCGCGCAATGATTCTAAACGGCAAACTCGTGCTTGCAAATGGTATGTCGCTTTCCGCGGCCATCACATGGGGCCGCGGGGGGAAAGACACGTGGTCTCGCAGCGAGGCCGGCGCGCTCGCAGTTGCGAAAGGAATCAAAAACGGCCTGGCCGTAGTCGGACCTGAGCGCGATTCGGGCGGTCGCGGAAAATTCGCACACTTCCACCCGAGCAACCGCACCCCCGCAATGCACGCCTTTTTCGGACTACCCAATTGATGGACAATCACGAAGCTGACGACCGTTCAGACCTCCTGGCACGGTGGAAGAAGACCAATCCTCAGCGATGGACAACGGACGCCGTTGAAGAACACTTGAAACAGGGTTTTTGTGCATATGAAATCCCGCTCGAGGCCATTACACGCACTGACTATTCGAACGATGGAGAAGTCCGCGAGGACTTGATCTACTCGCTCTACACGATCACTCATCCGGACGTCCTATCCCGCCTGTACAGCGCAGAAGAGAAGGAAATGAAAGATGTTGGTCCTGATACGTACGATGAAAGCTGGCGGGGACTCTTCCTTCAAGAAACTTCGGGCAGTGACACTGACGATCTTGGAACGGCGCCTCTTGGAGACGCGTCTTGGCTGGCATACAACCTTCTAAACACTCAACATTTGGTGGGCCAACGCACCTCCATCGTGCTCGAGCAAGAAGACGGCCTCGTCACTGGTGCCAAGGTTTATGGGATGTCTGACCACCTAACGACGTACATGACCGCGCTGACCGGATACAGAGAGACTGGAACAGAAACTGACCAAAATTACTACTCGATGAAAACTGGCGACGTAAACGACGAAGCCTTCGTCTACTACCTCGACTGCCTCGCGCGACACAGCTTCATCTAGCCCGATACGAACAACACCTGTCAGGCTGCGGATGCTGACCCACGGTGATGCGGCAGAATTATGCTAGCTGCCGCTATCACCCGTTGGTCAGCACCGTAGTCTGACTCGTCAGAGGAACCTGCCAAGAAGTCGCCCTTGATGTGCCTCGCCCGGAGGCCAAAAAGCGGCCTATTCGATCCTGCGATGTCCGCGATCGCATAGTGGCCACCGGCCGCAGCCAGTTAATCGAACACCCCCCTCACGACGGAAATATTTCTCGGCCCATAAGCACACTGTCGTGCCGGCGTAAACGCGACCGTGGCATCAACTGCGGTCGCGACAACTGCCCTGCCCTGGAAAACTCCGCCATTCCACGAAACGGCTGTCTCGAAACCCTAGAGATACGAGAGGTCTCACGCTCTACTCTTTGCACCTCTCACAATCGCCGGAATCTCGCGGCGCGGCGATTCTCATAACTACGTCTCGAAACCTGATGCGTGAATGACGGTACTCACCGTTAGATACAAGACACCCAGGAGCAGAGTGACGAAGCTGATCGGCTACGCGCGCGTGTCGACGTGCCAGCAGTACCCTGACGCGCAAGAGGTCGACCTCCTCGGAGCTGGCATCCGGCGTGACGACATCTACGTCGACCACGGCATCTCCGGCGCTCAAGCATCGCGGCCACACTTCGATCGCGCGCTCGACGCTCTCGAGGCCGGCAGCGTCACTCGTGCCATGCGACCAAGATAACGACCCACCAACCAATCGGAAAGGGGTTGCGCCTCGCGGGATGATTACCGCTTGATCCTGGCCGCGCAGTAACGATGACTCCCTGGCGTTATCAGCCCTACTCCTCGCCCAATCGGACCAGCTCCCCCCGGAGCAGGTCGGGAACTGCGTCAAGCGCCGAGTCGAGCAAGAACTCGATCCTTGAAGCGATCCGACTGTCTGACAGCGACAGGATTTCAGCCCACTTGCTGGGCGCGTATCGGGCGAGCATCGACAGCGCGTAGAGCACGACCCACCACGCCATAAGTGGGCGGAGCGAGCCCTCGCTGTCTCCGGCGCGAGGCAAGAGTACTGCGCTCCGCCGGTAGTTCTCCGCGCCCTGGAGCTCGTGGACGCCGGATCCATCGCGGGTCTTCAGACCGTCGATGCTCTCCACAATCAGAAAACATCGCCCCTCGTTGTGACTCCATCGGACGTTCCCGGCGTCATCGACGGCCAGCTCGAGGCCGTCCAATGCAGGGTACGGGGCGAGCAAAGCGCGCACTTCACCCGGTGTCGTGTCACGACCCGAAGTCAGGCCCGGAATCAGCATCTCGACATCTAGCGGGAACGACGGGACGTTGTAGATGTGCACGCCGGTGAGCGGGCGGGCGTACCCCTCGTGCTCCTGGAAGACCATCGTGTAGTCGAGGAGTTGGTTCATCGCGGCCCCAAATTCAACCGCGTTGAAGTCGAGCCGCGAACCGATGGCAATGGACACGCGCGAGAATAGGTCGCGCGTCACGCCGTCCTGCCTGACGGCTGTAGCCCGGATGCCATGCGGGACACCGACATCGAACTTGAGTCCGTGTCCGTTCGCCTGCCACTGGCGTCCGGTTCCCTGGCCCAGGGCACGGGAACCGGCGGCAATGGCCCGCCCTGCCTGTGAGAGCCCGTAGAACAGATTCAGCGGGCGGCTCTCATAGCCGATGCGCTCTGCTGCGGCGAACTGCTGTTGCGCCTGTTCAAGCGCCATCTGGAACTCCCGCCGGCGCGCGGTGTCGCTACGCAGAACGTGATCAATCGATTCCTGGGGCTCGGCTCGGATGGTCCGAATTGCACGCCACGATTCCGGCGCTGTCATGAGGCCCATCGAGTACATCGTTGTCGGCATGGGTTCAGCGTAGTTGGCGCGAGCGCGCTCGACTGGCGTGACTGCAGGAGGCGTTCCGCATAGTGCCCTGACTTGCTGTGCAGACGACCGTGGAAACGACACCACCCCGCTCCGCCCAACAGAATCAGGCAGCCGAAAACCTGCCAAAGCCGAAGTTCTGGCAGCCTCACCACAAAGATGAGTTGTGGTCACGACCGGGCATGCCTTCTTCTGGGTTCTGACCGCCTAAGCAGGGGTGGTCAGAATCGGCACTCTCGCCCGCTGGATCGTTTGTCCCCAGATCTGTCGCGCTGGTCGTTGCGTGCGGGACACTATCCCGCTACAAAGAGGTGTCGCACTCAACATCAGCGGATGAGCTAATTCTTGGCGAGAAGCTTCGCTCCGTCAGGTCGCAGCTCCCCCGTCGGTGACACATGGCGATACAGCGTCTGCCGGGTAATCCCGAGCTCGACACAGAGGGCGCTGATCTTCGTCTCCTTCTGCCCCATCGCCGCCAGGGCCAGGCGGACCTTGGCCGGCGTCATCTTGAACGGGCGCCCGCCGGTCCTCCCCCGCGCTCGCGCCGCGGCGAGCCCGGCCACGGTGCGCTCAGAGATGAGCGCCCTTTCAAACTCGGCCAGGGCAGCGAAGATCCCGAAGACGAGTTTCCCGGACGCGGTTGTAGTGTCGATCGCTGCGCCCTCGCCCGTGAGCACTTTGAGGCCGATGCCGCGGTCGGTGAGGTCATGAACCGTGTTAACCAGGTGGCGCAGGTCACGCCCGAGCCTGTCGAGTTTCCAAACAAGAAGGGTGTCGCCGTTCCGAAGAGCTTTCAAGCACGCCGCAAGCTGGGGACGGTCGTCCTTCTTCCCAGACGCCTGGTCCTCATAGAGGTTGCCCCGCTCAACGCCTGCCGCGAGGAGCGCGTCTCGTTGGAGATCGGTGCTCTGTGACCCGTCAGCTTTTGACACCCGCATGTATCCGACGAGCATGCTGCTCCCTGTCATTTATACGTTCGATTACGTGACAAGTTGATCGTGCCCTTGGGGAAGACAAAAATTGTCACACGACCAGTCATTCGTTCTGCGTGCCGCAACCACGTCCGCCGAGCCGCATCATTTAACGTCCAACTGCTCCAGATCCTCCGAGGCACGGTCAGCCCTCGACCGGTAGTCCCAAGCGAAACCCAGTAGGAGCTCCCGATATTTTCCTCCCTGCTCGGCGACCCGTTCTGTCGATTCGGCCAGCGACAGGTAGCCGTCGCGTATCTCGGTCAGATACACTTTCCGCTCCTGCCGGTGGTGGGCCTGGTACTCGGCCTCATCTTTCTCGTCTTCGGTCACGGCGAAAGCGTATCGGCACGAGGCGCTCACCGGGGTACCGCGTCAATCCGGTCGAAGTGGGGCTAGACGACTCTGCGCAAGTTCCGCGAGAGTTTCGGAATGACTCCTTCCCCGTTCTTCGACGAACGCACCGGGGGCTGGTGCCCACAGCGATGACCCACTATGGACGCAACCACGCCCAGGTGCTGGCGTATCTTCGGCAGCTGTCGACGCTCACGAATGAGCAGTGGAAGGCAGTGCGGACTGAGGCGATCAAGACGAGACAGCCTCGGAATCAGGTCTGGTATGGGGAAGTCGAAGTGGTGGATCGCATGGGGCGACGAGCGGAGTGGGAAGCGGCCCACGAAGCAGCTGTTGCCGCATTCAACAAGGCCTATCCGCTCACGACGATTCAAGGCTCGTGGCGGAACTATCGAATGGAGCCAGCGCAAGGGGGCGCCGGGGACGCCGCCCGCGCGATAGTCATCGGCGATCTCATCACTGACAAGGCCTTGGAAACGCTCACCGCGCCAATGCGTGCCGCAGGTGTGAGTTTTCGAGCCCCATCGCGCTAGTCACCGCCGCCTGCCGGTCCGCGTGGCTCGGGCGTCTTCGATCTTCGCTCCCCGTGCTGGGAGTTCGGGTCGCCGGTGTGACTTTTAGCGCTCCGTGGCGGTGTTTTGTTCACGCTAAATGGCGGTGTCAGGTCGTGCCGATCGCGAGCGGGATACACGCCTTCGACGTGAATCCCAAGGACCCGCCACGGCTCGCCCACGTCCATGACGCAGCTACATCACTCACCCCTCGCGGGCGGCGAGGGCGTGCTGGTGGCGGTAGAGGGTTGCGCGGCTCCATCCGACGAGGTACGCGGCATCGGCGGCGGTACGTCCGCGCTTCCGGGCGGCGTTGACGATCCCGAGTTTGTCGGCGATCACTGTCGGGTCCACGACCGGCCGACCGAAGCGGGTGCCAGCAGTGCGTGCGGCCGCGATGCCAGCATTGACGCGTTCAATGATGAGCTCGCGCTCATACTCCGCCAGTGTCGCGAGCATATTCAGCATCAGCCGACCGTTCGTCGTTGCGGGGTCAATCCCATCCGAGATCGAGCGCACGAGCACACCACGCTCACGCAGCAGATTCACCGTGTTAAGGACATCGATGAGGGACCGGCCGAGCCGGTCCACCCGCCACACGACAATGGTGTCGTCGGGTTCGGCGTATTCGAGGAGCTTCTTCATCCCTGGACGCTCAATCGCGGTCTTGCTCCCCGAGGTGATATCCGCGAATCCATATCGGCGAGCCGAACAACGTCCAACCACGCCAAAAGTGCCTCGTCGCGCTCCGTCACCTGCACCATCACTCAGCCTCCGAACTGACAACGTTTCAGCTTTCCACCACGATTCTGCACCCAGCCACCGACACAGCCCCGCATGCCACACCGCACATCATCGACTTCAACTCATCAACCTCACCGCTTCTGCTCGTCGCTTTTCTTACCCGATTGCTTCCTACTTTCTGCCATCAGCTCCCACATCTTCTGCCGGCTTTCCCTGGCTTTTCCTGTCACTTTTTTCACTTCTTCTCTGTCTTCTCTTCTTGTTCTCCCTCTTTGTTCTTTTCAGTTTTTTATCTTTTTTGTTTTTGTACTTCTGTTTTCTTCTTCTACTTTTTCTTCTCTTTCCCTGTCCCACCACCACCCCTTTACTTCCCAACCTCCTACACACTGAGGAACGATGGGTGAGGGAGGTTGGGAAGCGAGCGCAGCGAGGGGGTGGCGGTGGGACAGGGAAAGAGACCCCTTATCTATTCGTTTACCTATTCGCTGCCGGTGAATAGGTAAACGAATACCCGCGCCGTTGCTCGCCTCTCGGCGAAGCCACCAAAATTCATCTTGAGCGACTCCGCATCGACCGCCACATCCGCAACCGTGGGGCTCACGCAGAGCACCATTGAAGCCAGTGGGAACCCCACTAACTGGGGCAGTCACCAGATCGCCACCATGCGTCGGGTGGCCCATGCTGGATGGATGACCGCCTCGCCAAATAACCCATCAGCGGGCTGGTATCCCGACCCACGAGGTGACGAGGCTGAGCGCTACTGGGACGGTGCAAGCTGGACCGCCTATGCGCGGCCGGCTGGAAGTTCTGCCGCGCCTGTAGGTCTGGCGCAGTCTCCTGTTCTGCCTGCGGCAACTCCGCCCAGTGTAAGGACCGGGCCCGGGTGCCTGGCGCTAACCGTTTGGATCATCGTGGGGGCAGCGGCCATTGCCATCGTTATTACATTCGCTACCGCGCTCAGCTCTCCAGACTCGACGTCGTCCCGCTCTTCAGATACACGGGCAATTCCCGCAGAGCCCCCGGCCCCAGCGCCGGCGCTACGCGCTACCTACTTTGTGGAAGGAACAGCCTCCTCGGCGAGCATCACAGCGTCGTCAGGGACGGGGACAGAGCAACACGACGTGAAGCTGCCGATGACGAACACAGATGGCGCAATTGGCGTGAGTCACACCACTACCCCGGGGGCTTTCCTGTATATCTCAGCCCAGAATCGAGGCGACCGCGGGACAGTGACGTGCAAGATTACCGTTGATGGAGTTACCGTCTCCGAGAACACGTCGAGTGGTGCGTACGGAATAGCGAGCTGCGACTATTCGATGCCGCGTTAGCGCTAGAACCACTCACGCAACGATCTGTTAGCCCTTCTCGGGAGATCAGAGTCTCCCTGCCTTTACAGCTGCGGGAACTTCTTGATGCTGTCGAACCAGCGGACGACGCTGTTTGCGTTGTGGGCTTGCAAGAGGGCATCTTCGACGATGCCGGCGAATTGTGCGGCATCGCGAAGGCCGAGTTCGGCACGGGCGACTCCCGGTGCGCAGCCGGCGCCGCAGCCGTCTTCACCGCTGTACTCGACGCCGTCGATGACGGTGCTGTGCCAGTTGGCGAGCTGGTCGTAGACCTGGCCGAGCGAGCGCTGGGTGGCGGTCAGGCATCCCAGCAGCAGAAAGGAGTCGTAGGGCCGTTCGATCGCACGAGTCGCGTGCGCCAGGCTGCGTGCGATGTCGGCCAGCTCGTTCGCCCGGCTGATCAATTCGCTGTCGTGGTCGTTCATGGTGGTGCTCCCTTCATGAGGTATCCAGGGTGGGCCGCGCGTGCGGCCCACCCTGGATGGCTATTCGGCGTCAGGCTTGGAGTTGCGGCGAACGGTGGCGACGGCGCGGTTGAGGTCGGGTCCGACGTTGTCGGCGTCGATGACGCGGCCGTATTGGCGTGCCTGGTCGTCTCCCCAGCTGTCAGTGTGTTCGCGGCCGACGACGATGACGGGGTCACCCTTGTGCAAGGTAGCGGCGACGTTTTGGCCGAGCTCGAACTTAGCTTCCACGAAATGCGTAGTTGCGGCGTCGTGGGCGAGCCATTTGCCGCCGCGGTACTCGCCGGTGTTCTCGATGACTCGCAGCTTGGTGATCTGAATGCTGCCGGCTGTGACGACTTCGGGGTCCAGAGCCAGGTTGCCGATGATGGTGCGTGTGGACATGAGTGCTTCTCCTTCGAGGGGTGGTGCGTTGAATTGCGGTGGGGAGTCGTTGGCTTTGGGTTCTTCGACCAACTATTTTTTGTGCCGTCCGGCGAGAAGAATCGATAGCGAGCGGGAGCGCCGGGAGTGCCCCGAATGTCAGGCGAGATAAGGGAGCCAGCGACCGCGTCTGAGAATCTGGGAACGGGAGGCGCGTAGCGAGCTACGGTGATCGGCCGGACAGGTAACAAATTGTGTTTCACGCGGTGGGGATGCGCGCCGATTGCGGCCGCGATCAAGGGGCCTTTGGCCGACGTTGCTGGCAAGTTATCCACAGGTGTTTTTCGCCCGCGCGTACTGTTAATATTTTGTTTGTCCTGTTAGTACTGTTAGGGGGGCCGATCAGCGGCCCCCTATAGGGCCAGATCTGGCCCCCTATCGGTACGCTAAACGGCCCCCTACGGAGGCCGCTCACCGGCCCCCAAACCTCCGCGTCGAAGCATCGGAATGACGTTGGTCTCGTACCGTCGGTGACCGCCCGGTCTCGTGCTGTCGACGAGCAGATTGAACTCGGCATTGTGGCCACGGTGGCCAGCACTGACTCGCTCGATAGCGCCGCTGGCGACGAGTTCCGCGATCGCCCGCTTGACCGAGTGATACGCCGACTCTGATCCGTTGTCCGGAGCCAGATAGCCCAGGGCGATCGCCGAGGATTCTCGGGATGCGAAGTACCGTCGCGGCGGTTGATTACCGGGGTTGTCGGTGTCGTCCCAGGTTTCCAAGGCCATGTGCACGAGCAGCCGGGTTGCCGCGTGCCCCAGGCCCAGACGTGCAGCTGCGAGAACCGCGCCCTTAGCCGCATATAGGCCCACAGTGCTCTCACCCACCGGATCGGGTGCGAGGCGTTGCGAGATGGCAGAATTTCAGTATTCTGGACATAGATCAGATCCTTTGCGGGTGTTCGATCCTTGCCCCGGGGTGCAACCCGGGGCTTTATCTTTGGCCTGCCGCGAGCCGACGACCTGGTCGCCTGCAACAGGAGGCGCGGCCTCACCGCGTCACGAGGGCGCGTTTGCCCGTCTGCGTCTGTGCGCTCGCCTCGACCCAGGCGATCACTTCGGCCCGCTTGTACAGGACTTTCTTCGGCGTCGGCTTGTAGAAGCGCGGTCCCCGACCCAAGTAGCGCAGATGGGCCAGCCCGCCGACGGTCAGTCCGGTGAGTTCGGCGACGACGACGGGGAGGATGAATTCTTCGGTCATGATTACGTCCCTTCGGTGACACGAGACACTCATTGCTTCGTGTTGCGATCACAATAAAACGCTTTTCGCTGTTTGACAAGGACCAATAGCTGTACGGTGTCGGCATGACAGGTTTTGTGAGGCAGTCCGGAATTGGCGAGCGGATTCAAGCCATCCGGAAACGGCACGGCATCCGCTCCGCCAAGGACCTCGCCGACCTCATGCCCGGCGGCAATGTCACCGAGGCGATCCTGCAAAACCTTGAAGCCGGCCGCAAACAGGACCTCTCGGTCAGCCAACTCCTGAACATCTCCCACGCGCTGCGCGTTCCACCGGTTTTTCTCCTTGCACCAATCGGGCGCCCGCATGACGCGCTCGACCTGGTCAACCTCAGCAATACCTTCGAGGGAATGACCGTCGCTGAATTCGATGCCTGGATCTCCGGGGAAACGAATGGCACCTACCGGTGGCGTGACCTCACCGAGCGCACGGAACGCTCGCAGCTCGAGGCCATGCGCCAGCTCATTGCCAGCCTGCGCGAGCGCCGCCGTCTCACCACCAACTCGGCCATCGAAGCGGAACTCACGCCGCCGGGTGAGGTCAGCACGGACCCCGCGATCTGGGATACCACGCAGGAACGACTTGCCGAGGCAAACCGGCGCATCGAACAACTCAGCAGCTATCTCACCGACGCGGGCTGGGACCTCGAAGGATGGGTCAAGTAGACCGCTGAGCCCGGGCCGAATAACTGTCGTCCGCGTGTGAGCGGTCGAGGTGTCGCCCTTGAGTTGCACTCTGTGCGCGTGATGAATTTTCTGGCGCAGGCTGGGATCGGCGACCGCATTCAAGCGATTCGCAAGCAGCACGCCATCCGTTCGGCTAGAGCCCTCGCCGATCTCATCCCAGGCGACAATGTCACCGAATCGATCGTGCAGAATATCGAGGCTGGCGGCAAGGACGACCTTCTCGTCAGCCAACTGCTCAACATCGCCAAGGCCCTACGCGTCTCGCCAATCTTCCTCCTCGCCCCCCATCGCCACACCCTCAGCCCGGTTCGACATCGCCAACCTCAGCTCGCGCTTCGATAACATGACCGTGGTCCAGTTCGATGTCTGGATCTTGAGCGAGGTCGACGGCGCTTACCACTGGGCCACCAACGACGAACACTCCGAACGCGCCCAGCTCTTGGCGACGCCGGAGCTCCACAGGCAGCTCCGCGAGCGAAGTCGTTTGGCTGTAAAAGTCGAGGGCGAGCGATTCGTAGAGTCCGCTGACAAAATCGCTGCGACTACTGCATTCGACACCACCGAAGTGCGCCTCCCTAAAGTCAGCCGGCGTATCAAACAACTGACTAGTTATCTGGCCGCGGCTGGCTGAGAAACAGGGGGCTGGGCTTACTGACTTCGCCCAGCCCAATGTCGGTGGGCGGGAGGAGAGTGGATCCAGCACAATCACTGACGATCCCGAGGTGAGGTCATGGGCAGCATCTACTCGTATCTGACGAAGGCCGGTAAGCGCTACCGAGTCGTCTATCGCAAGCCGGACCACGATCAAGCACAGAAACGCGGCTTTACGACGAAACGGGATGCCGCGCTCTTCCTCTCAACGGTCGAAGTCACCAAGGCGAACGGCGATTTCATCGAGGCCTCGGCTGGTCGATTGACCATTGCGACATTGGGTGCTCAATGGCTCCACCACCAGTCACATCTCAAGCCCTCCAGCCTTCGCCCGGTTGAAATCGCGTGGCGCCTCTACGTGAAGCCAGCTTGGGGCACCCGAACTGTGGGCGAAATTCGTCACAGTGACGTTCAGTCGTCGGTGACTGAACTTACCGCGGTAAAGGGCGCGACGACTGTCCTCCGCGCCTACGGCGTCCTCGCTTCCACCCTCGACGTTGCCGTCAAGGACAAGCGAATCACCTCAAATCCGGCGCGCGGCGTGAACCTGCCTCGCAAGATTGCCAAGGAGCACACCTACCTGTCACACAGACAGGTCGCAGCGCTGGCGACCGCCTCCGGCGACCGTGCAACTCTCGTTCTCATAATGGCGTATTGCGGCCTCCGCTGGGGCGAAGCCATCGGGCTTCAGGTCAAGGACATCGACTTTCTCAAGCGCAGAATCAACGTCAATCGCAACGCTGTTGAGGTCGGTTCGCAGATAGAGGTCGGAACTCCGAAGTCCTACAAAGTGCGCTCGGTGCCCTTCCCCGCGTTCCTGCTCCCCGGACTGAGTGACGAATGTCGAGACAAGCCGGCAACGGCACTCGTCTTCGCCGATCGATTCGGAAACCACCTCAAACGCACCCGGGTAAGCCTGGGCACGCGGAGCTGGTTTCTGACGGCACTTACGACGGCAGGCCTACCACGGATGACAATTCACGACCTCCGCCACACGGCCGCAAGTCTCGCTGTGAGCGTCGGCGCAAACGTCAAAGCGGTGCAACGGATGCTCGGTCATGCCTCCGCAGCGATGACCCTCGACACCTACGCGGACCTCTTCGATGACGACCTGGACGCCGTTGCAGACCGTTTGAATCAGGCCGCTATTTTTTCAAATGTTGCCAAAATGTTGCCAAAACAGAATTTTGGGGCAAAGGGAAACCCCTGAGTCCCAGTGTTTATAAGGGATTCAGGGGTTCGAATGGCTGCGGAGACGGTGGGATTTGAACCCACGGTACCCCGTAAAGGGTACTCCACCTTAGCAGGGTGGTGCACTAAGCCGAACTATGCGACGTCTCCTTGGCATCTGCTCGCGCAAACACACTCGTCCATCTTAGCCGTACTGCGAGCATCCGCTCTGACCATGAAAAGAATGGATGCTCGAGCCCGGCTAACCTTGCTCGCTCAGCAGACGACCGTTCGTGCAGGTGTAGTCACCGGCCGTCTGACCGGTCACCGACTTCGACAGGACAGCACCGGGCGCTTCCGTGGCCACGGGCGCCTCGGTGACCGCCGGATCGGCTGCCACAGCCGGATCAGTGGTCGCAGCCGGGGCGGGAGCCGCGTCTACGGGAGCATTCGGGTCGGCCACGGTGCCGGTGCCGGTGGTTCCACTCAGGGTCAGCGGCTCATCGGCAGCGACCGCCTCGAACAGGTCGTTGAAAGCCGGTTGACTGGCCTTGACCCCGCCCGCCACGCTACCGGTGGGCACCTGGGCGAAGACGACCTGATTGAGATCGATGTCCTTGAGCGCGATGGCGATGGATGCGAGGGTGGTGACGCTGTTGAGGCTGTCGGACAAACGCATGTTACCCACGACCGCTTTGGCCAGGCCGTACACCTTGGCGGGGTCGGAGAGGGTGTCTGCGCTCTGGATCGTGCGCACGAGCGATGACATGAACAGCTGTTGGTTATTGATTCGGGTCAGGTCACTGCCATCGCCGAGGCCATGGCGGGTGCGCAGAAATTGCAACGCGTCATAGCCCTGGAGCATGTGCTCGCCCGGGTTGAGCATAATTCCGGTGTATTCGTCTTCGATGCGCTCCGCCACGCAGACCGGCACGCCGCCGACGGCGGAGGACATGGCCATGACACCACTGAACTGCGCTTCGGCCGCAAACGGAATGGACAGGCCGGTGAGCTTCTCGACCGTTAGCACCGTGCAGGCGAGGCCACCATAGGTGAGCGTGGTGTTGATCTTCTGGCTGCTCATCGCGGGGAACGAGCCGCCCTCGGGGTCGGGGCAGGAGGGGATGGGGACGTACAGGTCGCGAGGAAAGCTGATGACCGAAGCGTTGCTGTGGTCTTCAGAGATGTGCAGCAGCATCGTCACGTCATTGAGGTCACCAGTCGAGTCCTCCGGACCAAAAGCTGCGTCCTGCCCAACACGGCTGTCACTGCCGACTATGAGCATGTTCACGCCGCCGTCAATAGCGCCGATCGATGGGACCGGGCCGTTGCTCTCATTGGCGAGGTGCACGCTGGGCTGCACGCTCACTGCGACGTCGTAGGTGGCGATGGCGGCCACGGAGAAGCCGCTGACCAGAACGACAGCCAGGCTGCCGGCAAGAAACTTCGCGACCGTGACGGCAGCATTCGACTTTTTCAGTCGACCGTGACGTGCAACGGTTTTGAGGTTCTGTGCACCGTTCGAGCGGGGGCGAAGCTGGTCGCTCACTCATGTCCTCTCATCGGGTTGCTGGCTGGGCCGGCCTGAGGCGACAGTCGCTGTATGCCGGTCGTTGTGCATTTCACAGGTGCTGCGGAGGGCGTGGGATTCGAACCCACGAGACATTTCTGCCCACCAGTTTTCAAGACTGGCTCCATCGGCCGCTCGGACAGCCCTCCTGGTTACCCGTGCCCCACGCCAAAAATGCGACGCGGAAACAATTGGGCGAACTGGCCCGATTCTAGCCGATGGCAGACTGCTCAGGCTGACAGAGCCGGCTGATAAACGGCTGGATGCCGCTCAAAGCGTGCGCAACACCGTGGCTAGGCCGTCGGCTGTCACGTTGCCGGTGACCTCCGACGCGGCGGCAAGAACGTCATCGGGCGACTCCCCCATGGCTACACCGCGACCGAATTCGGCGGCCCATTGCAGCATGTCGATGTCGTTGCGACCGTCGCCGACGGCCATTACCCGGTCGCGGGGAACACCAACGGACACCCGCACCCGCTCCATCGCCGTGGACTTATTGACGCCGTCTGGCGCGATGTCGAGCCAGGCAGTCCACCCGATGGCGTAGCTGACCCGGTTCAGGCCCATGCGCTCGACCACCTGAAGAAAATCTTCCATGTCGTGGTCGGGTGAGATGACGACCACGCGGGTTGCCTGGTGCTTCAGAAGCTCATCGAAATCGACCCGTTCACTATCCATACCGATAGTGGCATCGGGAATCGGCTCGGTATAGCGGTAGAAGCCGTGCTCGTCTTCGACGGCGAACCGCGCCGACCCGAGGTGCGCGCGAATCGAGGTGAGCACATCGCTCGGGTTGAAGGTTTCGACCCATTCCCGGCGGTAGCCCAAGGGCGCCGAAGCGTCACGGTGCATCGTGATGGCGCCGTTGGAACAGACCACGTAGCGCGGTGAGATGCCGAGTCGGTCGAGCACCGGCAGTGCTGCTGCTGCGGAACGCCCGGTGGCCAGCATGACCTCGTGTCCAGCAGCGGCAAGCCGGGTGACCTCGTCGATCACGGCCTGGCTGATCGAGCCGTCTTCGTGCATCGTGGTCCCGTCGATGTCGAGGGCGACGAGCCACCGCTCGGTCGTTGATACCGTAGTCACTTTGATCCCTTCACGGGAATCGGCGTGAGCACCTCGAGGCCACCGAGGTAGGGCCGCAGCGCGCTTGGAACGAGCACCGAACCATCCGCTTGCTGATGCGTTTCGAGCATGGCGACGAGCCAGCGGGTGGTCGCCAGCGTGCCGTTCAGGGTGGCGACGGGCGCGGTCTTGCCCGTATCGGTTCGATAGCGGATGTCCAGCCGGCGCGCCTGGTAGGTGGTGCAGTTGCTCGTGCTGGTGAGCTCGCGGTATGCGTTCTGGGTGGGCACCCAGGCCTCGATGTCGAACTTGCGGGCGGCGCTCGAGCCGAGGTCACCGGCAGCGACGTCGATCACCCGATAACTGAGGCCGAGCGACTGCAGCATGCCCTCCTGCAGTGCGACGAGGCGATCGTGCTCGGCTTCGGCGTTCTCGGGCAGCACGTAGGTGAACATTTCAAGCTTGTTGAACTGGTGTACGCGAATGATGCCGCGGGTGTCTTTTCCACCCGAGCCGGCCTCACGGCGATAGCAGGTGGACCAGCCGGCGTAACGCAAGGGCTCTTCGGAGAGGTCGAGGATCTCATCCTTGTGGTACCCGGCGAGCGCGACCTCGCTCGTGCCGGTGAGATAGAGATCGTCGGCCGGCAGATAGTAGACCTCGTCATTGTGTTCGCCGAGAAAGCCGGTGCCGTCCATGATCTCTGGACGCACCAGGGTCGGCGTGATGAGCGGCACGAAGCCGGCTTCGAGCGCCCGGTCCAGCGCCATGTTCATGAGGGCGATCTCAAGCCGGGCACCGATGCCCTTCAAGAAGTAGAAGCGGGTTCCGGAAACCTTGGCGCCGCGGGCCATGTCTATGGCGCCGAGCAGTTCGCCGAGCTCGAGGTGGTCGCGCGGCTCAAAGTCGAACACCGGGGCGTCGCCGTGGGTGCGTAGAGTCGCAAAGTTTTCTTCGGCGCCGGCCGGAACTCCGTCGATGATGGGGTTTGCGATGGTTCTAACGACCGTGGCGAAACGGGCGTCGGCATCGCCGGCAACGACTCCGGCGGCTTTCACCGCGGCGGCGAGAATTTGCGCTTCGGCGACGAGCGCCTTCTTCTCAGCGCCGGGCGCCGAAGCTACCCGCTTGCCAAACAGATTCTGCGCGGCGCGCAGGTCTTCGAACGCCGTGATGGTCGATCGCCGTTCCGCGTCGGCGGCAAGCGCGGCATCGACCGCCTTAACGGAGTCGCCGCGAGCCTCCTGCGAACGCTTGAAGAGGTCAGGGTTTTCGCGTAACAGCACCGGATCAATCACCCGGCCAGTCTACAAGCGCCTTCCGCCGGGCAATCGCGAGGCCAACCCAGTAGCCTAAACCTCGTGAGCGCCTCCGAGAACCTGGCCCAGCACGCCGCCGTCGTCTACAACCCGGTCAAGGTCGACCTCGCCAGGTTGCGGGCGAGCGTGGGCGCAGCGGAACGGGCGGCCGGCTGGGGTCCGACGCAATGGTTTGAAACGACCATCGACGATGTCGGTCAGGCAGCCACGAAACGGGCCCTCGATGCCGACGCTGCCATGGTCGTCTCGGCCGGCGGCGACGGCACGGTGCGGGCCGTCGCAGAGGCGCTTCGTGAATCGGGCGTACCGATGGCCATCGTGCCATCAGGTACCGGCAATCTGCTCGCCCGCAACCTGCTGCTGCCACTGGGCAACATCGACGCCGCAGCGTCGATCGCGTTCGGCGGTGTGGACAAGCCCATCGACCTCGGCGTCGCTTTCCTGACCACCAAAGCCGGCGCGGTGGAGGAACACGTCTTCCTGGTCATGGCCGGGCTCGGCCTCGACGCACAGATGATCGCCAATACCCGCGACGATCTCAAGAGGCAGGTGGGCTGGCTCGCCTACATCGACGGGGTAGCGCGAGCGCTTCCGAAAGCGCGGCCGTTTCGCATCCGCTACAGCGTTGCCGGACGCGTCGACCGGCCGGCGCAGGTGAGCGCCATTCTCGTTGCCAACTGCGGGCTGCTGCCGGGCAACCTGCAGTTTCTGCCCGATGCGCGGCTCGACGACGGCATTCTGGACATTGCCGTGCTGCAGCCCAAGGGCGTGCTCGGCTGGCTGACCATCTGGCGGCGGGTGACCTGGGAAAACGGGGTATTGCGCCGCTCGGCGGTGGGCCGACGCATGATTGCGGCGACGGAGTCTTCGAATGAGCGAGTGATGACGACCCTGCGCGGGCCGGATATTCGCATCGCGCTCGAGCACGCGCAGGATTTCGAACTCGACGGCGATGAGTACGGCCTGGTGCAGAAGGTACGTTTGCACGCCGATGCCGGCGCGCTCATTGTGCGAGTGCCGGCCTGAGTCAGATAGCTGAGCGGCTATCGGCGCGACGATCGGGAACGCCACCGCAGGGCGTGGAAGAACAGCAGGCCCACGATGGTGACCAAACCGGTGGAGATCATGGCGGGCGCGACAGTGTAGATCAACTGCTGCATCACCATCTCCATCGGCATCTCCGCACTCGAGGATCCCGCGAAGCCCGAGCTGAAATAGGTGGAAGTGATCGTGCGCGCCTGCAGGACAATCCCACCGATAATGAGGGCTGGCCCCATAATCCACAGGGCAATGATGAACGGATTATGCGGCTCGAAATGGTCGAGGGGCTCGTCGTCGTCGGCTGCACCGTCTGCAGGCACAGGGATCGCGCCCGAGTTGCGTCCGTCTGTACCGACGGATGCTTCTGGCTGGGTGGAAGAGGTGGGCGCGAACAGCTCGGTCATCGACGCGCTATCGGCATCCGCCGAGTCACCGGGCTCGTAGCCGCGCTGATAGCGGGCATCGTGCTCGGGGTCAAAGCGCGGCGCGGTCATTTGGTGGGCTCCCCCGCGATCAGGCCGCGCAACCAGTCGCGAGCCTCGATGAAGATGCCGTCGTCATAGCGGGAGGTGAACTCGATCTTGCGCTGGTCTGCGCGCGGATAGGATCCGAGAAAGATCACCTTCGGGCTGAAGCGACGAAGTCCGAGCAGGGCGTCAGCCACGCGCTCATCAAGAATATGACCGTCGGCGTCGACGACGAAGCGGTAGCGGCCGAGGGAATCCCCGATCGGCCGAGACTGGATGAGGCTGAGGTTCACGCCGCGGGTGGCGAACTGTTCGAGCATGTCGAGCAGGGCGCCGGAGCGGTCACTCGGCAGCTCGATGATGAGGCTGGTCTTGTCTGCTCCGGTCGGAGCGGTGACTTCCGCGGTGCGACCCACCAGCACGAACCGGGTCACCGCGTTCGGGTTGTCACCGATCTCCGACGCCAGAACCACGAGGTCGTGGTGCTTGTCAATGCCAGGCGGGGCGATCGCGGCATCCGCTTGATCATTGTCTAAAAGGGCAGAGGCGGCGGCGACGTTGCTCGACGCTGGGATGTGACCGTGGCTCGGCAGGGCGCGCTCAAGCCAGTTGCGGCACTGCCCATAGGCCACCGGATGCGCGTTGATGACGCGCACGTCGCCCAGGGTCGTGCCGGGGCGGGCGACCAGCACGAAGTTCACCGGTACGAGGTATTCGCCGATGATGCGCAAATTCGGCACGCTCGCGAGGGCATCCTGCGTGGCCGTCACACCGCCGTCGACCGAATTCTCGATGGCGATCATTGCTGCCAGGCTGCGGCCGCTCGCGACATCGGCGAAGGCCTCGCCCACATTGTTGACCGGACGCCAGATCTGGCCGCGAGCGCCTGGCACCTGAGCGAGAGCAGCTTCGGTAAAGGTGCCGGCCGGGCCGAGATAGCTGTAAGTCTGTGTCGGCGCTTTGGTCTGGGGCGGATTCGGCGAGTCGGGCATGGCTGACAGCCTACTGGGGATGCCAGACTGTGCTCATGAGCGAACGTGCGGGCACTCGAGCCCTGGAATCTGACCTGATCGACGTTGATGGGCTGGTCAAGGCCTATTACGACCTGAAACCGGATGTCACGGTGCCGGCCCAGCGGGTAGTCTTCGGCACCTCCGGACATCGCGGCAGTTCACTGAACACCGCGTTCAACGAGAATCACATCAGCGCCACGACGCAAGCCATCGTGGAATATCGCGCCGGTCAGGGCATCACTGGCCCGCTCTTCATCGGCACTGACCCGCACGCCCTGAGCGGCCCGGCCTATACGACCGCCCTCGAAGTGCTCGTCGCCAACGGCGTGCGCGCGCTCGTTGACGAATTCGACGACTACGTGCCCACCCCGTCCCTGTCGCACGCGATTTTGGCCTACAACCGCGCCGAGCACGGCGACCTGGCCGACGGCATCGTGGTCACCCCGAGCCACAACCCACCGATGGACGGCGGCTTCAAGTACAACCCGCCGCACGGCGGTCCGGCCGACAGCGATGCCACCTCGTGGATCGCCAACCGAGCCAACGAGCTCATCGCCAATGGCCTGGACGGCGTGTTGATGAGCGAACCCAGCGCCCTGGAAACCTACGACTTTCGTGGCAACTACGTGAACGACCTCGAGAACATCATCGATATGCAGGCCATCCGCACCAGCGGAATCCGCATCGGGGCCGACCCGCTCGGCGGCGCGAGCGTGGGCTACTGGGGCGCCATCCGCGACCGCTACGAAATCGACCTCGTCGTGGTCAACCCCAAGGTCGACCCAACCTGGCGTTTCATGACCCTGGACTGGGACGAGAAGATCCGGATGGATCCCTCGAGTGCGTCTGTCATGGCATCCGTTGTCGCGCACAAAGATGAGTACGACATTCTCACCGGCAACGACGCCGACGCCGACCGGCACGGCATCGTCACACCCGACGGTGGCCTGATGAACCCGAACCACTTTCTGGCCGTCGCCATCGACTACCTTTACAGCCACCGCGAAGGCTGGAAGCCCGACGCCGCGGTCGGTAAGACCCTCGTCTCATCGACGATGATCGACCGGGTGACCGGCTTTCTCGGCCGCGACCTGTGGGAGGTGCCGGTTGGCTTCAAGTGGTTCGTGCCGGGCCTCATCGACGGTTCGGTGGCTTTCGGCGGCGAAGAGAGCGCCGGAGCGAGCTTCGTGCGTTTCGACGGCACCGTCTGGACCACCGATAAGGACGGCATTCTGCTGGCCCTGCTCGCCTCCGAGATTCTCGCGGTGACCGGCAAGACCCCCTCGCAGCGTTATGCCGAGCTCGCCGAGCATTTCGGCGCTCCTTCCTATGCCCGAGTGGATGCCGCAGCCACGCCCGCGCAGAAGGCCGCTTTGGCAAAACTCGACGGCTCGATGATCACGGCTACCGAACTGGCCGGCGAGAAGATCACCGGCGCGTTCAGCGTCGCTCCCGGCAACGGCGCTGCCATCGGTGGCGTCAAGGTGACGACCGAGAATGCCTGGTTCGCGGCCCGGCCGAGCGGCACCGAAGACGTCTACAAGATTTACGCCGAGTCTTTTCTCGGAGATGAGCACCTGGCTCAGGTCCAACTGGAGGCCAAAGCCATCGTCGACGCCGCGATCGCCTAGGGCACACTCCAGTAGTAGGCCGTTCCCCCCGGGTGATCCACAGTGATTGCCGTGTCGACCGAGCGATAGTCGGAATCCAAGGTGTGCCCGGCGAAGAAGATCGAAACGGTGTCGCCGACCTTTTCGACCTTGGTGACAATGCCGGTGTGGTCGCGATCGCCGGTGTTGTCCCAATCGAATTGCGCGATGTCACCGACCTTGACCTGGTCACGCTGCTGATCGGTCAACGCGGTGGCTTTGCCGGTCTGCGCAATGTACTTCATGAAGGCGGTGGAGCTGCGCCAGGCCGCTGTCGAGTCGTACGCGTTGCCGTTCTTCGCACTGGACCAGACAGCGTCCATGGTCCAGCCGCGGGCGATCATGGCCTGGCTGGCGAAGTTGACGCAGTCATTCTCGCCGAGCACTCCCCACTCTGCCAAGTTGTAGTTTTCGACGCTCCAGTGCGCAAGGAGGTAGTCCACCTGGGCCGTGACGGCGGCGCTCACCACCGGTGCTGCCGCGACCGGCGCCGCAGCGGCAGACTCGGTGGGGGTGGGGCGAGCCGGTTGATCCGTTGCGGCGGCATCCGTTGGCTGCACAGTCGTAGCAGGGTCGGCGGAACCCTCGAGGGCCTGCACGACGAGCGCGGTCGCGCCGACTGCGAGCACGGCCCCGACGGCCGACGTGAGGCCGAGTAGCTGCCACCGGGTCAACTGCACTGTGTACTCACTTCGATTTTTCTGTAAACGGTGGACTGCCTAAGCATTGAAGGCGGCACTGAGGTAGAGCCCGATCGCCGCGAGGGCGACGACCACTCCGACGATGATGACGCCGATCAAAAACCGGCGGCGGAGACGGCGCTGGTCGGCCTCCGTGGGTTCGTTGTTCTGCAGCATGATTCGAGCTTAGCCGCGACAAATATCAGAGTTCTGGATGCCGCGTGCACAATTGCGGAGATTTCTTGCACAAACTTCAGTTCCACGCGATTGCAGGCCATTGTCGACCGGATGTTCGCACTGAGGCACGCGGGTTTCACGGTCAAAACGTTGATTCAATGCTGCACGGCAGGATAGCGTGACGGCATGTCGCAGACCGAACCCACACCGTTCACCTGGCCGCACGGATTTCTTTGGGGGTCGGCTACGGCCGCCGCGCAGATCGAGGGTGCCGGCCACGCCGGCGGCAAAGAAGACTCAATCTGGGACGCGTTCGCGCGGGTTCCGGGCACCATCGCAGGCGGTGACGACCTTGAGACCGCCGTGGATCATTACCACCGGATGCCCGCCGACGTGGCGCTCATGGCCTCCCTCGGCCTCGACTCCTACCGTTTTTCCACCAGCTGGGCGCGGGTGCGCCCGGGCGACCGCGCCGTGAACCAGGAGGGGCTCGACTTCTATTCCCGACTGGTCGACGAACTGCTCGGCGCCGGTATTCTGCCCTGGCTCACCCTGTATCACTGGGACCTGCCGCAGGCGCTGGAGGAGAGGGGTGGCTGGGCCAACCGCGACACTGCCTACCGTTTCGTTGACTACGCAACGGATGTCTACGCCGCCCTCGGAGATCGGGTCACCCACTGGACAACCTTCAACGAACCGTTCTGCTCATCGCTGCTCGGCTATGGATCGGGCGTGCACGCCCCGGGCCACCAGGACGGCCGGGCGGCGATCGCTGCTGTGCACCACCAGCACCTCGCGCACGGACTCGCGGTCAATGCGCTGCGCTCAGCGGGCGCCCAGAACCTCGGGATCACGCTCAACCTCACCAATGCTGTGCCGCGCGATGCCACCGACCCGGCCGACGTGGAGGCGGCCCGACGGCTCGATTCGCTCGCGAATCGCATCTTTCTCGACCCGCTGCTGCGTGGTGCCTACCCCGAGGACACCCTGCGCGACCTGGAGCCGTTCGGACTCGCCGAGGTCATCCACTCGGACGACCTGGAGATCATCGCCGCCCCGCTCGATTTTCTCGGTGTCAACCACTACCACGACGACCTCGTGAGCGGGCATGCGGATGCCTCTGCTGGCGACTCTCACGCCGGCGGCGCTGCGCGTTCGGTCGGGTCGCCGTGGATCGGATCCGAATACATCACTTTCCCCAGCCGAGGACTGCCGCGCACCGCCATGGACTGGGAAGTCAACCCCGACGGACTGCGCCTCCTGCTCGTGCGGCTCGGCACGGAGTACGACCGCCTCCCGCCGCTCTACGTCACCGAGAACGGCGCCGCCTACGACGACGTGGTGAGCGCCGATGGCGCCGTGCACGACGCCGAACGCACGGAGTACATCGTGGCGCACATCAACAAGGCGGGTGAGGCCATCGCGGCCGGCGCCGACGTGCGCGGGTACTTCGTCTGGTCGCTGCTCGACAACTTCGAGTGGTCCTATGGCTACGAGAAGCGCTTCGGAATCATACGGGTTGACTACGACACCCTCGAGCGCACGGTGAAAGACAGTGGACGCATGTTTGCCGAGCATTTACGGGCGGCACGCGCGGGGTGAGTGGCCTCAGGCGAGCGGATGCTGCCAGCGGGCAGCATCCGTTCCTCCCGGCGTCAGCGACGGCAGCATCCGTTTCTCGCGGCACTCGTCAGGGATCACTGCACTCGTAGGTAGGGGTGCCAGCATCCCGAACGAGTGCCGCGAGCGTTCGACGGTCGCCAGCGGGCTAACGCAGCTGCGGAACCACCTCGGCGGCGAGCCAGGAGAGGTGGTCAAGGTCATAGAGATCCATGATCTGCAGGTAAACGCACTCGACACCGGAGTCGGCAAGGGTGCCGAGCCGGTCGGCGATCTCGGAGGCGGTGCCGGCCAAGCCATGTTCGCGAAGCTCGCCCGGCTCGCGGCCGACCGCGGCAGCCCGGCGTGTGAACGCGGCCTCGTCGTGGCCACCGACGGCGATCAAAGCGGCCGAATAGGTCAGCTCGGCCGGGTTACGGCCGATGGCTTCGCAAGCCGCCCGCACGCCGTCGAACTTTGCCGCGATGTCGGCGAAGTCGGGGAAGGGCAGATTGAACTCGGTCGCGAACCGGGCGGCAAGTTTAGGGGTGCGCTTGGCGCCGCCGCCACCAACGATCACCGGCACCCGCGCCTGCACCGGCTTCGGCAGCGCCGGGGAATCGACCAAGGCGTAGTGCTCGCCGGCAAAGTCGTAGCGTTGCCCGACCGGCGTGTTCCAGAGCCCCGTGAGTACCTCGAGCTGCTCCTCGAGCATGCCGAATCGCTTGGCCGGAAACGGAATGCCGTAGGCGAGGTGCTCCTGCTCGAACCAGCCGGTACCGAGGCCGAGTTCCACCCGGCCGCCCGACATCTGGTCGACCTGCGCCACCTGGATAGCGAGAATGCCCGGCGGTCGGTAGGTCACCGACGAGACGAGGGTACCCAAGCGGATGCGCTTCGTCTCGCGCGCCAGCCCGGCCAGGGTGGTCCAGGCATCCGTCGGGCCGGGCAGGCCGTCACCATCACCCATGGCCTGGTAGTGGTCACTGCGGAAGAAGGCGTCGAAGCCGAGCCGCTCGGTGGCCTGGGCGACGGCCAGGATGTCGTCGTAGGTCGCACCCTGCTGGGGCTCGGTGAAAATGCGGAATTTCATGAGTTCTCCTCTATAAAAAGTCGACGCCCGGCACCGGCGCGAATCGGACGCGCATCACATCGAGGGCCTCCCGGTTCTGGTCGATGAGCACGAAGCGTCGGTCGAGCGCGGCCGCGACCGCGCCGGTCGTACCACTGCCGGCGAAGAAGTCGAGCACCCAGTCACCCTCGCGGCTGGACGCCTGGATGATGCGACGCAGAATCCCAATCGGTTTCTGCGTGGGGTAGCCGGTTTTCTCCTTGCCGGTGGGCGAGACGATCGTGTGCCACCAGACATCCGTCGGCAGTTTTCCCTTGGCCACTTTTTCGGGCGTGACGAGGCCCGGCGCCATGTACGGCTCGCGGTCGACGGTCGTGGAATCGAAGTAATACCGGGCCGGATTCTTCACGTAGACCAGAATCGTGTCGTGCTTGGTGGGCCACTTGTTCTTGGATTTCGCACCGTAGTCGTAGGCCCAGATGAGTTCGTTGAGAAAGCACTCCCGGCCGAACAGGGCGTCAAGCAACACCTTGGCATAGTGCGCTTCGCGGTAATCGAGGTGCAGGTAGAGCGTGCCGTCGTCGGCGAGCAGGCGCCAGGCCTCGATCAGGCGCGGCTCCAGAAAAGCCCAATAATCCTCGAACTGATCGTCGTAACCGAGCAGGTCACCCTTGATGCGCTCGTAACGCTGGCCCTTGAATCCTGTGATCGTGCCGGCCGCGTGCGCGCCGTCCGCGGAGACCGACCGCACGGAGGTGGTGCTCTGCCGTTTCTGCGACCGGCCGGTGTTGAACGGCGGGTCGAGGTAGATCAGGGTGAAGGCGCCATCGGGCAGGCCCGGCAGCACGTCGAGATTGTTGGCGTGGATGACACGGCTCGGGCTGGTTGGTGTCCACGCGTTTGGCATGTGTCTATTCTTTCAGCCTGCGCACCGCTCATCGGCTTAGTCTGTCGGGATGACTGCTGAATCGACGACCATCCACTCGCAGAATCTGGCCGATGCCGGGGCTGTGGAAGTACGCCACGAACCTGAACAGAGCCGCTACACGGTGTGGCTCGACGGCGAGGCCGTGGGACTGACCGATTACACCACCACGTCGACGGCCGTGCATTTCACCCACACCGAGGTCGATCCGGCACAACGCACGCACGGGCTCGCCAGCATTCTGGTCGAGCAGGCGCTCGACGACGTGCGCCTTCGCACCGAGCTCGCCGTCGCGCCGGAGTGCTCCTACGTGGCGCACTGGATCGACACCCACGCCGAATACCAAGACCTGTTGACACGCGGGCGCTAGCGAATAGCGCATGCTCGCCGCCAGCATCCGCTTTTCGCGGTTTAAGGCACCCGGGTCAGCCAGGCTTCTGTGCTGAATTTGTTCGCGACAAGCTCGGTGGCCTTGGCGTATTCCTCGGCGGTGACGTCACCCTCGCTGGCGCCATACAGGGCGGTGAAGGTCTCTTTCATACGGTCGATGATCGCCGCGCGGGTGAGGCCGGTCTGACTGCGCAGCGGGTCGACGCGCTTGGCGGCGCTCGTGATCCCTTTATCGCTGAGCTTTTCGCGGCCGATGCGCAGCACCTGCACCATTTTTTCGCCGTCCATGTCGTAGCTCATGGTGACGTGGTGGAGCACGGCGCCGCTTCCGAGACGCTTCTGAGCAGCCCCGCCGATCTTGCCCGCGGGGCTCGTGATGTCGTTGAGCGGCACGTAGTGCGCGTCAATACCGAGGGATTTAAGAGCGGTGATGACCCACTCGTCGAGAAAAGCGTAGGAGTCGGCGAAGCTCATGCCCTGCACGAGGTCGGTCGGCGCGTAGATGGAATACGTGATGACCGAGCCGGCTTCCATGAACATGGCGCCGCCGCCGCTGATGCGCCGCACCACGGTGAAGCCATACTTGGCGGCATTCTCGGGGTCGACCTCGTTCTTGAGCGACTGAAAACTGCCGATCACGACGGCCGGTTCGTTCCACTCCCAGATACGGAGTGTGGGCTGTCGACGTCCCTCCCCGACCTCGGTCGCGAGTACCTCGTCGAGGGCCATCTGCAGCACGGGCGCGACGGGCTTCTTTGAGTGGATGATCTGCCAGTCGTAATCCCGCCAGGTGCTCGCCTGCGCAAGCGAACGGCGAATCGCCACGGCCACGGCCTCCGGCGAGAAGCCAAGCAGAACAGCACCGCTCGGGAGCGCGCCGCGCACCGTAGCGGCGATTGTGGCCGCCGCACTGCCGGCGGGGAGGCCGGTCACCGCGGAGTCGATGTCTTCAAGGGCATCGTCGGGCTCGAGAAAGAAGTCCCCGGCCAGTCGAAAGTTGGTTATGACATCATCGACGACATCGAGATCGACGACGACCAGTTTGCCGCCCGGAACCTTATATTCACCATGCATACAGTCAGCCTACGGCGGTAAAGCGGTCGTTGAGCCAGTCCACGAGGTCGCCAATGACGTCGTCGCGGTTGATTTCGTTGAAAACTTCGTGCCGACCGCCCGGGTAGACGATCAGGCGCACGTCCCGCAGCCCGGAACGCTGAACGTAGGCGTTCACCAGTTTGAGCGCACTGCGTTCCCCGCCGACGGTGTCGTCACCACCGACGAGCACGAGCATCGGCAGGTCACCGGGCAGGTCGCGCGCCGGTCGGCCGAACAGGCGGGCGGCCTCGCGAATGCCGAACAGCTTCGCGAGCGGCGTCGCCGTGGTGAGCGGGTCGGCCACGAAGGTCGCGGCGACGGCCGGGTCACGGCTGAGCCACTCGACCCCGGTCGTGCCGAGCGTCTTGTGCTTGCGGTTCAGGTCCCCGCCATCGAGATAGCCGGGCCACCGGTAGGCGGTTCCGGAGAGCACGATGGCGTCGTACTCGGCCGCGTGCGCGTTTACGATCATCTGCACCATGAACGATCCCCAGCTGTGTCCGAGCAGCACGAGTGGCAGGGTCGGTTGCTCTGAGCGGATGATTCCACTCAGCTGGTAGACGCCGGCTACTGCCGCGCGCAGCCCCCCGGCGCCGAGCCGACCCAGCTTGGTATGATCGCCGCCGTGCTGGGCGAGTCCGGTCTGGCCGTGGCCGAGGTGGTCATCGGCGTAGACCGTATAACCGGCCCGATTGAGGTCGGCGGCGAGCGCCGCGTAGCGCTGCGCGTGTTCGCCGACACCGTGGGCGAGCTGAATCACGGCTCGGGGGGCAGGGACCGGCCAGACGTAGTAGGTAATAACCAGGCCAGAGGCATCCGTGTATGTGGGCACGAGGCTAGTCTGCTCCGTTGCAGGCCGCACGCTCAAAAAAATAATGTACTTAGCGAGGCTAATTTGCTATGCTAACGATATATGGAATCGCGAATACCCCCGAAGACCGCAGCCCTTGGCGTCGTCAAGGCACAGCCGCCGGTGAGTTCTGACCAGGCGGCGAGTAACACCTCCGAGATCAGCCACGAATTTCGGCTGGCCAATGGGCGCCTGGCTCGGCGATTGCGGCAGGAGAAAGCCGAGAACGAGTTGGGCAGCGGCCAGTTTTCCGCGCTCGGCGTGCTTTACGTGCACGGTCCGCTGACGCTCACTGAGCTCAGCGAATTCGAACGGGTGACCCCGCCATCAATGACCCGCACGGTCAAATGCCTCGTCGACGCCGGCCTCGTGACCCGCACCGACTCCGCGGTCGATGGCCGCAAGATCGTGCTCACCACAACGGATGCCGCGCGCGAGATGATGACCGAAACTCGCAAGCGTCGAGATGCCTGGCTGGTGCACCGCGTCGCCCAGCTCACCCCCGAACAGCACCGCGTTCTCGCCGACGCAACCCTGATAATGAAGGGCCTCGCCGACAGTTGAGTGCAATGTTCCGCTCGCTGAGCGTCGTCAATTACCGCATCTGGTTCGCTGGAGCTTTGGTGTCGAATATCGGTACCTGGATGCAGCGCACCGCCCAGGACTGGATCGTGCTGACCGAGCTCACCAACTACGACGCCACGGCGGTCGGCATCACCATGGCTCTGCAGCTCGGGCCGCAGCTTCTGCTCATGCCCTGGTCCGGGCTGATCGCCGACCGGTTCAATCGGCGCAAGCTGCTCATCCTCACTCAGGCCCTGATGGGGTTACTGGCCCTCGGCCTTGGCATTCTGACCGTGCTGGGGGTGGCCGAGCTCTGGCACGTCTACCTCTTCGCCTTCGGCCTCGGCGTCGTCGCCGCGATCGATGCGCCGGCCCGCCAAGCTTTCGTCTCCGAACTTGTCGCCGAAGACCAGCTGTCCAACGCTGTCGCACTCAACTCCGCTTCCTTCCACGGTGCACGTTTGATCGGTCCCGCCGCCGCCGGACTGCTCACGGTCGCCGTCGGTGCTGGCTGGGTGTTCATGATCAACGCGGTTACCTTCGCAGCGACCGTCTTCGCCATGACGCTGTTGCGCACGCACCAGCTGCGCCGCCAACCAACGATCTCCCGCGAGCGTGGGCAGCTCCTGGCTGGCTTCCGCTATGTGCGCGGTCGTTCCGACATCGTTGTCGTCATGATCGCGGTCTTTCTGATCGGCACGTTCGGCCTTAACTTCGCCATCTTCACGTCGACCATGGCCACGATCGAGTTCGGCCGGGGGGCTGCGGAATTCGGTCTCCTCAGTTCGATCATGGCCATCGGTGCCGTCATCGGCGCCCTTCTCGCTGCCCGGCGGAGCCGCGCCCGACTGCGCCTCATCGTGCTTGGCGCTGCTCTGTTCGGCCTTGCGTGCGCGCTCTCCGCGATCATGCCAACATATGCCACTTTCGCCATATCTCTCACGCTGGTCGGCCTGTCCTCGCTCACCCTGATGACGACCGCAAACGCGTATGTTCAGACCACGACGCGGCCAGAGATGCGCGGCCGTGTCATGGCGCTCTACATGGCCATCTTCGTCGGCGGCACTCCCCTCGGCGCGCCCCTCGTCGGCTGGGTAGCGGATACTTTCGGCCCGCGTTGGGCGCTCGGCCTCGCCGCGATGTCCGGCCTGTTGGCGGCGGCGGCCGTCTTGTTCTGGATGGTGCGCTATCGCCGGTTGCGGGTGCAGCTGCATCCGTTCTCGGCGCCCAGAGTGCGTGTGCTGCATGCCGGCGACGGGCGCGAGGTGGAACGTGACCTGGACCGCGAGACCGCCACCCGGGAGATCGCGATCGTTGAGGCCACCGCCCCGCGCTAGGCGCTGAGTGGACAACTTCTTGTGGTTGCGGCCTCGCAGTACCGCGCAAAGTTGTCGACTGAGCGGGCTGGCAGTTAGCGCACCCCGCCCATCAGGCGCAGCACCGGGCGGGCGATCAGGGCGAGCATGAGTCCGAGCAGGATCGCGATGCCGCCGAGAACGCCGAAATAGAGTCGCTCGGGCGCCGTCGCATACCAAGTGGCGAGTACCCCGGACACGGCAGAGCCGAGGGCGACGGAGAGAAAGAACAGCGCAACCATTTGGGTCTTGAACACCGCGGGTGCGAGCTTGGTGGCGACGGAGAGCCCGACCGGGGAGAGCAGCAGTTCCGCGACCGTGAAGACCAGCAGGATGCCGATCATCGCCAGCAGCGGCGTCGAATTCGCCGCGCCGCCGGCAAACGGTAGGAACAACAGGAAGGCGGCGCCCATGACCGCGGTTCCGACCGCGAACTTCATCGGCGTAGACGGCTGCCGCGAGCCCCACTTAGTCCACATCGCGGCAAAGATGCCGGAGAGCACGATGATGAAGACGGGGTTGATCGACTGCACCCAGGAAATCGGCATCTCCCACCCGAACAAAGCGCGGTCAAGCCGCTCGTCGGAATAGATCGTGACGACCGTGAATTGCTGTTGGTACAGCGACCAGAACGCGGCGCTGGCCACGAAGAGTGGAATGAAGGCATAGACGCGTTTGCGTTCTACCGGGGTGATCTGCCGGTTCGTGAGAATCACCACGAAATAAGCGACCGTAGCGATGACGGTCAACGCAATCACGATCGTGACCAGGTTGCTTGCGGTAATCACACCGGTCAGCACGAGTACGACGATAACGACGACCGTCAGGATTGCCACGAGGAGATAGCCACGCCAGCGAGACCGCGGGAGGGGATCCGGCACCAATCGGACAGCATCCGGCAGCCGCTTGCGGCCGAACGAGTATTGGGTCAGACCGATCGCCATGCCTACAGCGGCAAGTCCGAAGCCGTAGTGAAATCCAACCCTGGTCTGCAGCAGACCGGTGAGGATCGGCCCGGCAAACGCGCCGAGGTTGATGCCGAGATAGAACAACGAGAAACCGGCGTCGCGCCGGGGGTCGTCCGGGGCGTAGAGCGAACCGACGACGGACGTCGCGTTGGCCTTGAGCCCACCGCTGCCGACGGCGACCAGGATGAGGCCGGCTGCGAGACCGCCGATCCCCGGTACAACCGCCAGCGCGATGTGGCCGATCATGATGACGATGGCGCTGTAGAACAGCACCCGCTCGGAGCCGAGCAGACGATCGGCGACCCAGGCTCCGAGGATTGTCGACAGGTAGACGCCGCCGCCGTACGCGCCGACGATGCCGGCCGCCGTGGTCTGGGGAATTCCGAGGCCGCCGTCCGCGGCCGAGAAGTACAGGTACAACAGCAGAATGCCCTGCATGCCGTAGAACGAGAAGCGCTCCCACATCTCGACGCCGAAGATGTTGGCAAGTGTCCGCGGCTGCCCAAAGAAGGCTCGGTCCTCGTGGACGGCAGCGGGGTCGACGACTTTACTCATTAAACAATGGTAACAACCACACGGGCTAGCACCCGGGAGCTGGACTTCGCACCGGGCGAAGTAGGCTCGGGGAATGAGCTCATTGCTGGTCAGCCTGCCCGATTCCCTTCTGCTCGAGGCGGTTGGTGAACTGCCCGCCGGCGTCGAAGTCGTCGAATGGGCGCTCGACGGCCCGGCTCCCCGGCCGCGGTTCGACATTGTCGTCACGCCGTATATGGGCAAGACCGACCGACTCGCGCACCTCGCCGGCGTCGAGACCCGATTGGTGCAGAGCCAGTCCATTGGCTACGACGGCGTCGATCAGGTTCTACCCGCCGGGCACGTCTTCGCCAATGCTGCGAGCGTGCACGAGACCTCGACCGCCGAGCTCACCCTCGCCCTCATCCTGGCCTCCCAGCGCGGCATCCCTGATTTCGTGCGCGCTGCCGATCGGGGCGAATGGGCGCCAGCCCACCACCCGAGCCTCGCCGACCGCACGGTGCTGCTGCTCGGCTACGGCGGTGTCGGTCAGGCCATCGAGAGCCGGCTGCTCGCCTTCGAGACCACGGTCATCCGCGTTGCGCGCACTGCGCGCAGCGATGAGCGCGGCGCGATCTACGGCTTCGATTCCCTCTCCGAGCTGCTGCCACAGGCTGACATCGTCGTTGTCGGCGTTCCACTGACCATAGAGACGACCCGCCTGGTCGACGACGCGTTCCTCGCCCAGATGCGTGACGGCAGCCTGCTCGTGAACATTGCCCGCGGCCCGGTCGCCGATACAAATGCCCTGCTCGCGCACGCGACGAGCGGCCGCCTCCGGCTTGCGCTCGACGTGACCGAGCCGGAGCCACTGCCGGCCGCCCATCCGCTCTTCACGCTGCCCAATGTGCTCATCTCACCACACGTCGGCGGCGCCTCGAGCGCCATGCTGCCACGCATGGCCCTGCTCGTGCGCGAGCAGATAGAACGAATGCTCCGCGGCGAGACCCCGCTCAACGTCGTCCTAACGACGTAGCCGCTGCGCCAACTTTCAGCCGTCGATGGCCGCATTCGCGGTGGCTTGCGCGGTACGCAGGGCCTGGTCGACCGGAATACGACCCAGGAACATTTCGGCGAAGGTCGACTCGAACGCGGCGGAGGCCTCGGCCCACCGAGCGCCCCGCGGCGCCTGCACGGTGCCGTTAGCAAGTACGTCGATGAACGCGGTCACGTCGATGCCCTGCTTCTGCCACGACTCGACGTAGCTGGCCTGTGCCCCGATCACGGCCGGCGACGCTGATCCGTCGGCGCCGATAGCCGCGCTGCCCTCGGTGCTGCCGAGCCACTCGAGCAGTTTGCGGGTCTGTTCCGGATGCTTCGAGTCGGCGTTACCGGCGGCAATGACGCCGTTGGTGACGCTGATCGCGCCGGCCGGACCCGACGGAATCGCCGCGACACCCCACTCGAAGCCAGCGCCATCGCTCACGTTGCTGAGGTTGTAGACGCCGCTCTGAAACAGGGCCATCTTGCCCTGCAGAAACTGGCCAAGCGCGAAGTCGCCGTTGAGGTTGGTGTCGGCGGCCGACGGGGCTACGTGGTATTTGTTCATCAGGTCGATCACGTACTGGAACGCCTCCTGCCCCGCGACCGTGTCGAAGACGAACTCGTCGCCGTCTTGCAGGGCCGCACCATTCGAACCGAGGTAGTTGAGGTAAATGGCGTTGAGGTCGTTGGCGGCGTTGTAGCCGTACTGCACGATTTGCGAGGGGTCGAACGCTGCGCTGTCGGCGGTGTTGCCGTTGACGTCGACCGTGAGCTTTTGCAGCACGGGCAGCAGGGTGTCTTTGCCGGTGGCCGGCTCCCAGTGCAGGTCGCCGACGCTGCCCGGGTCGATACCGGCTTTCGTGAGGAGTTCCTCGTTGTAATACAGTCCGATCCCCGGATCAGCCAGCTGGGGCACCCCCCAGAGCGCACCATCAAGGGTGTACTGGTCGATGACGCTGGGTTGCCAGTTGGCCTGCGCGTCGGAGCCGAGGGCATCCGTTATATTCATCAGGCTGCCATTGACGGCATAGTCGGCGAAGTTGCCGGCGTTCACCCAGAACACGTCGTCGGCGGTCTCGCCGGCCACGTCGACGCGTAGTTTGGTGAAATAGTCTGCCCACGGCACAACGTTGACGGCAACGTCAATGCCCGGATTGGCTTTCTCGAACGCCGTGAACGACTTTTCGTAGGATTTCGCAACCTGTTCGTCCCAGACCCGTACGCTCAGCGTCGTGTCGGAGCCGGTTTGCGGAGTCAGCGCCAGCGCGGTGGCCACGCCGCCGATAGCGACAACGGATCCGACGGTGACAATGGCAATGATAGTTGAGCGTCTGGCGATGGTGTCCCCTGTTCTTGTTGGAGGCTATCAGTCGCACCCCGCCCCCAACGTTACTGTGACGCCCCGAGGTGCTCGCCGAAGAACTCCTCGATGCGCTTCCAGGCGTCGGCGGCAGCCACCGGGTCGGGGCCAGCGCCGAGGAAGCGTGCCAGGACCGGGCGCAGTACCCGCGGCCCGGTCTCGACATCGTTGAGGAAGGCGTGCCCAGCACCTGGGTATTCCTTGACGTCATGCGCGATCTTCAGCCGGTCGAGAGAGGAATCGAGCCTGGCCGCTGCGCCGATGAGCGAACGGTCGGCGCCGCCGAAGCTGCCGACGATCGGGCAGGCACCGAGCAGGTGGTCGTCGAGTTCTTTTGGCAGTCGACCGTAGTTGACCGAGGCTGCGTCGAAGCCGCGCGTGGCCGTGGCGAGCGCAAAACCACCGCCCATGCATAAGCCGAGCACGCCAATGCGTCCGGTGCAGTCGTTGCGCTCGGACAGGAACGTGCGGGCCGATTCGATATCGACGAAGGCCCGGCCGGCGCCGGCCAACAGTGCCCGAAAGGTAGCCACGAGACATTTGCGCGGACCGCCCTCGGTGAATAGGTCGGGCATGAGGGCCAGATAGCCGGCCTCCGCCACGCGGATGGTCTGGCGGCGCATGACGTCGGTGAGGCCGGATGCCTCGTGGACGAGCACGACACCGGGCCACGGACCGTCACCGGAGGGAATCGCGAGCACGGCTTTCAGGCCGGCGCTGCCACCCGGCCCGTCGGGCAGTTTCAGGTCGATGAGCTGGGGCGCAGCGGTCATGGTCTCTCCCGGGTTGGCTGAAACTGTATCCCGTCAACCCCGCAAAGTCGTGTAGCCTGTGGTCAGACCACATCCCGTCGACGAGAGGACCCCATGACCGCGATTAGCCCTCGTGCCTGGCAGGTCGTGCTCGACGCCGTCGAACTCGATCTGCTCGAGGGGCGCCTCAGCCCGGGCGACCACCTGCCGCCCGAGCGCACCCTCGCGGCCGACCTGGGTGTCGGTCGATCGAGCGTGCGCGAAGCGCTGCGGGTGCTCGAGGTCCTGGGCCTTATTCGCACCGCCGTCGGCTCCGGGCCCTCGGCCGGCGCGATCATCGTTGCTCGCCCCGGCGGCGGCATGTCGGCGCTCATGCGCCTGCAGGTCGCAGCCCAGGGGTTTCCGGTAGCCGACGTGGTGAAGACCCGTCTCGTGCTGGAAGGTGCCATCGTCGCCGAGCTGGCCGAGACGTGCCGTGCAAGCTCTGCCGATCTGACCAGCTCCGACCAAATCCTGACCGCCATGGAAAACCAAGCCCTCACCGAAGCCGAATTCCTCGCCCTCGACGCCCAGTTTCACCTCTCGCTCGCCGAAGCGAGCGGCAATCAGGTCATCACGGCGACCATGGCCGGCCTTCGCAGCGCCATCGAGGGGTACGCCCGGGCGGGCGCGGTGGGTCTGGCAAGCTGGCCGCAAACATCCGCTCGTCTCATGCTCGAGCATCGCGGCATTCTCCGTGCCATTCTGGCCGGTCAAGCGGATGCCGCCCGCCTCGCCGTGCAGGCACACATTTCGGGGTACTACGCCGAGACTCACCTCACCGCACACTAGATAAGGACGACCATGCAACGACGCATCCCCAAGATCAAAGACCTTGCCCCGCTGATGAAATTCAAGAGTCCGGAGCTCAACGCGAAGAAGCGTCGCCTGGCTGCCGCACTCACGATCGCCGACCTGCGCGCCATTGCCAAGAAACGCACGCCGAAGGCCGCTTTCGACTACACCGAGGGCGCAGCCGAAGCCGAGATCTCGCTGGGCCGGGCTCGTCAGGCCTTCGAAGACATCGAGTTTCACCCGTCCATTCTGCGCGACGTGTCGAATGTGTCGACCGGCTGGGACGTGCTCGGCGCCCAGGTTTTGCAGCCCTTCGGCATCGCGCCGACCGGCTTCACCCGAATGATGCAGACCGAGGGCGAGATTGCCGGGGCACACGCCGCAGCCCGTGCCGGGATTCCCTTCGCCCTGTCAACCATGGGCACGACCTCGATCGAAGACGTCAAGGCGGCTAACCCGAACGGCCGCAACTGGTTTCAGTTGTACATGTGGAAGGACCGCGACCGCTCAATGGCGCTCGTCGACCGCGCCGCCAGGGCCGGTTACGACACGCTTCTGGTGACCGTTGACGTGCCCGTCGCCGGCGCGCGCCTGCGCGACAAGCGAAACGGCTTTTCGATTCCGCCAGCCCTCACCCTTGGTACCGTCGTCAACGCGTTTCCGCGCCCGGAGTGGTGGATCAACTTTTTGACCACCGAGCCGCTCTCGTTCGCGAGCCTCGATCGCTGGAGCGGCACCGTGGCCGATCTGCTCGACACGATGTTCGACCCCACCGTCGACTTTGAGGATCTCGCCTGGATCAAGGCGCAGTGGCCAGGCAAGGTGGTCGTCAAGGGCGTGCAAAACCTTGAGGATGCCAAGCGCCTCGTCGACCTCGGCGTTGACGGTATCACCCTGTCGAACCATGGTGGTCGCCAGCTCGACCGCGCACCGATCCCGTTCCATCTGCTGCCGCAGGTTGCCCGCGAGGTCGGCGCCCACACCGAGGTGCACCTCGACACGGGCATCATGTCGGGGGCCGATATCGTCGCCTCGATCGCCCTCGGTGCCCGCTTCACAATGATCGGCCGCGCCTACCTCTACGGCCTCATGGCCGGCGGCGAGGCCGGGGTGGATCGTACGATTGCGATTCTGTCGGAGCAGGTGGCCCGCACCATGCGGCTGCTCGGCGTGAACTCGCTCGAGGAGCTGAACCCCGGGCACGTGACCCAGCTATCCCGGCTCATGCCGATCGGCGCGCCGATAGTCGCGGCCGCCGAAGTTGCACCGGCGCAGAAGGCTCCGGTGCGCCGTACGGCAGCTCCCAAGCAGACGGTCAGTGCCGCCGATGCCGTCTCGGGCTCGCCGGTGAAACGTGCGCCGAAGAAGGCGGCGCCAGCAGCGTAGGAGAGAGAGGGCGTCAGCTGACGGGTATCAGCTCTCGCCTCAGGCGAGGTGCTCGCCGAACGCACGCAGCGCGAGAGCGTCGTCCTCCCAGGCGCCCCCCTCGTGCCCGTTATACGGCCAGACCGTGATCTCCTTCGGCCCGGCATAGTTGTTGTAGGCGGCGAACACGGTCGACGGCGGGCAGATCGGGTCCATCAGCGCGGCCGTCATGGTCACCGGCGCGGTGGCGCGCTTGGCGAAGTTGACGCCGTCGAAGTAGGAGAGCACGTCGTGCACCCGCGCCACCTTCAGCCGGTTGGTCGCGAGATACTGGCCGAGCTCGCGGTACGGCAGCGCGTCGGTGATGACGGATGCCCGCGGAAAGTCACACAGAAAGGGAACCCGCGCGACCACGGCGGCCAGGTCGGGTACGAGTGCGGCCACGGCGAGCGCGATGCCACCACCCTGGCTGGTGCCGGTCACGCCCACCCGGGCGTCGTCGACAAGCGCCAGGCTGCGGGCCGCCGCGACAGCGCGCACGGCGTCAACCGTGAAACTGCACGATGGCCGGAAGCGGGCCAGTTGCAGCGGCGGGAACGCGCAACCACGCCTTGATCGACTGCCCGGCGAACCCCGCGAACGTCACGTCGAACACGTCGAGCGTGCGCAGACCGGCGTTGACCGGCGTGACGGTGACATTGAGCGGATGCTGGTCGGCTTCGGCCAGCGTCTCGGCCCAGAACGCGTCGAAGTCAGCGGGGTCGAGTTGACCGCTGCGGTAGGCACGGAGTTCGGCTTCGGGCAGGTCGGTGTACATACCCGCCAGCCTAGGGGTGCCAGGCCTTCAAGCCCCGGCCAGGCGTCACAGACGTCCAGGTGCTTCGGGCAGTACACGCAGGCCAAGCGCCCGCGCGGCGCGGGCGAGCCGAAAATCAAAGGTCGCCAGGGGCGCCGACTGCGCCAGCGCTACGACCAGCACGCAGCAGTCTGGCATTTTCAGGCCGGTCGTTGTGCGAAGTTCGGCGAGCAACAGGGGCTCGTCAGACGGCGAGGGGATCGGCACAATTCCAACGGATCGAAGATCAGCGAGCATCTGGTGGGCGCGGCCATTCCGCACACCGCCAACAAGAATCTCGGCAATGGTGAGGGGATGCAGCCCGAAGACACTCACCGATTCGGCGGATTTACCGAGTTCGTCGACGATCACTGCTTGTGCGGCGTCGTGATGCGCGTCGTTGGGGTCGAGGAAGGCAATCACGACGCTGGCATCGAGAACGATCATTCCGGCCAGTCGTCGCGCAGGTCGGCGAGGTATCCCGCGCCGAAGGCCTGCGGATAGCTGCCGCCGACCCGCGCGGCCGCGCGGCGGCGGGATTCGAGACCTGCCCGAGAGCGTTCCTGCTCGGCGAGCGCATCACCGCCTGCCTGGATGACTCGGACGATGAGGCGCGACCTAGTTTCTGCGGGCCACTGTTTCACGGCCTCATCGAGGGCGCGCTGCACACCGTCGGTCTCGGTGACCTGGTATCGACGGCGTGCCGTTGGCATGCGAAAAGTGTACCACCGTACCTAAATGTGGTACAGATGCAGCGGGGGCGGTCGGCATGGATCAGATACGAGCGGCCAGCACAGGCGCGCACCCGAAACGGGGCGCGGTCACGCGCGAGGCGAAAGCCTACTTCGCGGCGGCCAGGTCGGCGAGCACGAGGCGCAGCTGCTCGACGGCCCAGTCCACGTCTTCCGCCGACACCACGATCGGCGGCGCGAGGCGAATTGTCGAGCCGTGCGTGTCCTTGGCGAGCACGCCGCGGGCCAGGAGTGCCTCGCAGACCGCGCGGCCAGAGGCGAGCAACGGGTCGATGTCGATGCCGGCCCAGAGGCCCACGCCGCGCACCTCGAGCACTCCGTGACCGATCAGCGCGCTGAGCCCGGCGTGCAGGCGCGCGCCGAGCTCGGTCGCACGCTGCTGGTATTCGCCGGTGGCCAACAGGTTCACAACGGCCATGCCGACGGCCGCGGCGAGCGGATTGCCGCCGAAGGTCGAGCCGTGCTCGCCCGGGCGCAGCACTCCGAGAATGTCGGTGTTGCCGACCACGGCCGAAACGGGAACAATGCCGCCGCCGAGCGCCTTGCCGAGCAGGTAGAGGTCGGGTACGACGCCCACGAGGTCGCAGGCGAAGGTCGAGCCGGTACGGCCGAGGCCCGACTGGATCTCGTCGGCGATGAACAAGACGCCCAGCCGCGTGGTGATCTCGCGCACAGCTGGCAGATAGGCTACCGGCGGCACGACGATCCCGGCCTCGCCCTGGATGGGCTCGAGCAGCACAGCAACGGTGTTCTCGTCGATTGCGGCTTCGAGCGCTGCAGCATCGCCGTAGGGCACGGTGCGAAAGCCGGGCGTGAACGGGCCGAAGTCGGCCCGGGCAGATTGGTCATCGGAGAAGCTGATGATGGTGGTGGTGCGGCCGTGAAAGTTGCCGGCGGCCACGATGATGTTGGCCAGGTCGGGGGCAACGCCCTTGACCCGGTAACCCCAGGCGCGGGCCACCTTGATGCCCGATTCCACCGCTTCCGCGCCGGTGTTCATCGGCAGCACCATGTCTTTGCCGGCGAGCTTGGCGAGCGCGGTCACGAATGGGCCGAGCTGGTCGTTATAGAAGGCACGGCTGGTCAGGGTTATGCGGCCGAGCTGCGCGCGGGCAGCGTCGAGCAGCACCGGGTTAGAGTGCCCGAAGTTCACGGCCGAGTACGCGGCGAGGCAATCCAGGTAGCGGTGACCGGCGACATCCGTCACCCAGGCCCCGTCACCGGACGCGACGACAACCTCAAGCGGGTGGTAATTGTGCGCGGCGTGCACGCTCTCCTGCGCGATCAGGGCAGCGGCGGCCGGCGAAATGGATGCGCCGGCTACGGCCTGCGCGTCGGTCACGTTCGTGGTCATGTCGTACTCCTTCAGGTTCGTGTTGATGGGCGCGGTCATCGGCGCAGTTCGAGCGTGCAGCACTTGACGCCGCCGCCGCCGAGCAGTAGTTCGGACAGGTCGACGCCGATCGGGTTGTAGCCGCGTGCGCGCAGCTGGCGTTCGAAGTCCTTGGCGCGGGCGGCGATGACGACGTTGTAACCGTCGGAGTAAGAGTTAAGGCCGAGAATGGCGGCGTCCTCTTCGGTGACGATGACCGCGTCGGGGTAGCGTTCTTGCAGAATGGCCAGGCTCGGCGCGTCGAAGGCGCTCGGCAGGTAGGCGATGTTGGTGTCGTCGAGCACGGCGATGGCGGTGTCGAGGTGGTAGAAACTCGGGTTGATCAGGCGCAGGGTGATGACCGGGCGGCCGGCGATAATCGAGAGTTCGGCGTGACTGTTCGAGTCGCTGCGAAAGCCGGTGCCGGCCAGGATGACGTCGCCGACCAGCAGAAAGTCGCCCTCGCCCTCGTTGGTCTCGATCGGTACTCGCACGTTGAAACCGTTGGCGCCGAACCAGTCCATGTAGGCGGGGCCCTCGGGCTGGCGCTCGACGTGGGTGAATTTAGCGCCGTAAGCCTGGTTGTCGATCACGAAGCCGCCGTTGGCCGCGTAGACCATGTCGGGCAGGCCGTCGATCGGATCGATCAGGTGGACGTCAAAACCAAGGCCGACGTAGGTGTCGTAGAGGGTCTGCCACTGCTGGACGGCGAGCGAGGTGTCGGTGGGCAGGGCCGGGTCCATCCACGGGTTGATGCGGTAGACCACGGTGAAAAACTGTGGCTTGCACATGAGCACGGTTCGCTTGGTGGCGGTGCGCGCAGAGATGGCCGGTTCTTCGGCGCGAACGGGGGTGGCTGAGTCGATCGACATGAGGCTCCTTTGGGGATCCGCGGGCCTTCGGCCGGCGGAGCTCGGGGTGAATGGCGGACCAGGTCGCTCACGAGAGCCCGGAACGACCAACTCTTGATCGGTCCAGGACGCCGCTCTCAGTCTCACACAGCATGATTCAATGTTTCACGCTGATCTGCGCAAGAAATCTTCGAGATCCACGGTCTGAACGCAATTTTACGTAGAATATCCCCCTAGACTCGGCCCATGGACAACCTCGACCACAGCATTCTCGATCTGCTGCGACAGAATGCGCGCGCCGGCTATGGCGACATCGGTTCAGTAGTCGGGCTGTCGGCATCCGCGGTTAAACGTCGCGTCGATCGGCTGGTGGCCGACAAGGTCATTCGCAGCTTCACCATTCAGGTCGACCCGGCCGTTGACGGCATGAGCACCGAAGCCTACGTCGAGCTGTTCTGCCGGGGTACGGTGGCCCCCGACGAATTGCTGCGCATACTCTCTGGCGTGCCAGAGGTCGTCGATGCCGGAACCGTCACCGGCAGCGCCGACGCCATGGTGCACATTCGCGCGCGGGACATTCCTGGCTTGGAGGCGGCGCTCGAAAAGGTGCGCCTGGCCCCCAACGTCGACCACACACGCAGCGCGATCGTGCTCTCTCGCTTGATCCACCGCTCAATCGGATAGCGCGCTTTTTTACCGGGGTACCGGCTTCTGGCGAACCGGAGAGACCAGGTGCAGCAGGGTGACCGCGGCGATCGAACCCGCACACAGGATGCCGGCAAGCACGACGATCTGAAACCGGCCAGCCTCGAGCGGCGAGGCTCCCCCGAAGATCGCACCCACAAACGCACCCGGCAGCGTCACCAGCCCTGTGGTCTTGGTCTGGTCAGTGGACGGAATGATGGCGAAGTAGACCGCCTGGCGGGCGAGTTCCCGCGTGGACTGCCGCGGTGTGGCCCCGAGCGCGAGCCAGCCCTCGACCTCGTCCCAGTGATCGGCGACCGCCTCGTCGAAGCGGCGTCCACTGAGCGTCGCGATCGACATGGCATTGCCAATGATGATCCCGCCGATCGCGAGCACGTAGCGCGGCGAGAACTCAATCGCCCCGGTCGTGAACACGATGGCGAGCGTGACGGCCACGCCGAGCGCCATCGCCGCGGCGACGCGCACCAGATGGGCGCGGCTGAAGCCAATGCGGCGCGTGACGGTACCGACAGCCGCCGCGAACATAACGAGCAGTCCGACGCCGACCCAGAGCGGATCGTTGATGATGCCGCTGAGAATAAGGCTGATCGCGGCCAGTTGCAGAGTTCCGCGCAGCAGAGCCAGAGCCGGGGCGAACGGATGCTGCGTGCGATAGGCGCGCAGAACCATCACGACCACCGCGAGCAGCAGCAGGACCCCGACCAGGGTCGGCAGCAGCCCGGCCAATTCTGCGGGGAGATCGGCCGGAAAAGTCATGGTTCGAGCCTACGCGGCCACGCGATCAGCATCCTCCCCGCAGCGATCAGGCGCCCACGGAGTAGCGCAGGGCCAGTCCAAACTCTTCCGTGGCGCGTTCGAACGGCAGTGACTGCGTGAACGCAATCTGAACAAACTCCCCTTAGATTGACATGTATCGATGCATTGAGCAGACTGAACGTCGATAGGCATCAATCCAACAGAGATGGTTGAAGTCGTGGCGGAGATTGGGCCAGCCTTCGACGGCGTCAACGTGCACTAACGAGAGAACTCAGATCATGACTATTGCAGAACTGCCGGCGCTCATCGTTCCGTCATCAGAAGTACTCGATGACCTCCCCGTTGCCGTTATCGGAGCGGGACCCATCGGCCTGGCCGCTGCCGCCCATCTGCTTGAACGTGACGTCGATGTTGTCGTCGTCGAAGCAGGCCCGACGGTCGGAACAGCGGTCAAGGCCTGGGGTCATACCCGGCTCTTCTCTCCATGGGAATACCTGGTCGACGCGGCTGGCGGCCGCCTGCTGGATACGGTCGGCTGGCATGCGCCCGACGCACACAAGCTTCCGTTCGGCAGCGAGCTCGTCGCAGAGTACCTCTTACCGTTGGCGGCGACCCCGGAACTCTCTCCGCGCATCCGCTATGGCAGCTCTGTCACCGACGTCGTTCGTCAAGGCATGGACAGCACACGCTCCACCGGACGCGCCACCACACCATTCCTGCTCCGATAAAGGCAATCCTGCATACGCGAGGTCAGGCCGTGTCAGGAAATAAGCCTCGGACTCTCGTTGTCGCTGGCCTCGGGCTGGGGCAAATCCTCGCCTGGGGTTCCTCCTACTACCTCCTCGCCATCCTCGCCGAACCGGTCACCGCGGACACGGGTTGGCCAGCCACCCTCGTCGTCGCTGGCCTCTCGATCGGGCTGGTGACCTCAGCGTTAGTCGCGCCTCGGGTTGGATCACGAATAGGTCAGGGGCACGGTCGTCGCCTGTTGGTTCTCAGTGCGGCCCTCCTTTCCGCTGGGCTCGTGCTCATGGCGGTGTCTCCGGCCCTGTGGGTCTACCTGGCCGCCTGGATTGTAATCGGACTCGGCATGGGGACGGGACTTTACAGCAGCGCCTTTGCGGCCCTGGGACTGCTCTATGGGGAATCCGCGCGAACACCGATTACCGCCTTGACTCTCTTCGGTGGCCTCGCCAGCACCATCTGTTGGCCACTCTCGCTGTACCTCGTCTCTGAAATCGGCTGGCGAGGAACCTGCGGCGTCTATGCCGCCCTCCAGCTCCTCGTCACAATCCCGCTCTACCTCTGGGTATTGCCCCAACGACGTCTCAACGAGCCTGTACGAAAGACCATCGGCGTTGCCGTGAGACCCGTAGACGTGCGGTCGCGACGACCAAGCGGCACGTGCGTCGTGCTCCTGACCTCGATTGTGACCCTGAGCGGACTGATCACCACAACGATGTCGGTACACCTGTTCACGCTCCTTGGCGCGGCCGGATTCGGCATGGCCGCGGCACTCGCCCTCGCCACCCTGGTCGGGCCCTCGCAGGTGGGCATTCGTCTCGTCGAACTCTTGTTCGCCAAGGGTTACCATCCGTTGTGGACAATGGCGGCGTCCGTTCTGCTCGTCGGACTTGGCCTCGGTATTCTTAGCGCCGGCCTACCTCTTTACGCGCTCATTATGATTCTCTACGGAGCAGGCATTGGGCTGGCTTCGGTCGCCCACGGCACCGTCCCGCTTGCTGTTTTCGGCGCAGAAGGCTACGCATCCTTGATGGGAAGGATTGCATTGCCCGCGCTCCTCGCTCAGGCTGCAGCGCCACCCCTTGGAACACTCCTCATCAATACCATCGGTGCCAGCGCGACCTCCATGACTCTCGCGCTGGCCGCCGTGGCGAACATCGGACTGGTCGTCTGGATGATGCTTTTGACCCATTTCCAGTCCGTTCGGGTCCGGGCCGCGTCCGTTCTCACTCCCGGTGCCAGCGGTGGGAAACGCGCAATCATCCACTGAATGAATCCGCCGTTCGGCTGGGAGATGATCGGAACGTTGTCTACCTCAGGACCCGCCGCGTCCACACCGCGACCGCCTCGACGGCCAGCACCGTGACGATCACCATCGCGATGATGAACGCGACCACGTCGAACTCCTGCACGCGGCTCGCGTTGATCAGGAAAAAGCCGATGCCGCCCGCGCCGACGATGCCGAGCAGCGTCGCCGAGCGGATGTTGACATCGAGCTGGTACAGCACGTGTGCGATGATCTGTGGCGCGGTTTGCCGCAGCGTTGCGGCAAAGAACACCTGGATGCCGGTAGCACCGGTCGCCCGTACCGCGTCCTGCACCCGCACGTCGGTCTCCTCGAGCGAGTCGGCAATGAGTTTGCCCAGCAGGCCCACGGATCCGATCGCGAGCGCCAGCGTGCCGGGCACGGGTCCGAGGCCGGTGATGACGATGAACACGATTGCAAGAATCAGCTCGGGCAGGCCGCGGATGATGACGATGATCGTGCGAAACAGGTTCGCGACGCCGACGCTCGGGGCGACGTTGCGCGCGGCCAAGATTCCTATCGGCACAGCGAGCACGAGGCCGAGCAGGGTCGCGGCGAGCCCGATCTGGATCGTCACGAGCATTGCCTCGACTAGTACGTCGAGCAGATCCTGGGGCGATGGGGGAAGGAACATCCCGAGTACTTGCGGCAGCGCGAGCAGGTCATCGAAAAGCGTCGAAAAGTCCATGTCGGCGTACACCGTCGCCAGCGCGACAACCGCGATCGTCAGTGCGACGCCCGCGAATCGACGGATGCGCTCGCTGTCCCACTGCGGCGCGATCCGCATGGTGCCGTGCCGCGTGCGCTGCGGCTCGCTCCCGCCCCGGGGCGCGGTGACCCAGCCCGCCGCAATCCGATCGATGAATCCCAGCAGGCCGCTACGCTCCGTTGACACCCGTCCGAGCAGGGTGGCGCGGATGACGCCGGAAAGCATCTCGACCGCGATGCACAGGAGCAGGATGATCAGAGCGAGCGCGATGCCGCGCTGGTATTGCATGGTGCGCAAGGCATTGGCGAGCTCGAGGCCGAGACCGCCGAGACCGACGTAGCCGAGCAGCACCGACGTTCGCAGGTTGATATCGAAGCGATGCAGGGCCGTCGCGATCAGCTGCGGCATGACCTGCGGGATCACCGTGCTCGTAATCCACTGCACGCGGCTGCCACCCGCTGAGCGCACGGCCTCAGCCGGACCGCCATCCATTTGCTCGATCGCATCGGCGTAGAGCTTACCGATCATGCCGATCGAGTGAAGGCCGAGAGCCAGTATTCCGGGGAATGCACCGAGGCCGAAGATACGAAACAGCACAATCGCGAAGATGAGGTCGGGCACAGCTCGGCACACGACGATGATCGTTCGAGCGACGCCACGCATAACGGGGCCGCTCGTCGTGTTCGCCGCGGCGAAGATCGAGACGGGCAGGCTCAGCACCACCGCGAGGACCGTGGCGACAATTACGATTGCGAGCGTCTGTCCGGTCATGACCAGCAGCTCGCCCAGCGGCGGGAAGTCGAGCGGGAACATACGCGAGAAGAAGTTCGCCGCGTTGTCGAGGCTGCGCACCATCGACGCTACGTTGATCTCGAGGGCTGCGACCGACCAGATCGCTGCTGTGAGCAACACGAAAAGCGCACTCCAGGCCGCGATGCGGTTCACGCTCGGGCGGGGACGAGGGGGGAGGGGAATTTCGGTGTTCGTGGTGCGGGGCGCGCCCATGAGGACGGTCACTTATACGGCAATCTTTACGCGCTCGTCCACCGGCACCGGCGCATAGATGCCGTCGACGTCGTTGTGCGTTAGACCTGCGGCTGGACGGTCAAGCACTACGCGGCCGGCGTTCAGGCCGACGATACGGTCGGCGAACTCGAGTGCGATGTGTACTTGGTGCAGGCTGCAGATCACTGTGAGGTTCTCCTCGCGGCTGATCTGGGCGAGCAGCTCGATCACCCCGGCTGACGACAGCGGGTCGAGCGACGCGACGGGCTCATCCGCTAGTAGCACGGTGGGGCGCTGAATGAGGGCGCGCGCGATCGCGGCGCGCTGCTGCTGCCCGCCGGATAGCGTGCCAGCACGTTGAAACGCCTTATCGGCGAGACCGACGCGGGCGAGCTGCTCCATAGCGTTTTCACGCACGTAGCGGGGGTAACTCCACAACCCAAAGCGCGGCCCGCGCAGCGAACCGAGCTTGCCGGTACACACGTTTTCGAGCACCGACATTGACTCGACGAGATGGAACTGCTGGAAGATCATGCCGACATTGTTACGCAGCGCGCGCAACGTAGTCGGGCTTGCTGAGTGCACCGGAGTACCGAGCGTCCAGACATCACCCGTCGAGGGCTTGTTCAGGCCGTTGATGTGGCGGAGCATTGTCGACTTGCCGGAGCCCGACAGGCCAAGCAGTACGTTGATCTTGTTCGCCGCGAACTCCACGCTCACGTTGTCGAGGGCGGTGATGCTTCCGAATTTCTTGGTCACGTTTTCAAATCGGATGGATCCAAGCTCGGGGATCGTCTTATGCGCGGCGGCGGTCATCGGCAGTTCTCGTTTCTTGTCGGTTGCAGGGACGGAGATGCGGAAGCGGTGTGGATCGAGCCGGGCCCGATCCACACCTGCAGGGTCAGACCCTGCAGGCCGCGGCTTCGGTAACCTTGCACACGGCTCGCACGCCGTCGTAGAGCGAGTCCTCCACGGGGATGAAGCCATATTTCGAGGCCTCGGGGAGCTGGCAATCTGCCGCCGACGAGCAGGCACCAGACTCCACCATGGCCGGCACGTTCAGGTCGTTCGCGAAGATTTCTTTGAGCTGGCTGATCAGGTCGGCGGGCAGCTTGTCGCTTGCGACGTAGGGGCTGCCGGCGATGGTCTCCGACTCCCAGACGACTTCGAGGTCGCCCTCCTTCAGGCTGCCTGACTCGATGAGCTCGGTCGTGACCATGGTGTCGTAGGCGAAGCCCGCGTCGCAGGTGCCGTCAGCGACTGTCAGTGCCGAGGCGTCGTGTCCGCCCGCAAAGATCGGCGTAACGTCGGCCTCGGGATCGATGCCAAGGTCGAGCAGCCCGGCGCTCGGGTAGAGAAAGCCCGAGGTTGAGGTCGGGTCCACGAAGCAGACGGTCTTGCCTGTGAAACCTTCGAGATCTGTGATGTCGCTGCCGGCCGGCACGATGCCGAACGACTTGTAGCCGGGTTCCTCGTCGGGATCATCGACCAGGGACCCGAGCGCCTCGACCCCCGCGCCACCATCTTTTGCGACCATGTAGGAGAACGGGCCCATGCCCGCAATGTCGATCTGGCCGGCACGTAAGCCCTCGATGACCGCTGCGTAGTCGGTCGCCTGCTGTATCTCGACCTCAAGGCCGGTTTCTCGCTCGAGCACCCGGATGATCGCTTCGTTGTCGTCGGCGATGCCCTGGGCCGATTCGCTCGGAATCTGCGCGAAGACGAGCTTTTCAGGTGCCTCGGCCGCGTCAGCCGCGGTGGAGGTGCTGGAGCACGCGGTGAGCGCGGTGAGCGTAGCGAAGAGCGCGACACCGGTTAGGAGCCAACTGGTTCGTGTGCGGAGATGCATCGAAGTTTGCCTTTCATGAGGACGGTCCGACGTTTGTCGGTTGGATGGCTAAGCGATTGTTTCTTCTTATGGTGAACAGTTCGGGCCTAAACGGTGTCCCGGATGGTGACGCAGACGCGAACAGCAGACGACTAAATGTCCACCGGAGCATGGAGCCGTGAGTGCGCTGAGGTCGCGGAGGACTTGCCGCCGGCCCAGATCCGATCAGACCCGCGCGGCATCTCGGACGCGCGTCAGGAACTGAACGAGCGCCGCGCTTGCCGCCTCGAGCGTGCCATCGTTGACGATCTCGAGGTCGACGGGATGATCCGGTGCGGGGTCGATACGCGCTACGCGCGCAGCGGCGGCGGCCTCGTCCTCCCGACCTCGCGCGATAATGCGCGCGAGTCGTATGCCCTCCGGCACAGTGACGCGCGCGACCCGCACGTTCACGAACAAGCTGGGCAACCGCTTGAGCACCCCCCGCGAGACGTTGGCCACGACCACTCCTCCCGACTCGGCGACGTCGATCACGTGAGCCGGGATGCCGTAAGCAAGGCCGTGCGCGTGCCAGGTCAGCGCGAAGTCGCCCCGACATTCGGCAGCGTTGAACTCGTCCGCGCTCACGGGGTAGTGATCCTCCCCTGCGCCGGCGGGCCGAGTGATCTGGCGCTGGGGGAAGACGATCCCGCTGTGGCCGGTCAGGGCCGCCCGCGTGTAATCCATGATCGAGTCCTTGCCCGATCCGCTCGGCCCGACGACCGCGACGAAGGTGCCGCTCATGCGACCCGACGTCCCTCGCGCCAGACGGCGCGCACAATCGGTACGGGTGAGCCGAGTGGGTGCTGGTCGGTCGGGGCCCCCTCATAGGCCTGCACGCGAATGACATCAGCTCGCTTGCCCGGTGCGATCACTCCACGATCGTCGAGACCGGCGGCATGGGCAGGGTTGGCACTCACGAGCGCGGCACCCTGCGGCAGCGTGATATCGCCGCGACTGAAGAGGAGGAAGATCGCCTGGAGGGGGCTGCCAGGCACGTAATCGCTCGACAAGATGTCGAGCAGTCCGAGGCGCAGCAACTCGGTGGCCGAGACGTTGCCCGAGTGCGAGCCGCCGCGCACAATGTTTGGGGCACCCATGACGACGAGCTGGCCGGCAGCGCGAGCCGCTCGGGCCGCCACGATTGTCGTAGGGAACTCGGAGATCCGCACGCCAGCATTCGCCGACTCGTCGACGTGCGCCTGTGTCGCGTCGTCATGCGCCGCCATCGTGATGCCGCGCTCGTTGGCCCTCTCCGCCATCAGGCGGCGATTGTCATCGGAGTACTGCGCCGAGAGCACGTGTAGTTCGGCGACGTGCTGGTCGAACTGCACGTTGGTCATGTTGTGCTTACCCACCATATAGGTGCGGAACGCCTCGACGTCGGCGTACTGGCGCTGCCCGGGTGTGTGGTCCATGAGCGACACCATCCTCACCCGGTTATGCCCGCCCACCTCATCGAAAACGTCAACGACGTCCGGCGTCGCGACCTCGCAGCGCAGATGCACATAGTGGTCGGCGCGCAGCAGGCCGGACTCGGCGGCGTGGATCACGGCCTTCACCAGTGTGCGCGCGTCACCGCTGATGCGATTCTCACCCGGGCCACTGCCGATGCGCATTGCGTCCAGCACGGTCGTCATTCCCGAAGCTGCCATCTGCGCGTCGTGCGCGATGACGGCCGGAATCGGGTCCCAAAACCGCTTGGGGCGCGGCTGGTAGTGCGACTCGACCTGGTCGGTGTGCAGTTCGACGAGGCCGGGCAGCAGGTAGTCCGTTCCCATGTCCAGACCGGGCACGCCGTTGACAACCAGGTGTGGGTCGTCGCAGACCTCGGCGATGACACCGTTCGCGATGCGCACGGATCCGTGCACAACCCGATCGGTGAGCACGATATGGGCGTTATTGAGAACGAGGGACATCAGGCGGTCTCCAGAGCGAATTGATGGGCAAAGGAATAAACGGAGAGAATCTCGAAGTCCGCGCCGGGCTGCGGCTCGACGCTGACCGTGATGCCAGTGAGCGGCACGTTGACGCCGGCTACGTCCGCGAAGTGCTGGGCCAACGCGGCGTCGACCTCTGCGGTGCGCTTTGCTGGCAGCGAATCGGTCAGGGTGAGGTGAAAGTGGAACTCGTCGAAAACGTACGGGTATCCCCAGCGGTCGAATAGCTCGCGCTGGCGCGGCGTGAGACGCGGGACGCGGCGACGGAGAACATCCGCTTCGTTCAACGGCGCGCGGAAGCCGTCGAAGTGCCGCACGACCGATGCGGCGAGGTCATTCAGGCCGTCTTGATCACCGTTGGGAAGCAGCGCGCGAAAACTGCCCATCGCCGCCGGGCTCGGGCCGGGGATCACGACCGGGGTTCGCACTGCCGCGAAAGCCGCGGCCGCCGCCAGCAGCTCGGCCTCGGTGTGTCCCTCGGCGAGGTGGAACGGCGCAGCGAGCGTGGCGTGAAAGCCGTAGCGACGCGCGTTGATGGTGAGGCCCCGCATGTCGTCGCGGGCGTACCAGGTGTCGACTTTGGCTTTGAGTCGCTGTGCTGCTGGCGCATTGTTCTCACCGACCCCGGGTACGGCGTAGATGGCGTATCGCCTCACGCGAGCACCTCTTCACGCACCGGTGTGAATGACTGCACATCAACGGTCAGGTCGGCGACGGCATCCCGCACGTCGGCGTCGTGGAAGATCGCCAACATTCCCGTTCCGTGCCCGAGGCTCTCGCGGATCAGGTCGATCACGACACCGCGATTTCGTCCGTCGAGCGACGCGGTGGGTTCGTCGAGCAAAAGGAGCGGCCGCTCGATGATGAAGCCGCGCGCGATGTTGACACGCTGCTGCTCGCCGCCCGAGAAGGTGGCCGGTGGCAGCTTCCACAGCCGCTCCGGGATGCTCAGGCGGGCCAACAGTTCGCCGGCTCGCTCGCGTGCCGCCGCTCGGTTGACCCCGCGCTCAATGAGCGGTTCGGCGACGACATCGAGGGCGGGCACGCGGGGCACCGCGCGCAGGAATTGACTCACGTAACCCACGGTCTCCCGCCGGGCGGCGAGCACCTGGCGCGGCTGCGCCGTGACCAGATCCATAACCGCGTCCTGATGACTGAGTAGGATGCGACCAGAATCGGCGCCGTAGCTGCCGAAGACCATCTTAATGACGGTGCTCTTGCCAGCTCCGGACTCGCCGCCGAGCACCACGCACGCCCCTCGCGGCACGTCGAAGGTCATTCCGCGCAGCACGGGCAGCTGGTGCGAGTCCTGCAGGTGCAGGGTGAATGTCTTGTCGACGTCTTGGACGGACAGGACTGCGTCCTGAGGCATTCGGTTGGTTGCGTCGTATGTCATGAAGATCAGCCCCGGAGGATCGAAGAGACGAGAAGTTGGGTGTACGCGGCCTGCGGGTCATCGAGCACCCGGTCCGTGAGGCCTGACTCGATGACGGCGCCGTCTTTCATCACCAGCGTGCGGTGTGAGATGAGGCGCGCGACGGCGAGGTCATGCGTAACGATCACGACAGCGAGGCCGAGCTCAGATACGAGCGAGCGGATCAGATCGAGCAGGCGCGCCTGCACGGACACGTCCAGGCCGCTGGTCGGTTCATCCATGAAGACGAGGCGCGGGCCGAACACGAGGTTGCGTGCAACCTGCACGCGCTGGCGCATGCCGCCCGAGAACAGCGTGGGCGCGTCGTCCATACGATCGGTTGGGATCTCCACCCGGCGCAGCCACTCCTCGGCTTCGGCCCGGATCTGGCCGAAGTGGCGCCATCCATTTGCCATCAGCGGCTCGCCGACGTTGCCGCCCGCGCTGACGTGCATGCGCAGTCCATCGGCGGCGTTCTGGTGAACGAAGCCCCAGTCGGTGCGCCAGAGCCGGCGCACTTCGCGTTCACTCAGGGTCGACAGGTCGAGCAGGTCTTCCAACGGGTCGTCCTCCCCGCTCGCACTGGTCTGCCGAGCAGTGCGGTACCGGATAGAACCCTCATCGAGCGCGAGTCGCTGGGCCAGCATGCCGAGCAGGGTGGACTTGCCCGAGCCGGACTCGCCCACGACGGCCAGCACCTCGCCGGGCCACAGATCGAAGCTCACGCCGCGGCATCCGTACCGCTCGCCATACCGATGACTGGCACCGGTCACGCTCAGTAGGGGCGTTTCGTCTTTCATGCGTTCACCTCGGTGATGTGGTCGTGGTCGCCTGTCGTCAGAGTGCGCTCGCAGTGGTCGGTGTCGGAGCACACGAACATGACCCCGCCCTGATCATCGATGAGCACCTCGTCGAGGTACACCTCTGTGGACGCGCAAATCTCACAGGATTGGTCGAAGCGCTGGGGTTCGAACGGGAAATCTTCGAATCCGAGGCTCTCCACGTCGGTGTAGGGCGGGATCGCATAGATGCGCTTCTCCCGCCCCGCACCGAACAGCTGAAGTGCGGGGCTCTGGTGCATCTTTGGGTTGTCGAAGCTCGGGATGGGTGACGGTGCCATGACGTATCGGCCGTTCACGAGCACCGGGTAGTCGTACGTCTTAGCGATGTGCCCATATTTCGCGATGTCCTCGTAGAGTTTGACGTACATCAGGCCGTATTCTTCGAGCGCGTGCAGGCGCCGGGTCTCGGTCTCGCGTGGTTCCAGAAAGCGCAGTGGCTCCGGGATGGGCACCTGATACACCACAATCTGGTTCTCGGTGAGCGGAGTCTCGGGAATCCGGTGCCGGGTCTGGATGATCGTGGCATGATCCGTGCGCGTGGTGCTGTCGGCTCCTGCTACCTTCTCGAAGAAAGCCCGGATGGACACCGCGTTGGTCGTGTCATCGGCGCCCTGGTCGATCACTTTCAGCGTGTCCGCCGGACCGATCACCGATGCGGTGAGCTGCACTCCTCCGGTGCCCCAGCCCCGGGGCATTGGCACCTCACGCGAGGCGAACGGCACCTGGAACCCGGGGATGGCGACGCCCTTGAGAAGCGCGCGGCGCACGACCCGCTTGGTCTGCTCGTCGAGGTAGCCCTCGTTGTACACGATCCGCGGGCCGCTCATGCGTTCGCCTCCATCCGGGTGCTGTTGTCGGCCGCAGGCGCCTCGGACGCCTCGGCGGGGTGGCGCTCCTGGAACTCACGGCGCAGGCTGCGGATCAGCCCGAGTTCCGCCTGAAAGTCGACATAGTGCGGCAGCTTCAGGTGCTCGACGAAGCCGGCGGCCTCAACGTTGTCGGCGTGGGCGATCACGAATTCCTCATCCTGCGCTGGCGACACGATGCGCTCGCCAAATTCCTGGTGCCGCAACGTACGGTCCACGAGCGACATCGACATGGCCTTGCGCTCGGCTCGGCCAAAGACGAGCCCGTAGCCGCGTGTGAACTGCGGCGCCTGATCGGCGCTGCCGACGAACTGGTTGACCATCTGGCACTCGGTCAGCTCGATGCGCCCGATCGGCACGGCGTGCCCGATCTCGGGGGCGTGGAACTCGACCTCGACCTCGCCGACGCGCACCTCGCCCGCGAACGGGTGGTTATTGCCGAAGCCTCGCTGCGTGGAGTAGCCCAGCGACAACAGAAAGCCCTCGTCGCCGCGGGTCAGGGCCTGCAGGCGCTCGGCCCGGCTCATCGGGAAGACGGTCGGCTCGCGGGTCAGGTCGCCCGGATCCGGGTCAGTCCATCCCGCGTCTGGCCGATCGCGCTCGATGAGCGCGTCGGCGCCGAGCAGATCGGTCACCCGGGGCATCGGCTCGTCGATCGGCACGTCCGGGGTTGCTACCTCCGGGGTGTGCAGCTCATCGGCGAGCAGGCGGTGCGTGTAATCGAACGTTGCGCCCAGCTGCTGACCGCCAGGAATGTCCTTGAACGTCGCAGACACGCGCCGCTCTGAGGGCAGGCCGACGGTGTCGACCGCGATGGTGACACCAAACCGAGGCAGCGTTGTGCGATAGGAACGCAGGAGCGTGACCGCTTCAAGCACGTCGCCCTGCGCCTGCAGCAGGGCCTTGGCGGCGAGTTCCGGGTCGTACAGCGAACCCTCGGCCATCACCCGCGAGACGAGCACGCCCATCTGATTGCGAATTTGCGGGTAGTCGATGCGCGGGGCATCGGTGCTGCCCTGTCCGCGCTTGGCGAGCAGCGCGTGCGCGTTGGCGATCGCTTTTTCGCCTCCCTTGACGGCAACGTACATCAGGTGTTCCTCTTCTCGTCAGTGTGGGCATTCAGCGCGGTTGTTCTCGGGAGGCCCCGTACCGTGGTCTCGGCCGCGAGGATGAGGTCAATGCCGCGCGGGAAGATCGAGTGGTTTTCTTGCCACTGAGTGAGGAATTCGTTCGGCAGGCCGGCGCCGTCCCAGTGAGCGACGCCGGGGATGCCGGGGCCGGTCGCTTTCAGCGAACCAATGCCGGGTGCGCAGCACGCATCGATCACGAGTGTCGCTGACCGGTGCGGTTCTTCGTCTGTGCCCCGTGCGAGGTCGGCGAGGCGCGGTGCCGTGGACGGCGCTGACGCAATCGCGAACGCCGCGTCATCCACTTGTTCGACGATGCGCGCGCCGGTGTGAAAGGCGATCCAGGCAGAGACCTCGGGGGCGCCGCGCAGCGCGGGGTCGAGCCAGATGGGAGTCTGCTCGTCGCACAGCGCCAGAATGACTGCCCCGACGGTCACCCCCAGCGGCGCGGGGGGCAGCATGTCAACGTTGACGTGCTGCGGTGTGGTCGGGCGTGCGAGCGCCTCGAGCACGGCGCGGAACACCTGCTGCGCATCGCGCACGGGGTTCGCGAATCCGGGCGTGAGGTTCTGGGGGATTGCGATGCTCATTCATGCTCCCTTGCGACGGTGAAGAAGTCGACGACCGTGCTGCGTGCGTCGGCATTGGCCGCCGTGTCGCGTTTGATCTGTTCACGTTCGAGCGGCTCGATGACGTCGGCGAGTACGCGTTCCCGCTGCATCGGTGCGCTCAGCAGCGCGTCGAAAACGGCGGCGAGACCGGCGTGTTCGGGGTGGCTGCCCAGCACGTACGACGTGCCACTCACCTCGTCGGTGCCGACGCCATGGAGCATCACGGTTGCCCGGGTAACGGTCGCCTCTCCCAGGTTGAAGCGGTCGCCGGTACCGCCGATCCGGCCCTGCACCATAACCAAGCCCGCTTCCGGGCCCCGCAAGTATGCGACCTCGGGCGGCTCCCCCCAAGCCGCCCACAATGCGGCCAAGTCGGCGTGCGAAGCTCCTGCGAGTACTCGCGCGGCGCGACGCCGCTCATCAACGGCGCGCTCATCCGCTGTTCTCTCCTGTGCGCTCACGTTCGATCCCTTCACGCCTAACAAGCTCTCAAGTTGTCTATTTATCTAGACAACCCAAAGATTAAGCCCCTAAGGTTGAAGACAGGGGCCTCCCGGTCGACGCGGAGGCCACCACCAGATGAACGTCCGGTGAACCAACGACAAGGACACTCCGTGACGGATCGCGCACCGGTCGCCCGATCGAGCAGCGGATTCTCGGCCTGGCGTCTGATCTCCGAGGAACTGCGCCTGGACATTGACGGCGGCCGACTGCACACGGGCGACCGCCTGCCCACTGAGAATGTGCTCGCCGAGCGTTTCGGTGTCAACCGGCACACGGCGCGTCAGGCCATCGCCGCACTGGCAGAGGAGGGGCTGGTCGAATCTCGGCGCGGCAGCGGCACCTTCGTGACCGGCCAGGCTGTGCGTCTGCACCGGATCGGTCTGCGCACTCGAATGACAACCAGCCTCGGCGACCAGGGACCCTCGTCGACCAACCGTGTGCTGCACAGCGCCATCGAGGACGCGCCAGCAGAGATCGCCCGGCGGCTCAGGCTTGACGGCAGCCGGGCAATCCGAATCGAGACGACGCGCTCCACGGGTGGGCAGCAGATCTCCGTGAGCACACACTGGTTCGACCTCGAACGTCTGCCCGACATCGCGACCCCACTGCGGCGTACCGGATCAGTAACGGCGGCCTTGCACGCGAGCGGTATCGACGACTACGTGCGCGCGTCGACCGTCGTTGGCGCGCGACACGCCACGGCAACGGAGTCCGAGCTTCTCGCGCTTGGGCCGGGCGCGATCGTGCTCGTCACCGAAGCGCTCGACACCCTGCCCGGTGGCACCCCGCTGCAGCACGTTGTGACGCGCTTCGCGGCGCAGCGCGTACGGCTGGATATCGAGCACCCGCGCGCCGACTGACGGATACGGGCGACGGATACGTTTCCTCCGCCCGCTCGTCGATGACGATCAGGTCGATAAGCGGGGGATCGACCTGTGCTTACTCCAAAATTATGCCGAGAATCGACCCACGAATACCGAGATGGCAATCCGCAGAAGTGCGTAAAGCCAGTTCGACCGCTCCGTCGGTATGTTTTGCCGTAGTGTACGCAGGAACGTAGTTGCAGCATCCGTTATAGCGGGGCAAGATTACCCATAGCGTTTGAACGGAGGGTCCCGTGCCCGCTTCCTTTATTGCCATCGATTCCCAGTCGAGTACGCCGCCGTTCGAGCAGTTGCGCAGCCAGGTGATTGCGGCCGTGCGCTCCGGCGAGCTGGCGCACGACGCCCGCTTGCCGACCGTGCGGGCTCTGGCCGCCGAGCTCGGCCTGGCCACGAACACGGTCGCGCGCGCTTATCGCGAGCTGGAGCGGGACAATGTGATTGAAACGCGAGGTCGATTCGGATCCTTTGTCGCCCCCAACGGCGATTCGGCCGAGCGACACGCGCAGGTTGCGGCCGACGAGTTCGCGACGCGCATCGCGCAGCTTGGTGTGGGCCCGGTCGAGGCGCTCGCGCTGGTCACCGACGCCTTGAATCGCCGCTCCGACGCCTGACCAGCGGCCTTACGCCGCGCATTTTGTATTGCTACTCTGGTGCAGAATTCATACAACAGGGATGTTTTGTGGACACGGTCGCACTGATCCTGATGGCGCTGGTATTGGCAGGTCTCGGCATCCGCTTGATGGATTACGCGCGTGCCCGACCCATGCAAGCGGATGCTGCAGATCTACCCCCGGACGGGGCCCGGGCCCTAAACCCGTGCCCGGGCCCCGTCCCAAGTGGTGGCAGGTCGATGACGGCGCCAGGCGGCGCTAGGGGGCGCTAGGGGGCCTGGCGGTAGTGTGCGGCCAGGCGGGCGAAGCCCTCGTCCAGCGAGACCTCCGGGGTCCAGGCCAGATCGGCGCGGGTGCGACGCTGGTCGAACCAGTGCGCAGTCGAGAGCTGCTCGGCCAGAAAGCGGGTCATGGGTGGCTCATCCGTTCCCGGGCGAGTGCGCCAGATGGCCTCGATGAGCGAGCCAGCTGCGCGGGCAGCGGATGCCGGCACCCGCCAGGCCGGCGCGGCCACGTTGGCCGCGCCGCAGATTCCGGCCAGGAGTTCCGCAATCGGGCGCGGTTCACCGTTGGTGATCACGTAGGACTGGCCGTGAACCGAAGAAGCGGCGTCGAGCGCCGCGTGGATGGCGGAGGCTGCATTGTCGATGTAGGTCGTGTCGATGAGCGCCGCGCCGCGCCCGAGCAGCGGCAGCCGCCCATGGCGGGCGCGATCGACGATCCGGTCGATCAGCTGGGTGTCCCCGGGGCCCCAGACCAGATGCGGGCGCACGGCGACGACGCTGAATCCGGGAGCGTCGGCGGCGAGCGCGAGCAGTTCGGCCCGCGCCTTGGTACGGGCATAGTCGCCACGAGCTTGCCCGGGCGCGGCCGGCAAAGCATCGGAGCCCATGATCGAACTGCCGGCGTGGGCCACCGATGGCGAGGAGATGTAGACGAAACGGGAGACACCGGCATCCTGGGCTGCCTGCAGAACGGTACGGGTGCCCCCGACGTTTACCGCCTCGAACGCGGCCGGGTCACCGGCGAGTGAGACCTTGGCGGCGAGGTGCACAACCGCATCCCTACCGCTCACGGCATAGGCGAGGCCGGCATAGGGGGTGTCGGCGGGCGTCGTGATCGAGCCGTGCACATCCTCAACGCCGGGCACGCCGGATGGCCGGCGTTGAAAGGTGCGTACCTCGTGCCCGGCCGCGCTAATGCGTGCAGCGACGGCACGGCCGAGAAATCCGCTGGCACCGGTGACCAGCACTCTCATGGCGCGCTCCTCACGGCTTAGTCCAGCGACCACCAGAAAGGATGCCGGTGGCCCAGCGCGACAACCGGCTGCGGTCGATCTTGGAGTTGTGCCGAATGTCGGTCGGGAGGCCCGGAACCACGAGCACTGCTGCGACCGGTGTGCCGACCATCGAGCGCACGGCGGCGGCGAGCTTTTCGGGGGCCCGGTGCACCCGGCGGGCTGGCGGCACGGTTTCGAGCACGGCGACCTGCTGCTGGGTGCCGAGGGGGCCGACGCCGACGAACGCCGCACGAAAAACGTCGGGCAGGGTTTCGATGCGCTGCTCCGGGCCGACCGGGGTGACCACGCCGTTGGCCGTCACGATGACGTGCGGCATGCGCCCCTCGACCCAGAGGCGGCCTGCACCGTCGAGGTGGCCGACGTCGCCGGTGCGGTGCCAGCGTTCGCCGGCAACGGCGCCACGCCGCGAGGCCCGCTCGGTGAGCCAGAGCCGGTCGTAGCGGTCTTTCACGTGCGGCGCCGACACCACGATCTCGCCGGTCACGTCGGCTTCCTCCGTCAGCTCACCAACGGATGCCCCACTCGCGTCAAGCGCGCTGATGCGGATGCGCGTGGTCGCGGTCGACCCGCCGACGCAGACTCCCCCTGCCGCGTTCGCCGTCGGGGTCACAGTCAGGGTCGCCACCGGGGTCGCCGTCGGGGTCGCAGTCGGGGTCGCCGTGGCGGGCGGCGCGGGGACCGACTCGCCGTCGTTCGCCACGGCACGCACCGCCTTCGACTCTGCGACACCCGCGGCCGCGGCCCGGATGCCCTCGAGCGTGATGTCGGCCATGAGCAGGCCCTCGGTCATGCCGTACGGCGTGTGCGCGGTCGCTTGCGGCATGAGCGCCGCGGCCTGGGCGAGCAGGCTCTCGGAGATCGGCGCGCCGGCCGAGAGAAAGCGCTGCACCCCGGCGAGGGCTGCGTGGTCGGAGGGAGTGAGTGCCTGCGCGGTCGCAACGACGTTTACGAGGGCGGCGGGTGAAAGAAAGACGACCGTCGCATCGATCGCGTCGACCGCGGCAGCGACCGCACTGGCGGTGAGGGTCTTCGGCGCGGTGACGTCCATATCGGGCGTGACGGAGCGCGCACCGAGGGCCGGGCCGAGCAGGGCGAACGGGGCGAAGCCGGCGACGAGGCCGGTGCCGACGCCGACGCCGTACTGCAGAAAGAGCGCGCGGCTCACCGCAGAGAGTTGGCCGTGCGTGTAGACGACCCCCTTGGCCGGGCCGGTCGAACCGGACGTGAACAGCACGGCGGCCGCATCGGTCGGCGCGGGCTGGGCCGAAAGCGCATCGCCGGCGCTGAGTCGGGCCTGGCCCAGGCTGATCAGTTCGGCGAGGGTGTGCTCGACGCCGAGGAGGCGGGCCATCGGAGAGACAAATCCTGCGACCGAAATCTTACGCCCGGGCCAACCGAGCGCACGGGCGGCCAACAGTCCGGGAGCGGCCCCAATGACGAAGTCGGGGCGGGCGCCGCGAACGGCGCGGGTGAGGCCGGCCAGGCCGAGGCCGGCATCCGCAACGACAACGATGGCGCCGATGCGTACGCAGGCGTAGAGCACCGCGGTGAGGTCGGCGCTGGGCGGTACGAGCAGCGAAACCCGGTCGCCGGGCTTCACCCCGATGTGCACGAGGCCGGCGGCTATCTGCCGCACGCGCAGCGAGAGCAGCCGCCAGCTGACGGTGCGAGGGGTCGGCTGCATGTCGACGAGGGCGGTCTCGTCGGAGTCCTGCAGTTCGTCGAGGTAATGCCAGAGCGGATGCGTCCCCGCGGCGTCCCACGCCGCCTCGCTCGGCGCGACCGATGCCGATTCCGATTCCGATTCCGATTCCGATTCCGATTCCGATTCCGATACATCGAGGGGAGATCTCACGACAGCATCGCCCAGCCAGAGCAGCGCGGCGGCGGCGTAGTCCACATCTTCGGCGAGCAGGTGGCCAGCGCCCTCGAACCGGTGCACGCGGGCGTGCGGCATCCGGTCGACCAGGTCGTCGAGGTAGCGGTCGCTGAAGATCGGGTCGCGTGGACCCCAGAGCAGCAGAGTCGGCACCGCGAGCGTGCGCACGCTCTCGGCGATGCGGTCAAGTTCGGGCCGGCTCTCGTGCGCGAGTGCGACCGGAATGTCGGCGACGAAGCCGCCGATTCCGCTGCGGCGAGCGCTCGTTTGATACGGAGCTCGGAAGCCGCGCTTGACCTCGCTCGACAACGGCGGATGCGCGAGAGCCAGCGTCGTGGCCAGGAACGCCGGCGTGGCAACGGTTGCCGGGCCGAGGATGCCGCGCCCGAGTGCGAGCCGAAGCGGCGCTGGAATTTTGTCGCCAGCGGGCTGGTGCACCGCGGTGTTCAGCAGCATGACGCCGGCCAGCAGCTCGGGGTGGTCGATGGCCCAGCCAAGCGAGACGACGCCGCCCCAGTCGTGGCCGAGAGTGATGACCGGGCCGGCCAGGTCGAGCGCATCGGTGAGATCGTCGAGGTCCTGCACCCGTCGGGCGAGGGGGCGGATATCTGCGGTGCGCTCGGAGAAGCCCATGTCGAGCTGATCGACGGCGATCACCCGCCAGGCCGGCGCGCCCGACGCCGCGGCCTCCGAAGCCGCGGCCAGCAGACTGCGCCACAGGTAGGACCATGTCGGATTGCCGTGCACACACAGAATTGTGCCGACCGGAATCACGCCCAGCGCGTCAAGCTCTGGGCCGTTGTCGAGCAGGTGCCACCCGTGGGTCACATCGCCGGAAGCACCGCTCTCCGCGACGTCGATCAGACGCGACCACCCCGGGTTCAGTCCGGACAGGCCTGACGGCGGCAAGGTCGCCGGCGCCGGCACCGCACGTGGAAGTCGGGAAGCTGGGGTTGCGCGGATTTCAGTCACACTCCTCTTGGGCCCGACAATTCATGGGGCCCAAGTTGGCACCCCGCAGAATTCGACGGTGGTGTCGGACACCCACCATTACCAAACGAGTTCCATCATGGCGGTGTTCAGGCCGGAGCCGACGCCCATGAGCAGCACCCGGTTGCCCGACTGCAGCGTCGGAGCCTCCTGCGCGAGCGTGATCGGAATGGACGCCGGGCCAACGTTGCCGAGGGTGGGAAAGGTCAGCGGAATCTTGGTCTTGTCCATGCCTGTGGCCTTGACGATGGCGTTGGTATGCACGCTTGAGACCTGATGCAGGATGTAGCGATCCATGTTTGACCAGCTCCAGTCCCGTTTAGCTTCGGTCCAGGCTGAAACAACGAGTTCCATACCGCCCCGGAGCAACGCTTTCGCGTCGGTGAACATGCCGTCAACACTGCCGACGCACAGGTCGTTGAACTGGGTTGCCGCGCGGGTGACACCGCCGAGGATGCGGTGTCCAGCGGGGTGGGCATCCGCCGGGCCGAGCACCGCTGCGGCTGCGCCGGAACCGAGGGTGAGGCTCGCAAACTCGCTCATGAAGTCTTTGCGCTTGATGCCCGGGCGGCCGAGGCGCTCGATTGTGTTGGCCTGAATCTCATCGGCGTCTTCGCCGTCGATGATCACCGCGTACTTGATCTGCCCGGAGTCAATGAGCTGCGCTGCCAGAGTCATGCCGTTGACGAAACCGAGGCACGCGTTTGCAATGTCAAAGTTGATCGCCGACGACGGCAAGCCGAGTCCGTGGTGGATGCGCACGGCGACCGAGGGTTCAAGGTGTTTGCGAGTGACCGAAGTGTTGATGAGCAGGCCGACATCGCTCGCCTTGATGCCCGCCTCCCGGAGCGCGATCTCACCGGCCTTGACCGCGGCGTCGTCAAAGGTCTCGTTCGGGCCCCAGTTGCGTCGCTCGTAGACACCGGCCACGCGCTGCAGCAACCCGGTGGGCAGCTTGAGCCGCGTCAAAACAGGCTTTAAACGCCGGTCGATTTCTTCGGACGTCGTAACGAGGGGCGCCATGAGACTGGCTACCGACAGCAAAGCGACGTTCCGATGTGTCGTCGTCGCGTTCCCGTTCAAGCGTCAACCCCTGTCAAATTGTGGACAGCGGTAATCATACGTCCCCTATGAGTTTGCCCCATTAAACTGAATGCCAACCGCACGCGGCCTGTGCGCCCAGTGAAGGCGCACAGGCCGTTCCTCAGATCACTCCCTCCGAGAGCGTGCTCGGGTTGCCAAACCGGTGCGCGGTGATCGAGATGGCCTGTTCGCGCAGGAACGGCAGCACCTCGATACGGCCGGCCTGGGTGACAGCGTTGGAATACAGGGCAATGTCCGGGCTGCCGTTCGTTGCCTCAGCCAGAGCGGATGCCGCCTCCGCCGCACCCAGCACCGGGTCACTGCCGATGAGGCGCACGCGGCTGGCCGTGATCGCGCCCGAGCGAGCCCGAGCAAGCCACTCCTCGTCGCTCTCGATGACCACCAAAATCTCGCGCTCGGCGAGGATATTGCGCACGGCCGGTGGCACCGGAATGGTGCTGGACACGTCGAAGCGCGACGTTGACAGGGTCGCGGCGGCGATCACGCGCAGCAGCTGGGCGAGCGTGCCGGTTTCGGTCAGGCGCACGGTGACCGGCAGCGCGCGGTAGCGGAACAGGTTGCGCTCCACGCCGAGGCCGGTCGCGTCGCGCACGACATTGAACTCCTCGCGCCAGGCGAGGGCGTCGCTCACCGCGGAGCGGCGCAGCACGTCGAAGTCGGCGTAGTCGAGAAACGGCTGGCTGGCCTCGATGATGTCGGTGACGCGCTGCTCGAGACCGCGCAGGTGCAGCGTCGAGCTGTTGCGGCCCGGTTCGTTGACCCAGCTGCCGAGACCGAGCAGGTAGTTCGGTCCGCCAGCCTTGGTGCCCGCGCCCACCGCGGAGCGCTTCCAGCCACCGAAGGGCTGACGTTGCACGATGGCGCCGGTGATCCCACGGTTGACGTACAGGTTTCCGGCCTCAACGGTGTCGACCCAAAGGGCCAGTTCGTCGGCGTCGAGCGAGTGCAGCCCCGTGGTCAGGCCATAGTCGACGGCGTTCTGAAAGCGGATGGCTTCTTCCAGATTGCGCGCGTGCATCACGCCGAGAACCGGGCCGAAGAACTCGGTGAGGTGAAAATACGATCCGGGTGCGACGCCGGTGCGAATGCCAGGCGACCAGAGTTTGCCGGTTTCATCAAGCTGCTTCGGCTCCACCAGCCACTTCTCTTCCGCACCGAGGGTGGTCAGCGCGTGCAGCAGTTTGCCGTCGGCCGGTGACATGATCGGGCCCATCTGGGTGACCGGATCGCTGGCCGGTCCGACCTTGATCGAGGTCGCGGCGTCGACCAGCTGGCCGAGGAACCTCTCCGACTTTGCGACCGATCCGACCAAAATGACAAGGCTCGCGGCCGAGCACTTCTGGCCGGCGTGGCCGAAAGCACTCTTGATGACGTCAGCGGCGGCGAGGTCGAAGTCGGCCGAGGGGGTGACGATGATGGCGTTCTTGCCGCTGGTTTCGGCGAGCAGCGGGAGGTCCCGGCGGAACGAGCGAAACAGCTCGGCCGTCTCGTAACCGCCGGTGAGAATGACCCGGTCGACCGCGGGGTGAGCGATGAGCTTGGCCCCGAGGTCCCGGTCAGGCAGGTTGACGAGCGCGAGAAGTTCACGCGGAATGCCTGCTTCCCAGAGCGCCTCGACGACGACGGCACCGGTGCGCTGGGCTACGGTGGCGGGTTTGACGACGACGCCAGCACCGGAGGCGAGGGCGGCGAGCATTCCACCGGCCGGGATGGCGGTCGGGAAGTTCCACGGCGGGGTGACCACGATGAGTTTGGAGGGCACGAAGATGGCGCCCTGCACGCGGTCGAGGTCCTTGGCTCGTTCGGCATAATAGTTGGCGAAGTCGATGGCTTCACTCACCTCGGCGTCACCCTCCGTGATGGTCTTGCCACACTCGCTCGCCATGACCTCGATCAGGCGATCGCGGTTGGCAGCGAGCGCGAGGGCGGCGCGGTGCAGCACGGCAGCGCGTTCGGCGCCGGTTTTCTGCCCCCAGGCGACTCCGGCGGTCAAGGCACCGTCAATGATCGTGTTCAGCGCGGCCTCGTTTGGAACCGCGGCGGCCTCGATGGTGTCGGTGCCGAGAACGGATGCGTCGGCGCGGGCCAGGATGCGCCGGCCCCAGGCCCGGTTTGCGGGCAGTGACGGGTCGGTGTCCGGCTCATTGCGGAAGCTCGAGTGCACGGGCACCGAGCCGCGGGTGATGCCGAGCAGGGCTTCGGTCAGCTGCGGGTCGGCCTCGGGGGCAGCCTCGATGCCCTGGCTGCGGGCATCCGGTTGAGCGGCGGCTAGGCGATCGAGGTCAAAGCTGCTCGAGCGGTCCTGCACGCGATTCGGGGCCGGAACCCGGTCGTCGAGCGCGTCGAGGGAGGCCTGAAAACGGGCCTTTTCGCGGTTGAACAACTCCGGGCTGCTGGTCAGCTCGAACACGGCCGACATGAAGTTCTCCTGGCTCGCGTTTTCTTCGAGGCGGCGAATGAGGTAGCTGATCGCCACGTCGAAGTGTGAGGGATCGACGACGGGGGTATAGAGCAGCAGCTGCCCGACGTCCTGCCGCACGGCCTGGGCCTGGCCGGTGGCCATGCCCAGCAGCATCTCGAAATCGACCCGGTCATCGACGCCACGGGCGACGCTGAGCAGATGCGCCCAGGCCACGTCGAACAGGTTATGGCCGGCGATGCCGAGTTTGACGGCGTCGGTGTTCTGCGGGGTGAGCGCCCAGCTGAGCACCCGCTTGTAGTTGGTGTCGCTGTCCTGCTTGCTCGAGAACGTGGCGAGCGGCCAGTCGTGCACGGCGGCGTCGACGTGCTCCATGGCGAGGTTGGCGCCCTTGACGAGACGCACCTTGATGGCAGCTCCCCCGGCTGCGCGGCGGTTCTGGGCCCAGTGGGTCAGGCCCTGGATGGCGCTCAGGGCGTCGGGCAGGTAGGCCTGCAGCACGATGCCGGCCTCAAGCTTTGCAAGTTGCGGCTGGTCGAGCAGCCCCTCGAACACCGCGATGGTGAGATCGAGGTCGCGGTACTCTTCCATGTCGAGGTTGATGAATTTCGGGGTGCCGGATGCCGCGGCGAACTCATAGAGCGGCGTCAGCCGTTCGATCACCCGGGCGACGGTCTCGTCGAAGGCCCACATCGACAGCTGGCTGGCGATCGACGACACCTTGATCGAGACGTAGTCGACGTCTGGGCGTTCGAGGATGCGCTTGGTGCCCTCGAGACGTTCGAGCGCTTCCTTCTCGCCGAGCACCGATTCGCCGAGCAGGTTGATGTTGAGGCGGTTGCCGCTCTCTTTCAAATGAGCCAGTGCCGGCCCCAGCTTGTCGGGGGTGGCGTCGACGACAAGGTGGCCGACCATTTGGCGAAGCACCGTACGGGCGGCGGGGATGACTACCCAGGGCAGCACCGGACCGAGGATGCCGCCGAGCCCGATGGCCGCGCGCATGGGCACCGGCAGAAAGCCGGGTGCCTTCTTAGCCACTTTCTGTAGGCTGTAGCCGGCGACCATCTTGTCTTCGGGTCGCATGACGCCGTCCACGAAACCGACAGTGAAGTCGAGGCCGTTCGGGTCCTTCAGCACGCCGGCAAGCCGCTCGGCCGCGGCATCCGCTGGGATGGTGGCGCTTTCGTCGAGCCATTTCTTAACGAGCGCAACGACCTCCGTACTGAAATCCTCGTTGGTGGGGCGGGTGGAGGCGTTGGTCATGGTCACGAGACTAGTCTTTCGTTCGCGGATGGGGTGCTCTGGTGTAACAAGTCTGGGACCAGCCTATATTTAGCAAAAGCAATTGTTTATGCAGGGTATTCGTTACAATTTCTAATGGTTCGGTTTTCGGTGGGCTGATGGGTGTAGGGAGTAGCAAATGCTGGATGTCAGGCGGCTGCGGCTGCTGCGTGAACTGAAAATTCGCGGCACCCTGGCCGGGGTTGCCGCAGCTCTGGCGTACAGCCCGTCGGCGGTGTCGCAACAGCTTGCGCTGCTGGAGAAAGAGGCCGGCGTCGTGCTGCTCAAGAAGGTGGGCCGCCGGGTGCAGCTCACACCGCAGGCCGAGATCCTGGTCGAGCACACCACGCATCTGCTGGAGCGGCTTGAGCTCGCCGAGGCCGACCTGCGTGCCAGCACGACGACCGTGTCGGGCACCGTGCGGGTGGCCGTGTTCCAGTCGGCGGCCCTCGCCGTGATTCCGCGCGCCCTGACCTTTCTTGCCGCAGAGTTTCCAGCGCTGCGGGTCGAAGTGACCGAGCGTGAGCCCGAGCGCGGCCTGTTCGAGGTCGCGGCACGGGACTTCGACCTCGTGCTGGCCGAGCAGTATCCCGGCCATACCCGGGCGCACTGGCCCGACCTCGACCGGGTCAACCTTGCGACGGATGCGTTGCGGCTCGCGGTGCCTCCAGCGGAGAACTCCCGCGTTACCGCCGGCACGCTCGAGGACACGGCTGGCCTGCCCTGGGTGATGGAACCGGTCGGCACGGCCTCGCGCCAGTGGGCCACGCAGCTGTGCCGTTCGGCCGGGTTCGAACCCGACGTTCGGTTTGAGACCGCCGATTTGATCGCACACATCCGCTTGATTGAATCGGGCAATGCCGTCGGGATTCTGCCCGATTTGGTCTGGGCCGGTCGCATGCCGGCCGTGCAGCTGCATGATCTGCCGGGCACACCCCATCGCACCCTGTTTTCGGCCGCGCGTCGGTCGAGTGCGCAGCGCCCCGGTGTGGTCGTGGTGCGCAAAGCCCTCGATCGAGCGGTGAGCAAGGTGGCCAAGCTCACCGAATCCGACCCGCTCGAGCCGCCGCGCCCGTTCGAGCCGCTCGCGCCGGTGTGACACGCCCGCTAAATAACAGACGGATGCCCCGGCCGCGAGAGCCGGGGCATCCGTCTCTAGAACGCTAGGCCGACAGGGCCTGGCGCTTGCGACGAACCAGGATCAAGCCGCCGCCGAGCAGTAAAAGTACCGCGGCGAGGCCGGCCGGGGCGAGTGAGGCACCGAGCGCCGGGATGGCGCTCAAGCCACTTGTTCCCGCGCCCGCGGACCCGGCCGCAACGACGGAGACCGCGATGCTGATCGGCTCGAGACCGATGCAGGTGATCACGAGCGTGTGCGCCCCGATCGGCGTGTTAGCCGGGATCACCGCCGAGAACGTGGCAATTCCAGCGGCGTTGGCCGTGAAGGTGCCGAGGTTCACCGGTGTGGAGTAGAGCGTGCCGGTGATCTCCTGGACGGGGTTCAGCCCGGAGACCGTGATGGTCACGCGCTCGCCCGGGGTGAACACGGCGTCGCCGACCTCGACGCTGGCCCAGTCGGTGCCCGCCAGCACTGCGCGGCCAAGCGGTGCCGGGTCGACGAGCGCGTGCTGCTCGAAGTACGAGACAGTCGCCGCGAGGTCGACCTGGCCAGTATCCGTAGCGTTGATTCCGGCGGCGAAGGTCGTGAATTTATCGCCGCCCGTGGCCAGGAATGAGTTTGTCGTGACACGGAAGACCTCGGCCGGGGAGATCGCCACACCGTTCAGGGACATGCCGACAATGTGCTCACCCGGTGCGGCGTCGGGCTCGTAGAGGTAGCTGAAGCCCTCCGAGACACCGAGGTGCAGCTTCGAGCGGCTGGGCTGCCACTGCTCCTCGAGCACCGCGCGCAGCTGGGCTCCCGTGAGGTCCATCGTGACGAGGGTATTGGCGAACGGCTGCACGGTGGCGACCTCCTTGTAGGTCACCTTTCCGTCTTCGCCGAAGCTGAGGTCGGTGCGCACACCGCCGGGGTTCATGAATGCGATCTCGGCCGGCTCGCCGCCGAAGTCCGCGTTCGAGGTAGCCCAGAGCTGAATGTCAGCGACAAGGTTGCCAAGGGTCGATTCTGAACCGCGATCTTCTGCCACCCCCTTGTAGGCCCGGGTGATGTCGGCGCTGATGGCACCGACTTCGACCGAGCCAACGATATCGGCCTGGGCCTTGGCATCCGCTACGATCTGCGCCACGGTCTGGTCGGCCGGGAACAGGCCGGTCGTGCCGTTGTGCAGATCAACGAGGGAGCTGGTCAGCGAGAGGACCGCCTTGCTGGCCGGGTCGACCGCGATGTTCACCCGGTCGAGGTTCATTCCGTACTGGCCGCTCTGCATCACCGGGCGTTCGAGCCCGTCGGTCCAGCCGTCGACCGGGTAGGAGCAGTTGTAGGTGGCGTGGGTGTGGCCGGAAAGGATCGCGTCGATATTCGCCGATGCACCGCGAATCAGACCGCCGTACAGGGTGTCCGCGGCGCCGATCGCGGCGCAGTCGGTTCCGACGCCACCCTCGTGGGTGAGCAGCACTATGACATCGGCTTCGCCGTTGCCCGTACTGCCGTCCTGCAACTGCGCGGCCACCCGGTTGGCGGCTTCGAGTTGGTCGCCGAACTCAATGTCGGCGATGCCGGCCGGGGAGACCATCGAAGCGGTCTGCGCGGTGACGGTGCCGATGAAACCGACCCGTATCCCGTCGACCTCTTTCACCCAGTACTCACTCAGGGCGGGAGTTTTCGTGCCCTTCAGGTAGACGTTGGCGCCGAGCGCATAACGCGGGTCACCAAACGATGACCTGACCCGGTTCTTAAGGTCGTCCCAGCCCGCGTCGAACTCGTGGTTTCCCACAACGGATGCGTCCAGCCCGGCCGCGAGGAGGGCGTCGATGGTCGGTTCATCCTGCTGTGAGAACGACGTGAAGGTGGAGGCGCCGATGTTGTCGCCCGCGGAGACGAACAGTGTGTTCGGGTTTTCGGTCTTCAGCTGCGCGACGGCTCCAGCGAGCACGGCAGCGCCGGCCTCCTGGTTTCTGGCGTTGGCTTCGAGCCGACCGTGAAAGTCATTGATGCCGAGCACCTGGATCTCGGTGGGAATGGTGTTGATCGAGAAGATCGTGGTGGTTCCGGAGACCTCATTGCCGACGGCGAGCATCGGCTCGCCGGTGGGTGAGTCTACTGCGGAGATGAACGTGACGCCCTCTGGACCGAGGTCGCCAGCCAACGGCAGGTCGGTCGCACCGGTTCCGGCCGTGACCGAGTCTTCCATCGACACCGCGAAATTGCGGTTGTTGAGGTAGGTCACGAACTGGGCGTTAGTCGGGTCCGTGATGTCGTAGGCCATGATGCCGCCGACCCGTTCGAGGCCGATAAAGGCGTAGGTGCGGCCGTCGATGGCGCCGATGGCGAGGTTTTCCGGCTCCGGGCCCTTGTCGTCGCTGCGACCCTCGAGGTTGGACTCACTGTGGGTGGAGTTGAAGTACGCGGGGTTCACCGCAGCGGTGATGCGTTCGAAGTCGTCTCCGGAGTCGAAGGACTGCGTGCCGTCGGTGTTCCAGATCGAGAAGGAGCGCGAGCCGAAGGCGTAGAGCTCGTCGTAACAGTTGCCGACAGTGTTGAATCCGTTTTCCTTGGTCACATTCAGGCGACCCAGGGCGGCATCAGTGTTGAGGCCGAACAGCGGGCTATCGGCGCAGATCGTGAGGTTCTTGGCACGATCACCCTCGACGTAGCTGCCCCACTCGCGGGCGTCACCCTCGTTGGCGGTGACCAGGTAGGTCGCGTCGGTGCCGGTAGTGGCATCCGTCGCCGTATAGGCGTTCATGCCGTCGGGCATGTACATGCCCTTGAGGCCTTCGTAGGTCTTAATGTTGACCGTCGGCGCGTCCTCGGGGTCGCGGTCGGAGGCGTCGATACCGTTGCCGACGAGGCCGTGGTCCTGAAAGCCGAGCGCCCGAACGGAGGTGACTGTGGCGGTCAAAAGATCCACGACGGCGACCGCATTGGCCTCCTGCAGCGCTACGTAGGCCGTGCCGCTGTCACCGTCGATGGCGACGTACTCGGGTTCGAGGTTTCTCGAGACGGGAAAGTCCGTGCCGATGGTCGGTCCGAAGACGCGTACGTCGACGCCGAGCGTCTTCGAGCCGCCGGCCTCGAAGTCATTGAAGTCGGCGGTCGCGACGTCCGTCGAAGCGGGCACGGAAATACTTCCGGGCAGTGAAACGATGCTGACTGAGCCCTCGGGGTCGATCCTGAAGTCGTCGCTCGGCTCGCCCTCGTTGGCGGAAACGGCATACTTGCCGTCGGCTGAGATGCTGACCATGTCGGGCAGGGCGCCAACCGTGACGGCGCCGAGAATTTTGGGCGCCGCTGCGGCGGCGTCGAAGAAGACGAGCCAGCCGGCATCCGTTTTGGTGGGCGATTCGATAGCGATGGCACCGAGGCCGTCGGCGCGCACGGCTACCGAGTTGGCAACCGCACCGGCCGGAATGGTTCCACCACCGTCGATAAGCGCACCCACGGCGCTGAGCGCAAACTGTTTGGTCGGCGCAGTCGGGACGGCAATATCGAGCACGTCGACCGCACCAAGTTCGGCGTTGACCACGAAGAGTCGCTCACTGCCGGCGTGGTACGTGACGATTTCGGCGGCCGACTTGTCGAACGTGCCGGTCTCGTAGCTGCCGAGCGGCGCCATCTCGAAGTAGGGGTCGGTTCCGTTCGCGGTGATGGGCGCCGTGACGATGGCAGCGGATGCCGTCGGCACCGCCGACACGAGGGGCGCGGCCGCGAGCGCGGCGCAGGCAGCGACGGCCGCCATGGTGACGATGGGAATTCGGCGTCGTGCGGGGCGTCGAAAGGCGCGCATGCGGTGATCCTCCTGGGAACAGACATTGAATACCTGACTGTGTAGCGGGCACAGGTGTCTCGCAGATGAATGCAGGGTGTCTCTAAGCCCTCGATAGGCTCGGGTCATGAGCGAACCCACACACGACGTCGTGATCATCGGTGGCGGCCACAACGGCCTCGTCGCCGCCGCCTATCTGGCCCAGGCGGGCCGCAGCGTGCTCGTACTCGAGCGCGAGCCACAGGTCGGCGGTGCCGCCATTTCAGCGAACACCTTCCCCGGCGTCGATGCGCGCCTCTCGCGCTACTCCTACCTGGTGAGCCTGTTGCCGACCAGAATCATCCGCGAACTGGGCCTGGATATCGAACTGGTCCGGCGGAGGTACTCGTCCTACACACCGGGGCTCTCCGATAGCGGCCTCCTGGTGGACAACGATAATGCCGAGTCGACCCGAGCAGCGTTCATCGGCATCGGTGCAGCTGCCGATTTCGACACCTGGAACGCCTTCTACGATGACACCTCCCGGCTGGCTCGCTCCTTGTTTCCCACGGTGTGCGAACCGCTGCTCACCCGCTCGGAGGCGAAACGGCTGGTCGACAACGACGCGCTCTGGACCGCACTCATCGAGCAGCCCCTCGGCGGCGTGATCACCCAGCGCTTCACCAACGACCTTGTGCGCGGTGTGGTGGCCACCGACGGCCTGATCGGCACTTTCACGAGCCTCGACGACGAGAGCCTCGATGCCAACCGCTGCTTTCTCTACCATGTGATCGGCAATGGAACCGGGGACTGGGACGTGCCGATCGGTGGCATGGGCGCCGTGACCGGGGCACTTGAACGGGCGGCTCGCGAGGCCGGCGCACGGCTGGAGGTCGGTGCCGACGTCACGTCGATCACCCCCGACGGAGCTGTCGAGTACCGCCAGAACGACCGCATCATGACGGCCAACGGCGCAGTGGTTCTGGCAAATGTGGCGCCGTGGGTGCTTGGGGAGTTGCTGGGCAATGGCGGCGAGGCATCCGGTGGAGCAATAAAGCCGGAGGGCGCGCAGGTGAAGGTCAACCTGCTGCTGACCCGGCTGCCACGGTTGAAAGACGCGAGCGTGTCGCCAGAGGCCGCGTTCGGCGGCACGTTTCACATCAACGAGAGCTACCGGCAACTGCAAACCGCCTACGAGCAGGCGGTTTTGGGCGAGGTTCCCGAGCTGGTGCCGTGCGAGATCTATTGTCATTCGCTGTCCGATCCGAGCATCCTCTCGCCACAGCTCGCCGCAGCCGGAGCACACACCCTCACCGTCTTCGCCCTGCACACCCCGAATCGCGCGCTCACCGAGGAGAACAACGACCAGATGCGGGCGCTCCTGCAGGCGGCCGTATTGCGATCGCTCAATTCGGTGCTCGCCGAGCCGATCGAAGCGCTGTTAGAGACGGATGCCGCCGGTCTCCCCTGCATCGAAACCAAGACCACGCTCGACCTCGAGCACGCCCTGAATCTGCCCGGCGGCAACATCTTCCACGGCAAGTTGACGTGGCCGTTTCTGGAAGACGATGAGCCGCGCGCCACCCCCGCCGAGCGCTGGGGAGTCGCCACCGGGTATCCGCGCATTCTGGTTTGCGGCGCCGGAGCCCGGCGTGGCGGCGGGGTCAGCGGGCTCGGCGGTCACAACGCCGCCATGGCCGTTCTGGAGGGATTCTGACGTATAGCCGGGGCGCGCAAAGTGGCCTAGCCTGAGTTAAGACTCGCGTTTCACTCAAAGTGGAGGTCACCATGTCAGCCAGGCCCACCGGACGTCTCGTTCACCGCGAAGACGGCCTGTATCTCATGTTCAATCGGCTGTTCAACGCGCCCATCGAAAAGGTGTGGGCAAGCATGACCCGTCCCGCCGAACTTGAGAAGTGGATCGGCACGTATACAGGTTCGCCAGCTACCGGCGCCGTTAAATTCAAGATGACGGCGGAGCCCGACGCCAAGTGGGAGTACGTGAGCATTCGGGAATGCCAGGCTCCGCACCGCTTCAACGGCGATTTCGGCGAGGGCGAAGACTCCTGGCGCGCCATGTTCCACTTGGTCGAGGGTGACGGCATGACCAACCTCACCTTCGGGCAGCGGCTTCGTTCGGCGTCCGAGGCCTCCACGGTCGGTCCCGGCTGGGACTACTACCTTGATCGCCTGGTCGCCTCGCGCGCCGGCCTGCCAGTACCGGCGTGGGAGCACTACTACCCCGCGCACGCCCAGTTTTACAAGGACCTCATCATTCCGGTGCGCACCGCCTGATTCGCCGGGACTTGCGCCTCCGTCGACCCGCCGTAGTGCTGGGTCGAGGGAGGAGTTCGTGCTGCGTATTCCCACCTCACACTGACAACAGGGCGGTTCGCCCAGCTTTGCGAGAGTCGGAAATCGGTTGCTTCAGCATGGTTGAAGCGTTCTCTTCCCCGCGCTTGCTGATGAGAAGAAACTTCTGATCCGCATTCACTTCCTACTGAGTTTTTCTCGCTTTCATGAGCGTTTTAGGCTATAATTATGGGTGAAGGAGGCACCGACGCCATGACCCTCACCGCCCCGCCCGCCGCCACCGGCTCTGTGCCGGAACCCGAGGGTTCTCGGGTTTTGGTCATTGGTCAGGCTGGCGCTTTGCTGGGGTCTGTTTTAGACGGAACACGGTTTGGTCAGCTCGATGACTGCGAGGCTGTCGCGGTCCTGGCGGCGTTGGAGGAGCTGGGCCGCAAGGTTGATGGTGCCAGGCTACGAGCCACCACCGACATTGGTGTCCGCGCCGAAACCGACCTCGGCAACGGCTCGCTCGCCTACAAAAACGGATGCCGCAACCGGGTCGAATTCATCACCCAACTCGCCGGCATCTCCGGCCGCGAAGCCAAACGCCGCCTGAAGCTGGGTGAGACCGCGGTGGACCGCACCCCGATGGGCCTGCCCGTGCCAGCGCGTTACCCGGTCATTGCCGACGGCCTCACCAGCGGGGAGCTCGGGGTGGAGTCGGCCGAAATCATCGCCACCACCCTCACCGCGCTGCACGGAAAAGTCATGCAGGACGACCTCGACTACGTCGAACGCGCCCTGGTCGCGTCGGCGACCGGAGCGATCACCCCGGAATCGGCCGGGCTGCCCGGGGCCGGTATCCGCTTCGCGCCCGACCTGCTGCGGGCACAAGCATTGGAATGGCAAGGGCGGCTCGACCCGGACGGTACCGCCCCCACCGACGACCTCGTCGAAGCGAGAAGCTCTCTGACGTTTGGGCTGCTGCGCAACGGGCTCTATCCGCTGCGGGCTGACGTCACCCCGGAACTACGTGGCATCATGGACACCCTCTTCGACACGTACCTGTCGGCCCGGTCCCGCACGCCCCGATTTGAACCCACCGAACCCCCGACGAAGGCTGCATCATCCCCGGCTGCACCACCCCCGCCCGCTGGTGCGAAGTCCACCATGTAATGCCTCACCACCAGGGCGGACCGACCAACATCGACAACGGCTGTCTCCTCTGCTGGTTCCACCACCACACCATCGACACCAGCGGCTGGAACATCCGCATGATCAACGGCAGACCCCAAATACGCGGACCCGTCTTATGGGACCCCACCCAAACCTGGCGGCCAGCCCACACCCACCGGGCCAACACCCCCAGCCCCGAACCGTACTGGCGCACCTAGCACTACGCCTGGCTCGGTTGGGTTACCGTTTTAGCCAGTTCCAGAGGGCTAGTTCCAGATGCTGGGAGCGGGAGCTCGCGTCGCGGGAGAGGCTGCATTGCGGCTCCACTCGAGCAGCCACTCGGGCACCGTCACGTCGTCGGGGGCGACACCGATCGCCGCGAGCAGCTCGTCGATCGTCACGACGCCGCCGGTGCGCTTGAGAAAGCGGCCGCGAATGTAGCCGTGGGAGTAGATTTCGGGTGAGCCGTCGGCATCCGGTCGTACAAAGCGTTGTTCGACGTATACGGCCTTTTCGTCGAAGCCGAGGATGCGCGACTCCACCGTGAACTTCTGCCCGACCGTGAGCGACTTGCGAAAGCTGATGGTCTCGGACACCACAACCGGGTACCAGCCGCGCTCCTGGAAGATGGCCCAGACGCCGGTGCGGTGCAGCATGTCGAAGCGGGCCACGTCCATGATCGACAGGTAGACGCCGTTGTTCATGTGCCGCAAAATGTCCAGGTCGGTCGGCATCGTCACGAAGTTGGTGCGCGCGACGTCGAAGTGGCCGAGCCGGGGGCCGAACTTCGACAGCAGGGCATGGAGGAGGGTTCTGAAGAACATATGCACGACACGATGCTAGCGAAGCGGTCGCGCAGGCGCGTTATCTGTTGTGGTTGTGCGCCAGCATTCGTTACCCCAGCGGGGTGTGCGTGCACGATGTGCCACAGTCGCCGGCGGTCTAACATTCAGACATGGTTTCCCTACCCACCCTGCTGACGTTCGCGCTCGCATCGATCGCGCTCATCGTCATTCCCGGCCCGACCGTGCTGTTCGTGATCGGGCGATCGCTCGCGCTCGGCCGGCTCGGCGGGTTTCTCAGCGTGCTCGGCAACGCCCTCGGGCTGATTCCAGTGATCGTCGCAGTGTCACTCGGGCTCGGCGCCATCGTGACCCAGTCGGTGCTGCTGTTCACGATCGTCAAGTTCGCCGGCGCGGCCTACATCATCTATCTCGGGGTGCAGGCCATTCGCAAGCGGCGTACGGCCGCCCAGCTGAGCGAGGCCCGGGTCACGCGCAAGACCAAGTGGCGACTCGTGCTCGAGGGCTTCGTGGTGGGGCTGAGCAACCCCAAATCGCTCGTATTCTTCATCGCGGTGCTGCCACAGTTCGTGAATTACCGGGCCGGGGATGTGCCTCTGCAACTCGCGGTGCTCGGGCTGGTGTTCGTGGTGCTCGCCCTGCTCGGCGACAGTACCTGGGCTCTTGCCGCCGGCACTGCACGGGCCTGGTTTGCTAAATCGCCCAAACGCATCGAGACCCTGTCGTCGGCCGGTGGCGTGATGATGATCAGCCTTGGCGGGGTGCTCGCCGCGACCGGCGCGCGCTCCTAGCTCACAGCGACCGCACGCGGCGCAACGGCACGCACGAAGGCGCCGAGCCGTCGGTAGACCTCCTGCGATTCGGGATGCGTGTCGTCCTGCTGCCAGGTGTGCTTGGTATTGACGCTGTGCCGCCCGTAAATGAGGGTGTCGACGCGAATCGCGCGCGCCCGCAGCGCCTCGATGAAGTTGAGGTTGGCGCGGTAGAAATAGTCCCGCTCCGAGGTCGTGACGAAAACCGGCGGAAAGCCCCGGTCGAGCCACTCGATAGGTGACATGAACCGTGCTGCCGTGCGCAGGTGCAGGCCGCGGCCACGCTCGGGCAGCAGCATCCGCACAAAGTTGAGGCTCAGTACGAACCCGCGGTCGAACAGCACCGAGAAATCGGCGATGCTGCAGTGCTGCACCAGGCCGCGCAGGTTACGCGCCGCGACCGGCGGGCGAATGCCGTAGTGCTCGGCGAGTTCCGGCGCGTAAGCCGCGGCCGTGAGCAGCGCCGCGATGTGGCCGCCGGCGGAGTCGCCGCCGAGCACGACGCGGGTGGGGTCTCCCCCGTAAGCGGCGATGTTGCGGGCGACCCAGTCGAGCACCGCGTTGCCATCCTGCAACATGTGTTTCAGTTGAAACCGGGTGGCCATGCGGTAGTTTGCGTTGACCACGATCATGCCCGCAGCGGCCTGGCTCGCGCAGTATTTGGTGAGCGGGTCCTTGTCGCCCGAGGTCCAGCCACCACCATGAAAGTACACGTAGACCGGAAGTGGCTCCGCGCCTTGTTCGCGTTTGGGCGCGAGCACGTCGAGCCGGTGAATCTTCTCGCCATCGCCGACGTAGTCGAGGTCCAGGTCATACTCGACCGAATCGATCGGATGCAGGTTGAATTTATGCACCGGGGTCGCCCGTCGCAGCATGAGCGCGCGCCAGGCCCAAACCGGCAGCCGGCGAATGCCCGTCTCCCGATGAGCCGACCGGTCGACGGTTACCCCGTCGGCGTGCAAGCGGATGCCGTGCAGCCAGGCGCGTGCCGAATGTTCAACCCGGGCGGGGCCGGACGAAGTCGGGGGCTCTGCGGGGAGGGGCGTGGGACGAACGGAATTTATCAGTTTACCAGTGCTACTCACTTAATCGAGGCTAAGTCGACTCTCCCGAATGCTCGCTGGGAAGTACCCCATTTGGGGGTAACTCTCGGCTTCAGGTGGCTGGTCTTGCCGTACATTCACGCAGCGGATGCCCCGCCCGCAATCCCGGTCGCTTCCAGCACCGCGCGCGCGAGCGTGTGAAAGTGCAGGTTGAAGCCCAGAACGCCCGGGGTGGACTGCGGGTCGAGGTCGAGCGTTGGCACATCGACGGCGTGCACGATGAACTGGTAGCGGTGAGTGCCGGTACCGGGTGGCGGCGCGGCGCCGGCAAACGAGGTGAGGCGCATCTCGTTCGGGAGCACGAGTGCGCCGGCCGGCAGAGCGCCGCCAGAAGGAAGGCTGGTCACCGCAACCGAAAGGTTCGCCACGGCCCAATGCCAGAAGCCAGAGCCGGTCGGAGCGTCGGGGTCGTATACGGTGAGGGCGAAACTCTGGGTTTCGGGCGGGTACCCCGACCAGGACAGCTGGGGGGAAACATCCGCTCCTCCGGCCTCGGCGCTGTATTGGGCTGGGCGCAGCGGGCCGCCGTCGGTCATGTCGGTGCTCGTGAGTGAGAACTGGAGCACCTCGCCGAAGCGGGCGAGTGGGTCTTTTGTCATGCGTGGCCTCCGGTCGATCTGTTGCGAGACAATCAGTGCGGCCAGCCTACGCGCGCACCTCGTCAGCGCGCACCTCGTAACAATGGTGCCCCCGTAAAATGGGCCCATGGCCATTCCGAAGATTCTGCTCTATTACATCTTCACTCCGCTGGCCGACCCGGAGGCCGTGCGGCTCTGGCAGCGCGACCTGTGCGCCGGACTCGGCCTGCGCGGGCGCATCCTCATCTCGAAGGATGGCCTGAACGGCACGGTGGGCGGCGACCTGCCGGCGATCAAGAAGTACATCCGTAAGACCCGCGACTACCCCGCGTTCAAGAACATTGATTTCAAGTGGAGCGAGGGCACCGGCCTCGACGAGAGCGGCCAGAGTCTGGACTTTCCCAAACTCGTGGTCAAGGTACGCGATGAGATCGTGAGCTTTGGTGCGCCCGGCGAACTGCGCGTCGACCAGGCGGGGGTCGTGGGGGGCGGCATCAAGCTGCAGCCGGCCGAACTCAACGCGCTGGTCGCCGAGCGCGGCGACGAAGTGGTCTTCTTCGACGGGCGTAATCGGTTCGAGGCTGAAATCGGCCACTTTCGCGATGCGGTCGTGCCCGACGTGGAGAACACGCGTGAGTTCGTGGCCGAACTCGACAGCGGTAAATACGACCATCTCAAGGGCAAGCCGGTGGTGACTTATTGCACCGGCGGCATCCGCTGTGAAGTGCTCAGCGGCCTGATGAAGTCGCGCGGATTCGGCGAGGTGTATCAACTCGACGGCGGCATTGTGCGTTACGGCGAGGCTTTCGGTAATGAGGGGCTGTGGTCGGGTTCGCTCTACGTCTTCGACCAGCGGATGTCCATCGACTTCGCTCCCGACGCTGCCGTGCTCGGCACTTGCCAGGTCTGCGCCGCACCGACCACGAACATGCGCAACTGCCGCGACGTCTCCTGCCGGGAACAGCTGGTCGTGTGCGCTACCTGCGTGGCCGCCGCGGCTCCGGCCTGCACCACCCATGCGTCGCGAGCGATCGAGACATCGCCCGCAACCTGAGCGGCCCGATTGCGGGCACGATCAGCACCGAAACATCAGTAGAGAGTTCCGGTGCTGGCACACGCTGTGCTTGGATCGTGGTGTGACCTACGACGCGCTGGCTGTTCGCACCCATTTTCCCGCCCTCTCCACCGGCATCGCTTTCTTCGATGGGCCGGGCGGCACCCAGACCCCGCGGCAGGTCGGCGCGGCGATCGCACTGACCCTCACCCGCCCGCTCTCGAACCGCGGCACAGGCAGCCTGCCCGAACGCAACGCGGACGATGCGGTGACCGGGTTTCGCACCGCCGCAGCAGACCTGCTCGGCGCCAAACCCGACGGCATCGTCTACGGGCGCAGCGCGACAGCACTCACCTACGATTTCTCCCATCATCTCTCCCGCGCGTGGGGTCCCGGCGACGAGGTCGTCGTCTCCCGGCTGGATCATGACTCGAACATCCGGCCGTGGGTGCAGGCGGCCGCCCGCACGGGTGCAACCGTGCGCTGGGTCGACTTCGACCCGTCCACCGGCGAATTATCCGCCGACGCGTTCGCCGCCGTCGTTGGTCCAGCGACGCGCCTCGTTGCCGTCACAGCCGCATCAAACCTGATTGGAACGCGCCCACCGATCGCGGCGATCGCCGACGTGGCGCATGCCGCCGGCGCGCTGCTCTACGTTGACGGTGTGCACTACACACCGCACGCCCTCGTCGACGTCAAGGCGCTCGGCGCCGACTTCTTCGTGTGCTCCCCGTATAAGTTTCTCGGCCCACATTGCGGCGTACTCGCCGCCGCGCCGGAACTCTTGGAAGGCATCCGGCCCGACAAGCTCGCAACGTCGACCGATTTGGTGCCCGAGCGATTCGAGTTTGGCACCCTCCCCTACGAACAGCTCGCCGGCGTAACGGCGGCCATTGATTTTCTCGCCGCCCTCGTGCCGAGCTCGCCCACCGCTGGCGCCGCCGCCCCCACCCGGAGGGAACGCCTCGTGGCGTCCTCGCACGCACTCGAAGCGTACGAAGCAATATTGCTCGCCCAGCTTGAAGTCGGGCTCGCTGCGCTGGCCGGCGTGCTCGTGCATTCCCGCGCCGCGCAGCGCACCCCCACCGTTCTGGTGACCTTCGCCACACATTCGGCCGCTGCCGCCTCCGCGTTTCTCATCGACCGGGGGATTCTGGCTCCGGCGGGTTCGTTCTATGCCCGAGAAGCGAGTCGGCACCTCGGCCTGGGCGATGATGGCGGACTGCGCATCGGTCTCGCCCCGTACACCACGGCGCACGAAGTCGAGCGGATACTCGACGCGCTCAATGATTTTCTACGGCCGTAGCGATGTCGCCGGAAAGCCCGCTCTCGCTGCGGATGCATGGGCGCTGCCGGCCCTAGGCTGGTCTCACTACAGAGGGGAGTCGGATGTCTGCCGGCGCTGTTATCGAATTTCACAACATCAGCAAGCACTTTGGTGGGGTCGCCGCGGTCAACGGCCTCTCCTTCACCGTTGAGCCGGGGCGGGTCACCGGGTTTCTCGGACCAAACGGCGCCGGTAAGACCACGAGCCTGCGCATTCTGCTCGGGCTGGTTGCCGCCAGCAGCGGCACGGCCACGTTCGGCGGCGTGCGCTATCGCGACCTGCCGCATCCACTCAAAACGGTGGGCGCAGCCCTCGAAGCCGCAAGCTTCCATCCGGGGCGTACCGCCCGAAGCCACCTTGGCGTCTATGCGATCGCCGCCGGACTGCCGCGCACCCGCGTTATGGAGGTGCTCACCCAGGTGGGCCTTGCCGCCCACGCCGCCCAGCGCGTCGGCGGCTACTCGCTCGGCATGCGCCAGCGCCTCGGCCTGGCCTACGCCCTGCTCGGGGACCCGGGTGTGCTCGTGCTCGACGAGCCGATCAACGGGCTGGACCCGGAGGGCATCCGCTGGATCCGCGGGTTTCTGCGCGACATGGCCGCCGAGGGCCGCACCGTTCTGGTCAGTTCCCACCTGCTCTTTGAGGTTGCGCAGAGCGTCGATGACGTCGTTATCATCGCCCGCGGTGAACTCGTGCATCTCGGCCCGCTGTCGAGCCTTGACACGGATGCCGCACCCCAGACGATCGTGGATTCTCCCGACCGCGAGAACCTTGCCGCAACCCTGACGGCGGCCGGCATCAGCTTCTCGATCGGCCGCACCGGTCTACTCGCCGCGACGGGCGACCCAGCCCGGCTCGGCCACCTCGCCTTCGAAGCCGGGATCGAACTGAGCGTGCTGCATCGACAGAAGGCCGGCCTCGAAGACTCGTTTCTCGCCCTCGTCGGCGGAAGTCGCTCACTATGACCATGTTCCTGCGGTGCGTTTCAGCCGAATTCGCCAAGATTTTCACGACCCGTTTGTGGTGGATTCTCGCCATCGTCCTGTTTTGCTACATCGGCCTGCTGGCCGGCGGCCTCGCGGCACTGTTCGCCGGGATCCAGACCGGTGTGATCAGCCCGGATGCCGTGAACACCGGTGGCGGATCCACCGATCTCGGCAGCCTCCCGGCGCTGATCTACAGCTTCGCTTCTTCGGTCGGCTACGTCTTTCCGGTACTGCTCGGTGCCCTTGCGACGACCGGTGAATTTCGTCACCAGACCCTCACGCCCACGTTCCTGGCCACACCGCGCCGCGGCCTCGTGCTCGGAGCGAAGACCGTGACGCTGATCCTGGTCGGCGCGGGCCTCGGGGTCGTCGCTCTGGCGGCATCCGTTGGTATTGGTGGTGGGGTGCTGAGCGCGTTCGGGGTAGACGCTTCGCTGCTCGATTCGGAAACCTGGCTGCTCGTCGCCCGCACCCTGCTGGCCATGGGCCTGTGGGCAGCGATCGGCGTGGGCCTCGGAGTGCTTGTGCCAAACCAGGTCGCCTCGATCGTGATCGTGCTGGCCTTCACCCAGTTCGTTGAACCGCTGCTGCGGCTGGCGGCATCCTTTCTCGAGGTCACCGCGACAATCGGAAACTTTCTGCCCGGTGCCGCAAGTGATGCGCTGGTCGGGTCGAGCTTTCTGAACCTCGCGAATCCGTCTGCTTCAATGCCCCTGGACTGGTGGCAGGGCGGCCTGGTACTGCTCGGCTACGCCCTGGTCGCGACCGTGATCGGCTATGCCGTGAGCTGGAAGAAGGACGTCACCTAGCCAAACTCCCTCAAACAGGGGATCGTTCCACCCCCTGTTTGGGGGAGTTTGCTCCTGAGAATCCCTCACTAAGCTCCGATTTGTGCGGTGGCTACCCTATGGCTGCGAAGAAAGCCAAAGTGAGGACTCTCTGGTGAGCGCGATACTTTATGCCCGCAATTGGTTCTTGGCCGTGGTCGCTTCTGCGGCACTCGTTGCGAGCGTCCTCGCAGTGCCCCTAATGGCCATCGCCGATAGTCGCCCCGCGGATGCCGCCGTTCCCGTGACGGTATCGGCCGACTCGCTCCCCACCGCGCAAATCAATGGGGTCGTCTGGGCACAGCTTATTGTCGGTGACACCGTCTACGTCGGAGGCGAGTTCACCCGCTCTCGCCCCGCTGGCGCTGCCGCCGGCGTGAACGAGGTCGTGCGCAACAACCTGCTGGCCTACAACCTCACCACCGGTGTTCTCGTGGCCTCCTTCAATCCCAATGTCAACGGCGCTGTCCGCGCCCTGACCGTCTCGACCGACGGGTCGCGGCTGTTCGCCGGGGGCGCTTTCACGAGCGTCGGTGGCGTCAGCCGGTATCGCGTCGCCGCTTTCGACGTACAAAGTGGCGCTCTTGTTCCCGGCTGGGCGCCGGTTCTAAACGCGGGCGTCAAAGCGCTCACCTACACGGGCAATAGCGTCTACGTGGGTGGCACATTCACGTCGGCTAGCGGTCAGTCCCGCGCCAGGATGGCGGCCTTCAGCGGCTCCACGGGGGCTCTAGTGCCCTGGTCGGGCACGCCGGCCGGCGGCAGTATCAATGCCCTCGTCGCCTCCCCAGACGGCAGCAAGGTCATCATTGGCGGATCCTTCACGACCTATAACGGCGGTTCCAACCCCGGATACGGCATGGCCGCAACCGATGCTACGACCGGCGCGTCCCTGCCATGGAAGATCAACGGCCTGATTCGAAACGGTGGCAGCCAGGCGGCCATCCTCAGCCTGACCGGATCGGCCGAGGGCGTGTTCGGCACCGGCTACGTGTTTGGGAACGGCGGCAACCTTGAAGGAACATTCCGTGCCAGCTGGGAGGATGGCAGTCTGATCTGGGTCGAAGACTGCCATGGGGACACCTACTCTGCGGTACCGGCTGGCGACAAGGTCTACACGACCGAGCATGCCCACTACTGCGGCAACATTGACGGCTTCGAACAAACCGAGCCGTGGACCTACCACCGCACCCTTGCCTTCAGCATGGATGTCGGCGGCGTCATCACTGCCGACAAGCACGGCTACTACAACTTCAAGGGCACCCCCCGACCCAACCTGCTGGCGTTTTATCCCGACATCAACACCGGGAGCTTCACCGGGCAGGGCCAGGGTCCGTGGCACGTGACCGCCGATACCCAGTATCTGCTCTATGGCGGAGAGTTCACGACCGTGAACAACAAACGCCAACAGGGCCTGGCCCGATTCGCTGCGCCTTCCATAGCGCCGAATAAGGAAGGACCGCGTGTTGCCAACGCCTCGTTCGCTCCATCGGCGTTCGTGCCATCGGTCGCCTCGTTTGTGAGTGGAACAGCGCGTCTTAGCTGGAAATCGGCCTACGATCGCGATAACGAGAACCTCACCTATGAGGTGCTGCGCGACGGCGTCGCCGTCACCAGTATGCAGGGACTCTCCTCCGACTGGAACCGGCCGACCCTGTCCTTCTCCGACACCGGACTCACCCCAGGGCAGAGCTACTCCTATCGAATTCGGGTCACTGACCCGTTCGGCAATACGAAAACGGGTGGAACGGCCAGCGTCACCATCGCATCCGGCACTCTCAGCGACTATTCCGCGAACGTCTTGGGGGATTCCCCGCGATCGTATTGGCCGCTAAATGAGGCAACCGGTGCCACGGCCTTCGACTGGACGGGCGGCGCAGACCTGGCCCGAAAGGCCGGGGTCAGCCCCGGCGTCCCCGGAGCAATCGTAGACACTGCCATCACGGCAAGCCGTTTCGACGGCACGGCGACCGGATTCGCCGCCACCAACGACGCCCAGAGCCCGTCAAATTCGTTCAGTGTCGAAACCTGGGTGAAAACCGACACCACACAGGGCGGCAAGATTATCGGTTTCGGCAACAGCAATACCGGCCAAAGCACCGGCTATGACCGGCATGTTTACATGGACACTGGCGGTCGTGTCTGGTTCGGTGTCTACCCCGGCGGAGTGCAGGCGATCACATCGCCCGCGTCCTATAACGACGGCCAATGGCACCACATAGTGGCCAGCCTCGGCAGCTCCGGCATGTCGCTGTCGATCGACGGCAAGAAAGTCGCGCAGCGCGCCAGTGTCACCTCGGGTCAGGACTACCAGGGTTTCTGGCGCATTGGCGGAGACAGTATCAATGGCTGGCCCAGCCAGCCCCTGAGCGCCTTCATCGCCGCCGACATTGCCCAGGTCGCCGTCTACTCCGCGCCCCTCACGCAGAAGCAGATCGTGGCACACTTTGTCGCCTCCGGTCGAACGAGTCCTGTCATCTCGGCTCCTACCGACGCCTACGGCGCGGCCGTCTACAGTGCGGAACCCGATTTGTACTGGCGTCTGGGTGAAGCCAATGGTCTGAAAGCGAACGACTCATCGGCCTCGGAGCAACCCGGAACCTACTTCGACCCGGTCAGCCTGGGCGCCGCCGGACTTCTGAGCGGCACGAGCAACACGGCCGCGTCGTTTGGCGGCGGAATCGTCAGCAGTGACACTCGGATTAATGCTCCCGGTACCTATGCGCTGGAGGCCTGGTTCAGCACAACGACGACGCAGGGTGGCAAGATCATCGGATTCGGCAGCGCTTCCAACGGATTGTCGGACAACTATGACCGGCACGTCTACCTGCAAGACGACGGTCGCCTGGTATTCGGCACCTGGACCGGGCAGTCCAACACCATCGTGACCGAGTCCACCTATAACGATGGAGCGGCGCACCATGTGCTCGCGCAGCAGTCAGCTGATGGAATGGCGCTCTACGTTGATGGCGCTCTCATCGGTACGAATCCGCAAACGGGCGCCCAGGGGTATTCCGGCTACTGGCGCATTGGTGGCGATAACACGTGGAGCTCGTCGAGCCCGTGGTTCGTCGGCACAATTGACGATGTCGCCGTTTATTCCCGTCCGCTCAGCGGCGCCGTGATCGCGCAGCACTACTCGCTGGGATCCGCCACAAGCGTCCCGCAGAACGAAGCACCGACCGCCGCATTCACTGTCACCTCCGACCATCTGGCGGTCTCAGCGGACGCTTCGCCGTCGGCAGATGCCGATGGGACCGTCACGGGATTCGCCTGGTCGTGGGGTGACGGTAGTGTCAGCGACGGCCGTACCGGGCAGCACACCTATGCCGCCGCCGGAACCTATTCGATCGGCTTGACCGTCACCGACAATGACGGCGCCACCGACGCGACTACTCGATCCGTTACCGTCTCAGCACCGATGCCGGTGCCAGCCGGCATCGCTACAGATGCCTTTACTCGCGAAATCAGCCGAGGACTCGGCTCAGCCGATATCGGAGGCGCGTGGACGACGACCGGCACTGCCAGCAACTACTCGGTGATTGCTGACGCCGCTCACCTGCGCGTAGCCGCCGGAGGGACGGCGAACGGCTATCTGGTCGGTGTCTCGTCGGAGAGCACCGATCTAACGGTCACCACGTCACTGCAACAGGCCACGACCGGAGCCGGTACCTACGTTTCACTGATCGGCCGGCGCGTCGCCACCAACGACTATCGGGCGCGGATCAAAGTTCTCGCGACCGGCGCCGTGCAACTGCAGCTCATGCGCGGCGGCACCACCTTGCAGGCGAGCACTATCGCCGGGCTCAGCTACGCCACCAACGATCAGTTGCACGTGCGGTTGCAGGTTTTCGGGACGGCACCGACGACGATTCGGGCCAGGGTGTGGGCTGCGGGCACCACAGAGCCATCGACCTGGTCGCTGAGCCGGACAGACGCAACAGCCGTCCTGCAGCAGGCCGGATCGATTGGTCTCGCCGCGTATAACAGCGGATCAGCCACGACACCGATGACGGTCACGTTTGATGATCTCTCCGCGATCGCGGTGACGGACCCGTAGCCGTAGCGTCGGCCGCCGAAATTAGGCCGGCAGTTTGAGCGAGTCGATGAGATCGGCCGCATGCTGGCTGGTAAGAATGACGCGGGCGAATTCTTCGTCGACGAGGTCGATCACCACGGCAGGGCGGTGACGTTTGATCGACACGAAGTCTTTGCCGCCATGGAACTTCCAGGTTCCCGCGGCCAGGACGAGTGGAATGATCGAGCCGAGAGCACGTATTCCGCGCAGCCAGATCCACGGATCTTGGGTGATGATCACCGAGCGGATATTCTCCCGCTGCACCACGATCGACTCCCTACGCAGCGCGAGGGTTCTTTCCGCGCGCGTCAAGTGGATCTCGAGCCGGTCAGAATGCACGCTCAGGGAAGCCATTGTTCCAGTCTGCCCGCTCGAGGCCGCAAATCTCTTGTTTGAAGCGAACAAAAGCAGTCACGTCCCAGCGCAGGATCTCTCCAACGGCAGCAAATGCCCTCAGCCGGCCATGCTCATCCGCTCACCCGGGTCAGGCCCGCGGCGTCGCCGCAGCGGCGGCCTTGGCCGCAGCGGGCAGGGCTTCGAAGATGCGCCCGATGGCGGTCTGGTCATGCGCGTCGGAGACAAACCAGGCCTCGAACACGCTCGGTGGCAGCGACACGCCACCGTCGAGCATGGCGTGGAAGAACGGTGCGTAGCGAAAGGCTTCCTGGCGTTGTACGTCGGCGTAGGTGCGCGGTGCCGACCCCTGTGCCTCGTCGCCGAACACGAAGCTGAACAGGTTGCCGGCTCGTTGCACCCGGTGGGCGACGCCCTCGGCGGTGAGCGAGGCGGAAACGGCCTCAGAGAGGATTGTGGCGGTGGCGTTGAGACGGTCGTAGACGCTCTCGTCGAGCAGGTTGAGCGTCGCGATGCCCGCCGCAACGGCGACCGGGTTACCCGACAGCGTGCCGGCCTGGTAGACCGGGCCGTTCGGTGCGAGAAAGTCCATCACGTCGGCTCGGCCGCCGAGGGCGGCGACGGGCAGCCCGCCGCCGATGATCTTGCCGAAGGTGAGCAGGTCGGGCGTGTAGAACTCCTCGCCAGCCGACTCCAGACTGCGGGTCTCCAGCCCCCAGAAACCGGCGCGGCTCACCCGAAAACCGGTGAGCACCTCGTCGAGGATGAGCAGAGCACCGTTCGCGTGCGCGATCAAGGCCAGGGCCGCGTTGAAACCGGCATCCGGGGCGACAACGCCCATGTTGGCGGCTGCGGCCTCGGTGATGATGGCGGCGATACGGCCGGGGTGAGCCTCGAAGGCGGCCCGTACGGCTCCCAGATCGTTGTAGGGCAGCACGAGGGTCTGCGCTGCGGTCGCCGCGGTGACTCCGGCCGAGCCGGGCAGGGCGAGTGTGGCGAGCCCCGAACCGGCCTGGGCAAGCAGACCGTCGGAGTGGCCGTGGTAGTGGCCGGCGAACTTGATCAGCAGGTCACGATTGGTGAAGCCGCGGGCCAGGCGGATGGCCGTCATGGTCGCCTCGGTACCGGTCGAGACGAGGCGCAGCTTTTCGACCGCACCGACCCGTTCGGCAACGAGTTCGGCTAGTTCGGTCTCGGCGGGAGTCGAGGCGCCGAAGGAGAGTCCGAGCGCGGCAGCTTCTTGTACGGCCCGAACGACCTCGGGATGAGCGTGGCCCAGAATTGCCGGACCCCAGGAATTGACGAGGTCGACATACTCCCGGCCGTCGGAGTCCGTGACGTAGGCACCCGCAGCTTTGACGAGAAACAGCGGAGTGCCGCCGACCGACCCGAAGGCGCGCACCGGCGAGTTGACCCCCCCGGGAATCACGCGGCGGGCGCGATCGAACAGCTCGTCGTTATGGGTGGCTGTGTGTTCCGTTGACGTTGACATTGTGTCGGTCATGCTTGTTCCTCCTTGAGCCAGGTGGCCAGTTCAACAGCCCAGTAGGTGAGCACGGCATCGGCGCCGGCCCGACGGATACTCAAGACTGACTCTTCGATTGCCCGGCGACGGTCGATCCAGCCCTGCGCGGCGGCGGCTTCGATCATGGCGTATTCGCCGGAGACTTGGTAAGCCCAAACCGGAATATCACTCATGGCGGCAACGGCGGCGAGCACGTCGAGGTAACCGCCGGCCGGCTTGACCATGACGATGTCGGCGCCCTCGTCAATGTCGAGCTGCGCTTCACGCAGGCCCTCGCGCCGGTTGGCCGGGTCGAGCTGGTAGGTGCGGCGGTCGCCAACCAAGGTCGAGGCGACGGCCTCGCGGAACGGACCGTAGAAAGCGGAGGCGTACTTGGCCGAATAGGCGAGCACAGCGGTATCTTCGAAACCGTTGGCGTCCAGGGTCTCGCGCACGGCGGCGACCTGGCCGTCCATCATGCCCGAAAGACCAAGCAGCGCGGAACCGGCCGCGGCCTGGGCGAGGGCCATGTCGCGGTAGCGTTCGAGGGTGGCATCGTTGTCGACGTGGCCATCCGCCGCGAGCACGCCGCAGTGGCCGTGATCGGTGAATTCGTCGAGGCACAGGTCAGTCTGCACGACGAGCGCGTCGCCGATCTCGTCGACGAGAGCGCGAGTGGCCAGGTTGAGAATGCCCTTGGGATCGGTCGCGCCGGTTCCGGTCGCATCGCGTACGTCTGGCACCCCGAACAGCATGATGCCGCCGATGCCGGCTTCAGCCGCCTGCACGACGGCCCGGCGGGCACTGTCGATACTGTGCTGCACGACACCGGGCATCGACGTGATCGGGCGGGCGTCATCGCCCTCGCGCACGAACATGGGGAGCACGAGCTCGGCCGGATGGACACGAATTTCACTGGCCAGGCGACGGAGCGCGCCGCTGGTGCGCAAACGTCGTGGGCGGATAACGGGGTTGGTCACTCTTTCACCCTACGCCGCTCGGCTGTGCGTTTTGTTATTCGGTCGTTACCTGACGATCAGAGTGCCGGTGCGGTTCCCGCCAAAGCGGCATCGACGAGCGCCTCAATGAGGGACTCGGCGCTGCGTTCTGCGGCGATCACATCCACGCGCAATCCGAGGGCCCGGGAATCCTTCGCGGTCTGTGGACCGATGCACGCTACCAGGGTGCCGTCGGGGATGTCACCGAACTGTTCACGCACCTGACGCGCGACGCTGCCGCTGGTCACGAGTACGGCGTGCACGAGGCCAGCCTTGACGTCGGCGACGACCTGGTCACTGACCGGAACGCCGATGGTGCGGTACGCGACGACCGATTCCACGTCGTGGCCGACGCGGCGGAGCCCCTCGGAGAGCAGCGGCTTGGCGATTTCACTGCGCAGCGTGAGCACGCGCAGCGGAATGACGCCGGCAGTGGCGGTCTCCCACTCCTCCAGCAGACCGCGCGCGGAATTGTCTTCGGAGGGAACGATGTCTACGTGGTAACCGGCCGCCACGAGCGCGGCGGCAGTAGTTTCACCGACCGCGGCGATGCGGGTTCCGGGCGCGACCACAGCACGGTGCGATGACAGAACGTCGACGGTCGTGGCGCTCGTGATAGTCATCCAGTCGAAGTCGCCGGCGGCGAGGCGGGTCAGCGCCGCGTCGAGGGCCGGGGCGTCGTCGGTGGCGGCGAAGTTGATCATCGGAGCGACAATCGGATGCGCACCCTTGGCCCGCAGATTCGCTGCGACCTGGTCACCCCAGGGTCCGCCGCGCGGAACGAGAACTCGCCAGCCCGTGAGGGGCTTGGTCGGTCGATTGATCACGTGGTCACTCAGTCACTTTCAGGGGAGCGAACTCGGCCGCGCCACCGGCCAGAAGATCTATGGATACTCGTTCGGCCACGTCGAGCGCGGCTTGGGTGAGGTGGAGGGCGGAGTGGGAATCGGGTGTTGCCGCGTGTGAGCTGGTGATCTTGCGAGAGCCGTCCGGGCTGTACACGGTGGCGGTGAGAAACAGCAGGCCGTCGTCGACGACAGCGGTGGCACCGATCGGTGCCGCGCAGCCCGCCTCGAGGCGGGCCAGTACCGTGCGTTCTGCGGTGGTCGTCGCCTCCGTCGAGGAATGGTTCATGGCCGCGAGCGCAACGCCAAGCAGACGCTCGGGCTTGCCGCTTTGCACCTCGATGGCGAGCGCCCCCTGGCCGGGAGCGGTGGGCCAGGCCGACAGATCGAGAAATTCGGGCGTCAGGGAGTCGAGTCGACCGAGGCGTCCGAGGCCGGCGGCGGCCAGCACGACGGCGTCGAGGTCTCCCTCTGTGACGCGGCTCATGCGGGTATCGATGTTGCCGCGAATGTCGACGACCGTGAGGTCGGGCCGACGCTCAAGCAGTTGCGCGACCCGGCGAGGCGAACCGGTGCCGACTCGGGCGCCCTCGGGCAGGGTGTCCAGGGTGAGGCCGGCGCGTGCTACCAGCACGTCCCGGGCATCCGCTCTCTTGGGCGTTGCGCCGATAACGAGGCCAGGGTGCGCCGCGGTCGGCAGGTCCTTGAAGGAGTGCACGATGACGTCGCACTCGTCGTTCAGGAGGGCTTCGCGCAGGGCACTCGCGAACACACCGGTGCCGCCGAGGCTCGAGAGCGATTCGGTCGAGGTATCGCCGTGCGTGGTAACCCGCACGATTTCAACCTCGACCCCGGCCGAGGCCGCGATGCGGTTGACGATGGTCTGGGTCTGCGCGAGCGCGAGGGCGCTCGCGCGGGTACCCACGCGGATGACGGTCATGGCGCCATTCCCGCGACGGCCGGCTTGAAGCCGAGGCGCACGTTTTCGCAGCAGCCGGGGCGGCACACGTCGTACCAGGGGCCGAGCGTGGTCTTAGCCGGACGGTCGGAGGCGGGGGTGTCGTTCAGCCGCTCCTCGATCAGGTCGACGAGGCCGCTCACGAAGTCGGGCGAGACACCGGGGGTCGGCACGCGCACGGCCTTGATTCCGAACTTCTCGCTCGTCTCCATCGCCTCGTTGTCGAGGTCCCACATGACCTCCATGTGGTCGCTGACAAAACCCAGCGGCACGATGATGACGGCACGGATGCCGCGGGCCGGCAGCAGGGCGATCGCATCGTTGATGTCGGGTTCGAGCCATGGCATGCTGGGCGGACCGCTGCGCGACTGGTAAACAAGCTGCCACTGGGTCTTCAGCGGCGCCTCGGTATCGGACGGTTCCACGAGGGAATCCATGATGACCTGGGCGACGGCGCGGTGCTGCGCTTCGTAGGCGCCACCCTCGCCGAAGCCGCGTTCGGCCGGGCCGCTCTTGTTGGCATCCGTCATGGGGATCGAGTGGGTCGAGAACAGAATCTCGACCTCGGTGTCCATGTCAATGCCGGGGATGGCCTGTTGGACGTCGTGCAGGCCTTTGGTCACACCGGTGATGAAGGGGGTGACGAAGCCGGGGTGGTCGAAGAACTGGCGAATTTTGTCGATGTGCACCGTGTCGTTCAGGCCATTGGCGGTCAGGGCCGCAGCGAAGTCTTCGCGGTACTGGCGGCATCCGCTGTAGGAGCTGTAGGCGCTCGTCGCGATTGCGAGCAGGCGGTTCTGGCCAGCGTCATGGGCGTTTGAGATTGTATCTTTCAGGTACGGCGCCCAGTTGCGGTTGCCCCAGATCACGGGCAGGTCGATGCCGCGACGGGTGAGTTCAACCTGAAGTGCAGCTTTCAGCACACGGTTCTGGTCGTTGATCGGGCTGATGCCGCCGAAGTGGCGGTAGTGGGTAGCGACCTCTTCGAGGCGTTCCTCGGGGATACCGCGGCCGCCGGTCACGTTGCGCAGAAAGGGAATCACATCGTCCTGGCCTTCTGGTCCGCCGAAACCGGCCAACAGAACGGCGTCATACTGCGCCATTACTGCAGCACCTCGACGACCTCAGCGGTGGAGATTCGGCGTCCGGTGTAGAACGGGATCTCCTCTCGCACGTGGCGGCGCGCTTCGGTCTCACGCAGGCCGCGCATCAGGTCGACCAACTCGGTGAGCTCGTCACTCTCGATCGGCAGCAGCCATTCGTAGTCGCCAAGGGCGAAAGCCGAGATCGTGTTGGCCAAGGCTCCACGGTAGGCGGCGCCCTTGCGTCCGTGGTCGGCGAGCATCGCGCTGCGCTCGTCGTCGGGCAGCAGGTACCACTCGTAGCTGCGCACAAAGGGGTAGATCGTGAGCCAGGACTTGGGTTCTACACCGCGCAGAAAAGCGGGCACGTGGCTCTTGTTGAATTCGGCATCGCGGTGCACCCCCATGGCATTCCAGGTGGGCAGCAGGCTTTTGAGCAGGCGGCTGCGGCGCAGCTCGCGGTTGGCCCACTGCAGGGTCTCTGCGTTGTCGGCGTGGGTCCAGATCATGATGTCGGCATCGGCTTTGAATCCGGAGACATCGTAGAAACCGCGAACCGTAACGCCCTCGGCTTCGATCAGGGCTACCACGTCGTCGAGCTCATTGACCGCGTGCGGAACATCGCGGCCGTCGAGGTCATCCGGGTTGTGCGGATCTCGTCGCAGAACGGTAAAGAGGGCGAAACCTTGCGGCGAAGCCGCGGGTACCTCGGAATCGATGGGTGGGGTGGGCTGAACGCTGGTTACTGCCTCTCCGGCAGCCGGGTGAGTCATGGCTCTAGTGTGCTCTTTATTGCGCCCGGCACCAAAATGAACCCTGCGATTCCTGTGAACGGACCCGTTCCGGTTTGACCGGGCCTAGCGGTTCTTGGCCACCGCGGAAGCGCCAAACCAGACGATAACTCCGACAACGGTCGCCGCACCAAGCGCAATTCCCACGAGGGCGGCCGGGCTGTCCTCGCCGAGCTGGCGTAAGGCGTGGCTCAGGCGACGACGATTGATGCGCAGCTGCTTGGGCACATTGAACTTGTACTCGATGGCATCGAGCGTCGAAGCGAGCTCGGCGCGCGCGCGCCGCGCGTCGGAGCGCAGGTCATCGATGCCGCGTTTGTCGTTGCCAGCTTCGGTGAGCTCGGGGTTATTTGTGGTCATATTCGCCAACTCCCTTGAATGCATCGACGTCGTGACGGATGCTCGCGTGCACACCCTCCGGATCGGGTTTCGTGGCCGCCTTCACCCGGTTCACACCGATGAGCAGCAGGATGACGGCGATGAGCACCAGCGCGACCGCCACAATGAGTGTGGCCAGCCAGAGCGGCAGCACGAGCGCCAACGCGATCACGGCGAGGGCGACGAACACCCCGAGGGCGAAAAAGAGGATGGCAGCGGCCACAATGAAGAGGGCGGCACCGACCCCGAAATTCTTGGCCTTGGCAACGAACTCGGCTTTGAAGGCATCCAGTTCGGCTTTGACGAGGGCGCTGATCTGACCGGGCAGTTCCCCGATCAGTGCAAGCAACGGGCGCTTGCTTTTCGGGTTGAATCCACTGCTAGTCACGGATTGCCTTCCCTGTGCTGGGGTGTCGGTGTTTCAGGTGTCTGAATTCTACGAGCTGTTGTGCCCCTAGTGCGCCGTGGAGTTGTCGTCCGCCGTGGAGGGCTTCATGGGAGTCGCCTGGGGCTTTGCTGCGGCAGTGCGGCTGGTGGTGGTGCTGGCCTTCGCGGTCGGCGTGGCGGCGGCGGGGGAACCCGTTTTGGCGGCGGCCTGCTTCTTCTTGGCCGCGGCCTGCGAGACGGCTTTCTTGCCGGCCTTGTACAGGGTGGCGGGAACGTCACCGATCAGTTCGAGGGCGGCGTCGCGCACCTCAGTCACCCGGCGCTGCACGGGCTTGGCGTTCCAGAAATCATTGGCAGCGGCTGCGATCTGGTCGTAGCGTTTGCGGCCGGCACGTGCACCGAGCACATAGCCGACGAGTCCGCCCGTGATGAACAGAAGCTTTCCGCGCATTGAGTCTCCACTTTCGTAAGGTTCCCCCAGAGTAACCCGGTTCGCCGTTTCGGTCTGGGGCGCTCTCGGGCATGTCTCAGTGCGTTCGTACCAATACAGGCAGTGCACAGTTTCGGCTAGGAGTCGGCAGCGGTGATGGTGAGGCCGAGGGCGGCGTGCCGAATGCGGTCACCGGCCTGGAGAGCATGCGGAATGACCGAGGCGAGGCCGGTTCCGGCCAACCAGGCACCGGTGATCTCCAGCCTGGGGGTGGCGGCGACGGCCTCGCGCACCTGATGCGCACGTTCGGGGGCTCCAAGAGTGGCGGGCGACAGGGCATCGCGCCACTCGGTGCGGGCGAAGGCGCGCACCGAACTGGCCGGCAACGGCACGCCGAGCAGGGTGGATGCGTCGTGCAGGGCGAGTGCCTGCAGCTCGTCGTCGCCCAGGTCGTCGGTGGGGTTGGGCTGGCCGGCTCGACCGTACGACAACCGCACGACGTGGCGGCCGGGGCCGGCTGCCTCGGCCACCCAGGCCCACTTCGCGGTGACGTGGGTGAGCGCCTTCGCGGTGACGTCTGGAGCGTCGACGGAAACGAGTACGCCGGTGCCGCGCGGGTGCGAGTCCAGCTCGGGCGCGTCGAGCACGAGCGAGGTGAGCGTGACGGCGGTCGGGGCCGGCCAGTCGAGTTCGGCGAGCGCGTCGAACTGTGCGCCGAGCGGATTGACCAGTCGCAGGGCCTGCGCGCCCTGGGTAGCAACGATGACGTAGCGGGCGGTGAGGGTGTCGGCGGGGTCGGCATCCTCTCGGCGGGTGACGGTAACAGCCCAGGTCGGCGCGTCGTCGGTGCCGGAATGAGCCAGGCTCTCGGCCGTGGTGCCGGTCAGAATGGTCACGCTGTGGTGTTCGAGGGCGGCCACGACGGCGGCGGGCAGGCTGGCCATGCCGCCGAGCAGCCCGCCAACGTTGGAGCCGGCCGGGGCGCCGGCACGCAGGGCCGAGACGGCCCCGGAGAGCGAGCCGGCCGTGGTGAGGGCGCGGTTGAGTCCGGGGGCGACGACGTCAATCTCGAGGTCGACGGCGCTCGTCGTGTAGACGCCGGAGGCGACGGGTTCGACGAGGCGATCGAGCACACGCGCTCCCATGCGCTTCTTTACGAGGTCGCCGAGGCTGTGCTCTCGGCCGATCGTCAGCACGGGCATGAGCCGGTCTCCGTAGGCGCGCAGCGACCCCTTCCAGCCGATGACGCGGCGCACGTCGTCGGCGAGCGGGGAGCCCGGAATTCCGAGCACGCCGGCCTTGGGAAGCGGAACGCTGACCGAGGCATCCGCTGTAGAACCCGGTTTGAGAGCGGGAAGGTGCAACCAGGCACCGGCAACGTTCGGAGCGACGACCTGGTCGGTGAGGCCAAGGTCCTCGATGAATGAGGCAACGGTGCCGCCGCGCACGGCGAAGCTTTCAGCGCCGCTGTCGAGGCTGAGTCCGTCGAGAACGTGACCGGCGACCGGGCCGCCGACGGCATCCGTTGCTTCAATAATGGTGACGCTGAGCCCCACCTGGGCGCATTCGCGGGCGGCGACCAGGCCGGCCACTCCGGCGCCAATCACGAGTACGTCGATCGGTGTGGTCATGTGCTGCTCCTACTCGGCCGCGCTCACGTCGTGCACGAGGCTGACCAGCCGGGTCAACACGTCGGGGTTGGTGTCGGGCGGAACCCCGTGGCCCAGGTTGAGCACGTGCGATGGTGCGGTGCGTCCACGTTCGAGCACGTCGCGCACGTGCGCTTCGAGCACCGGCCATGGCGCCGCGAGCAGCGCGGGGTCGACGTTGCCCTGGAGCGCAACGGCGCCGCCCAGCCGGCGGTTGGCCTCGTCGAGCGGCACCCGGTAGTCCACGCCCACGACGTCGGCGCCGATGTTGTGCATTTCTTTGAGCAGTTCGCCGGTTCCCACGCCAAAGTGCACGATGGGCACGTTGCGGTCGGTCGGTTCGGCTCCTGCGCCCGGCACGGCGTAGGTCAGGTCGCGCACGTGGGCGATCGCTGCGGCCGACGCTGGGGCGACGGATGCCGCATAGTCGGCTAGCGAGAGCGCTCCGGCCCACGAGTCGAACAGTTGGGCAGCGCTGGCCCCGGCGAGCACCTGCGCGCGCAGGAACCGGCCGGTGACGTCAGCGGTCCAGGTCATGAGCTTGGCCCAGGCTTTTGGTTCGGCGTGCATGAGGGTACGGGCGTGGATGTGATCCTTCGACGGACCGCCCTCGACCAGGTATGCGGCGAGCGTGAACGGGGCACCGGCGAAGCCGATCAGCGGGGTCGATCCGAGCTGGGAGACCGCCAGGGACACGGCCGCGCTGATCGGCGCGAGGGCCGTATCGAGCAGGGCAGGGTCGAGGGCGGTGAGTTCGTCGACATCCGCTGGCGTGCGCACGGCCTTGCCGAGAACAGGGCCCTTGCCGGCCACGATCGACACGTCGACCCCGACGAGCTTGAGCGGCACGACGATGTCGCTAAAGAAGATTCCGGCATCGACCTGGTGCCGACGCACCGGCTGCAGCGAGATTTCGCTCGCCAGTTCGGGGTCGAGGCACACGTCGAGCATGCGCGTTCCAACGCGCAACTCACGGTATTCGGGTAGCGACCTCCCGGCCTGACGCATGAACCACACCGGCGTCACGGCGGGCCGAACGCCCTGATAGGCCTGGATCAGGCGGGAGTCGGCGGTGAGGCCGGAGGAGAGTGGATGCTGCGCGTCGAGGATCATCTCGACCATTCTCTCAAACATCTCCGGCGGCGCGCGCCGAAAGCGTACAGCATTGAGTCGTACACTCGTGTAGTGCTAATTCTTTTGTCCGCCAGTCATAAAAACTCCACCTTCGATGTGCTGGAGAAATTGTCTGTGGGCGGGGGCGCATCGGCCACCCGCATGGTGGAGCAACACGGGCCGCTCAGCGGTGCCATCGTTGTCGCGACCTGCAACCGGTTTGAGGCTTACCTCGACCTCAATGAGCCCTACGGCGTGTCGCCCCTTCCCGCCGTCTACGCCGCCATCGAGGCCGTGAGTGCCAGCAGCGGCCTTGACGCAGATACTCTGCGCGACAATCTCACCCTCGTGCACGGCAATGGCGTCGCTGAGCACCTGTTCGCCGTGACGAGCGGCCTCGAATCCGTCGTCGTCGGCGAGGTCGAAATCGCCGGCCAGGTGCGCCGCGCGCTCGAGCAGGCACGCGCCAACGGCACCACGAGCCCCGAGCTCGAGCGCCTTTTTCAGCGGGCTTCCCAGACCTCCCGCGGTGTCAAGAACCGCACGGGAATCGGCTCGGCTGGCCGCTCGATCGTGCGTCTGGCTCTCGAACTGGCCGAAAGCCGGGTCAGCGACTGGTCGAGCGCCCGCGTGCTTCTCGTCGGCACCGGCCGCTATGCCGGCGCCTCCCTCGCCGCCCTGCGTGACCGCGGAGCCGAGAACGTGCGGGTCTACTCGCCCTCCGGTCGCGCCGTCGGATTCGCGGCGTCACACGGTATCGAAGCCGTTCCCACCGACGATTTTGCCGCTGAGGTTGCCCGCGCCGATGTGGTCGTCACCTGCACCCTGCGCGATGACCACGTCATCGATGCAGCCCTGATCACCCGCGGGCGCAGCGAGATCGGCGTGGACCCGTTCGAGATCTCCGGCGCTACCGCCGACGCCCCGGCCCGCCTATGCCCGGCCGATGCCGGCCCCGCAGCTCCGCCGCAGCTCATCATCGACCTCGGGCTGCCCCGCAACGTGGCACCCGATGTCACTCTGGTGCCCGGTGTTGAGCTGCTCGACCTCGAGACGATCAGCATCCATGCGCCGCTCGAAGAGCTGAACGCCACAACGGATGCCCGCGAGATCGTGGGCAAGGCCGCCCGTAAGTTCTCCGACGTCGCCGAAGAGCAAAGCCTCACCCCGGCCCTCGTTGCCCTGCGCAGCTACGTGTTCGAGCTGCGCGACGCTGAAATCGCCCGGGCTCGCAGCCGCGGCGATTCGAGCGAAGCGACCGAGTCGGCCCTGCGGCACCTGACCGGTGTGCTGCTGCACGCCCCCATGGTTCGCGCCCGCGAACTGGCCCGTGCCGGCGAGCAGGAGGCCTACCTCACCGGGCTGGACGCCCTGTTCGGTATCGACGTTACTCTGCCAGCTGCCGGTGTGGCGGACGCCGCCGGCGCCGGTGCGATCGCCTCTTAGCCCAGCTCGATCAGGGTGACGCCGGCGGGCGCACCGGGCGTCGACATGGCGGCCAGTGCCGCTGGCGCTTCGGCGAGGCTGATTCGCTGACTGATCAGGTCTTGCGGTCGCAGCCGACCGCTCAGCACGAGGTCGAGTAGGGCCGGATAATCGTGGGCGGGCATGCCGTGGCTGCCGAGCACGGTCAGTTCGCGCGCGATTACCGTGCCGAGCGGCATCCGCGGGTCGTCGGCCAGTAGGCCGATCTGCACGTGCCTTCCCCGGGTAGCCAGCGAGCGGATGCCGATGGCCACCGTGTTCTCCCGGCCGAGCGCCTCGAGACTCACCTGGGCACCGTCCACGGTGAGCGCTCGAATGCGATCGACCACCTCGCTGTCGCTGAGCCCAGCCGAGTTGACCACGTGCGCCGCCCCGACGCGAGTCGCCGCATCGAGCGCGTCGGCACTGATGTCGACGGCGATGACGGTGGCGCCGAGCGCCTGGCCGATCATCACCGCGCTGAGGCCCACTCCGCCACAGCCGACGACCACGAGGGTTTCGTGCGCCTGAAGGCCCGCCTGGTGTACGAGCCCGCGATACGACGTGGCGAACCGGCAGCCAAGCAGCGCCGCTGCGCCCGCGTCAAGGTCATCGGGGATGGCGATGAGGTTTACGTCGGCGTTGTGCAGCGCGACCCGTTCGGCGTAGGAACCCCAGTGGGTAAACCCGGGCTGGGTCTGGTTGCGGCAAACCTGCCCGTTGCCGGCGTCGCATTCCGGGCAGTCGCCGCAGGCGCAGACAAACGGCACGGTCACTCGCTGGCCCACTCGGAACCGGCGCACCAGCGGCCCGATCGCATCGATCACGCCGACCAGTTCATGCCCGGGAACGTGCGGCAGGCCGATGTCGCTGTCGTGGCCGAGCCAGCCGTGCCAGTCGCTGCGGCAGAGGCCGGTGGCCTCCACCCGCACGATCACGCCGGCCGCGCTCAGCAACGGCTCGGGCAGCTCGCGCAGCACCGGGAGAACACCGAACTCTTCGAAATAGACCGCTTTCATGGTCTCATTCTGCCTGACGGATGCCTGCGCATCCGTTTTGAGCGTTACGCGCCGCGGAGGCGCACCGCCAGGTAGGCCTCGAGGTCGGCGAGCGGCACGCGCTCCTGCGCCATCGTGTCGCGGTCGCGCACGGTGACGGCTTGGTCGTCGAGCGAGTCGAAGTCGACCGTGATGCAAAACGGCGTACCGATCTCGTCCTGGCGACGGTAACGACGGCCGATGGCTCCGGCGTCGTCGAAGTCGACGTTCCAGAGCTGACGCAGGGTCAATGCGAGCTCACGCGCCATTGGGGACAGCTTCTCGTTGCGGGACAGCGGCAGAATGGCGGCCTTCACCGGCGACAGGCGCGGATCGAGCTTGAGCACGGTGCGCTTGTCGACACCGCCCTTGGCGTTCGGGACTTCTTCTTCGACATAGGCGTCAACCAAAAAGGCCATGAGCGAACGGGTCAAGCCGGCGGCAGGCTCGATCACCCAGGGCGTCCAGCGCTCGTTCTTGGTCTGGTCGAAGTACGACAGATCTTTACCGGATGCCTTGGCGTGCGTTGACAGGTCGAAGTCGCCGCGGTTCGCGACGCCCTCGAGCTCACCGAACTCGGTGCCGGTGAAGCCGAAGCGGTACTCGATATCGACGGTGCGCTTGGAGTAGTGCGAAAGTTTTTCAGCCGGGTGTTCGAACAGGCGCAGGTTTTCCGGATTGATGCCGAGGTCGGTGTACCACTTCATGCGGGTGTCGATCCAGTACTGGTGCCAGGTCTCGTCGGTGCCGGGCTCGACGAAGAATTCCATTTCCATCTGCTCGAACTCGCGGGTGCGAAAGATGAAGTTTCCGGGGGTGATCTCGTTGCGAAAGCTCTTGCCGATCTGACCGATGCCGAACGGAGGCTTCGAACGCGACGCCTGCAGCACGTTGGCGAAGTTGACGAAGATGCCCTGCGCGGTTTCGGGGCGCAGGTAGTGCATGCCGGCCTCGTCATCGACCGGGCCGAGGTAGGTCTTGAGCAGGCCGGAGAAGGCGCGCGGTTCGGTCCAGATGTGCCGGTTGCCGCAGTTGGGGCAGGCGATGTCATCGAGCCCGTTCTCGGGCGGGCGGCCCTTCTTCTCCTCGTACTGTTCTTCGAGGTGGTCGGCGCGAAAACGCTTGTGGCAGCTCGTGCACTCGATCAGCGGGTCGCTGAAGACCTCTACGTGACCGGATGCTTCCCAGACCTGGCGAGGCAGAATCACGCTCGAATCGAGGCCGACGACGTCGTCGCGGCTCGTGACCATGGAACGCCACCACTGCTTCTTGATGTTCTCCTTGAGCTCGACACCGAGGGGTCCGTAGTCCCAGGCGGAGCGGGAACCGCCGTAGATCTCACCGGCCTGAAAAACAAAGCCGCGGTGACGGGCGAGGGCGATGACGGCATCAAGATGGGTGGGTGCGGCCACGGTGGCTCCAATGGTCGAAGGCGCAGAATGTGGGCAGGTGCCCGATTATCCATTTTACGTGCTCGACCTCTGCCCAGTTTCCGCTCTGGGTCTGAGCGATTCTCGCGTCGAGGTAACGTAAAGAGGCGGATTCACAGGATTTGCCCTGGCTCAAGGAGGAGAAATGGGCGTCACGTCCAGCACAACCAAAGAACCGACCGCTCTGAAACGGATTCCCCACGACCTCGCTGTCGCCCTGGATCCCGAGGAGCTTGACGCCCACGATCGTCAGTGGACTCCCCTCAAAATTCTTATTTGGTCAGTGATTTCACTGCTCGGTGGCCTCAGTTGGGTCATGCTCGCCGTTGTGCGCGGTGAGACCGTCAACGCCATCTGGTTCGTGTTCGCCGCGATCTGCACCTATCTCATCGGCTACCGCTTCTACTCGAAGTTCATCGAAGAGCACATCGTGCGTCCCGATGACCGTCGCGCCACCCCGGCCGAGTACAAAGCAGACGGCAAGGACTTTGCCTCCACCGACCGCCGCGTTTTGTTCGGCCACCACTTCGCCGCCATTGCCGGCGCCGGGCCACTGGTCGGCCCCGTGCTGGCCGCCCAGCTGGGCTACCTGCCCGGCACCATTTGGATCATCGTCGGCGTCGTGCTCGCCGGCGCAGTGCAGGACTACCTCATTTTGCACTTCTCCATGCGCCGCGGCGGTCGCTCGCTCGGCCAAATGGCCCGCGACGAACTCGGCGTGATCGGTGGCACCGCTGCCCTGATCGCGACCCTGGTAATCATGGTCATCATCGTGGCCATTCTCGCCCTCGTCGTCACGAACGCCCTCGCCGAAAGCCCGTGGGGCGTCTTCTCGGTCGGCATGACCATTCCGATCGCACTGTTCATGGGCTGCTACCTGCGTTTCTTCCGCCCGGGAAAGATCACCGAGATCTCCATCATCGGCTTCGTGCTGCTCATCGCCGCCATCGTCGGCGGCGGCATGGTCAACGGCACCGAATGGGGCCAGACCTACCTGCTGCTCGACAAGGTCACCATCGCCTGGGGCATCATCATCTACGGCTTCATCGCCGCAATCCTGCCGGTGTGGCTGCTGCTGGCACCGCGCGACTACCTCTCGACCTTCATGAAGATCGGCACGATCGGCATGCTCGCCGTGGCGATCGTCATCATCCGCCCCGAGATCAACGTGCCGGCGGTCAGCGGCTTCGCCACTAGCGGTACCGGCCCAGTCGTGGCCGGAACGCTGTTTCCGTTCCTGTTCGTCACGATCGCCTGCGGCGCCCTCAGCGGATTCCACGCCCTCATTGCCTCGGGCACAACGCCCAAGCTCATCCAGAAGGAACGCCAGACCCGGTTCATCGGCTACGGCGGCATGCTCATGGAGTCGCTTGTCGCCATCATGGCTCTCGTTGCCGCGCTGTCGATCGACCGCGGCATCTACTTCGCCATGAACGCCTCCCCCGCCCTCACCGGCGGCACCGTGCAGGGGGCGGTCGCGTTCGTGAACGGCCTCGGACTGACCGGCGTCAACCTCACCCCGAGCATGCTCACCGACATGGCCACCAACGTCGGCGAAGAGTCGATCGTTTCCCGCACCGGCGGCGCTCCCACGCTGGCTGTCGGGCTCTCGCACATCATGCAGCAGCTCGTGGGCGGTACGTCAATGATGAGCTTCTGGTACCACTTCGCCATCATGTTCGAGGCGCTGTTCATTCTCACCGCAGTGGATGCCGGCACCCGCGTTGCCCGCTTCATGCTGCAGGACAGCCTCGGCAACTTCTTCCCGAAGTTCAAGAACACCTCCTGGCGCCCCGGCGCCTGGGCCGCCACGGCCATCATGGTCGCTGCGTGGGGTGCCGTGCTGCTGATGGGAGTGACCGATCCGCTCGGCGGCATCAACACGCTGTTCCCGCTGTTCGGCATCGCCAACCAGCTGCTCGCGGCCATTGCACTGGCGGTGTGTATGGCCATTGTCGCCAAGCGTGGACTGTTCAAGTACCTCTGGGTCGTGGCACTACCCCTCGGTTTTGCCTCCGTGGTCACGATCTCAGCCTCGTTCCTGAAGATTTTCTCGACCACGCCCGGCATCGGCTACTTTGCGCAGAACCGTGCGTTCGCGAACGCGCTGGCCGCCGGCGAGACGAGCTTCGGCACCGCGCCGAACGTTCTGGCGATGGAGGCTGTCGTGCGCAACACGATGGTGCAGGGTGTGCTGTCCATCATCTTCGTCGTGCTCTCGATCATCGTGATTGTGACGGCGATCCAGGCCACCGTGCGCGCGTACCGCCGACGCTCCAACGCCACGAGTGAGGATGACGCCGTGCAGTCGCAGACCTACGCCCCGGCCGGGTTCATCATGACCCCACCCGAAAAGGTGCTGCAGGCCGAGTGGGATGCCCGGCCGGCCGAGAAGAAGATCAAGGTCAAGGGCCACTAATGACCCTGTGGGCGGGCGTCCGGCAGGGCGCCCGCGGCGTGGCCTGGTATTTCAAAGGCCTTCTCGGCGAGGACGCCTACGAGAAGTACGTGGCGCACCACGCGGCCTCCTGCGAAACGGATGCTGCGGGCCTCGACCGCGCGCCGCATCCGCTGTTGACCGAGCGCGAATTCTGGCGGGACCAGACCGACCGCCAGGATAAGAACCCGCAGGGACGCTGCTGCTAGCCCCGTCGCCGGCAGCTAGTCTGAGTCGATGACGAACGGGGGCGGAGTAGAACTGAGCGCGCTCCGCTCCCTCCTCGGCCGCCTACCCCCGTGGGGTCTGGTGCTGGTGATCTGGGCGGCGTCCCGACTGCTCACGACAACCCTGCTGGCGACCCTGTTCGCCGTCGCGATCCGACTCGACTGGAACTTTGCGAGCTACCGCAGCGACCCGACCTTCTTTACCTTCTCGGGATCGTGGGACAGTTCGTTCTACCGGCAGATCGCACTGCACGGGTACCCCACCGAGCTTCCCACAGACTCAGCTGGCAACGTGGAGCCGAATGCCTGGGCCTTTCTGCCGGTGTTCCCCTGGCTCGTGCGCGGCGTGTCTGCCCTGACCGGCCTCGACTTCTACGTCGCAGGGGTGCTCGTGGCCACCCTGTTCGGCGCTCTGGCCGCGCTCGCTCTGTACCGCCTGTTGGCACCTCGGGTGGGAGCTCACTCGGCGCTGTGGGCGGTCGCCCTGTTCTGTTTCGGGCCGCTGTCGTTCATTTTGCAGGCGGCCTATGCCGAGAGCCTTTTTCTGTTCTGCGTCTTTGCAAGCCTCGGCCTGATGATGAACCGGAACTACCTCTGGATGATTCCGGTTGCGGTCGTGGCTGCGTTCACCCGGCCGGGGGTGCTCGCACTTTCGTTGGCCCTCGCGATCATGCTGCTGCTGCGCTGGAGTGAGCGGGACCGGTTTCCCTGGCGCGAGCGCCGGGCCATCGTGACCGCCGGGCTCGTCATCGCGGCGGCGGGGCTGGCCTGGCCGCTCGTGGCTGGCGCTGTCACGGGCGTTCACGATGCCTACCTGGCCACTGAGCTGTCCTGGTGGACCGGCTTCGTCGGTCGGGTTTCGTTCGTGCCGCTCACGCCGTGGTTTTTGATGGCCGGAACATACCTGGGCCTGGCCGGTATCGTGCTTGTTCTCGTGCTTACGGCAGGGTTTGGGTGGTGGTTGTCGCGGCGGGCGCTTTATCCGCTTCGGCTTGAGGTGGTGGCTTATTCGGCAAGCTACGGACTCTATCTAGTAGCTGTGTTCCTGCCGCAGCAGAGCCTGTTTCGTTTGCTGCTGCCGCTCGCGCCACTGCTCGGTGACCCGGCGATCGCACGGTCGAAGCCGCTGCGCCGTGGGCTGCTGGCGGGATCGATCGCGTTGCAGCCGGTCGCCATCGTACTGCTCTGGTTCATCGGCTACCCCTGACGCGCGCCTGCTAGACCGCGTAGATCAGCTCGCGCTGCTCCGCGTAGCGTGCGCGCACGTCGATCGCCCAGTCTCGGGTGGACGAGGGCGCCAGTTCGGTGGCGATCTCGCGCTTCCACAGCGGAAAGTCACCGTCGAGCGCCCACGCAGCCTGCCGGGCAGCCCCCAGGGCCACGTATTCGCCGGGGACTGGCAGCACGACCGGCACACCGAAAACATCCGCAGCAATTTTCTGCACGGCGGGCGACTGCGAGCCGCCACCGATGAGAATGACCTGCCGCACAGGCACACCCTGGCTGCGCAGTGAGTCGAGCGCGTCAGCGAGGCCGCAGACCAGACCCAGAACGGATGCCTGGGCCAGGTTTTCGGGGCGCATATTGGCGCGGCGCATTCCGGTCAGCGAACCGGTGGCATCCGGCAGGTTCGGGGTGCGTTCGCCGTCGAGGTAGGGCAGCATGAGCAAGCCGTCGGCATCGATCGGGGCGGCGAGGGCGAGGGCGCCGAATCGTTCGATGTCGACGCCGAGCATGCCGGCCGTCGCCACGAGGGTACGGGCACCGTTGATGGTCGCGAGCAGGGGAAGCTGGCCGCCGGCTGCGTCGGCGAACCCGGCGACCGAGCCGGAGGCATCCGCTATGCGGGCCACGGTGCTCGCGAACACGGTGCCGCTGGTACCGATCGAGACGACAACGTCGCCCTCCTCGGCGCCGAGGCCGAGGGCTGCGGCCGCGTTGTCGCCGGCGCCGGCGGAGATGATGACTCCTCCCGGCGTGACCCCGGCTTGTTCGAACGGGCCGAGCACGCGTGGCACTCGCGCGGCATGACCCAGGGCGGCCTCGAGCAGATCGTGGCGGTACTCATTGCTGTGCACCGAGAAATATCCGGTGCCGGAGGCGTCGCTGCGGTCGGTCGTGGCCTCGGCGGGCCGCCCGAGAATGTTCCAGGTGAGCCAGTCGTGCGGCAACATCACCTGATCCACGCGCGTCGCGAGCTCAGGACGGTTCTCGTGCAGCCAGGCCAGCTTCGTAATGGTGAACGAGGCGACCGGTACCAAGCCGACCTCCTCAGCCCACATCGACGCTCCGTATTTCTCGGTGAGCGCGGCGGCCTGCGGGGCGCTGCGCACGTCGTTCCAGAGCAGGGCGTCGTGTACGGGCGCACCGACAGAGTCGAGGGCGACCATGCCGTGCTGCTGCGCGCTCACGCCGAGGGCGAGCACACCGCCTTCACCCTGCGCGGCTGCGGCACCGCCGGCTTTCTCGAAGGCCTCCCACCAGCGCTCGGGGTTGATGCTCGTGCCATCGGGGTGGGGGGCGCTGCGCTGTTGTAACAGCTCTCCGGTGTCGGCGTCGACACTGACTACCTTGCAACTCTGGGTCGAAGAATCCACTCCGACAACCACGCGACGATTCAGTGCCAACGCATCTCCTTTGAAACTTATTTGTGATCAGCTTAATCGCCAGCAGCATTGTCGACCGCCGAGGTCGGCTACCGGCGCAGTTTCATTCAGCGAGCGGGAGAGCGATGCCCAGCACAGCGGCGACCACGAGCATCCAGGCACGCGGAGGCACCCTCACGAGTGACCGCAGGAACGTGGGCATCAGCACTGCGCCGACGATCACGACGACGAACATGGAGATTGTGGGCAGGTCAACGCGCACCGCCGCGCCTTGCACGAGCGGCAGCGCTGACAACCTGAACCCGATGAGGCCGAGCAGTCCGAGACAGGCATCGCCGATGGCATCCCCGGGCACTTCAAGCAGGAGCAGTTCCAAAGTGAACTGTTCGAGCCAGGCCGCATTGTCGGTCTCCCGTGCGGTCTCAGCCAAGCGGATACCGGCGGGCGGAACACTGCCGACGGCCTTGCGCTGATCGCGGACCTGCTGCACGCGTCTTCAGGGCGCGCGCACGCATCCGCTCGGTAGAGTGTAGGTCTCGGGTCGTTGAGTCGTTTGAACCGGTTTGGGACCCGCGGCTCGCTGTAATCGCCACGGAACCTGGGCCCGGGTGAAATGTGGCATAATTCCCGAAGATCGTGCGTTGACGGTAGTGGCGATCGACACCGGGGGAACCATGTCACGACATTTCACGTCCACTGCATTGATTGCAATGGCAGTCATTGCCGCTCTCAGCGGATGCTCCGCGCCGGCACCGGAAGCGCCCGCTGCGGCCGATCCCTTCGACCTGACAGCGCCCATCGAGCCGTCCTGGACGGCGGAGGTCGACCTCGTCGGGTACCCGATTTACCTGGATGGCTATGTCGCCTCGTATGTCGCAGCCACGGACGGCGCACTGCACGTCGTCGTCTGGGACGCCGCCACCGGCACGGAGGAATGGCGAAACATAGCCGGTTTGGGAGCGGTCTCGGCGGAAAGCTCAATCACCCTGGCCGGCCTCGAATCAGGCGGAAAGTCGTTCGTCACCTACCTGAGCCCGTCGACGAACCCGGATGACCCGGAGGGCTGGTCCGACCTCATGATTTCGGAGATCGGTACCGCAACCTCGACCGTGGGCTTAGACGACGAAATCTGGGCGAACTCGGTGCCGAGCGTCTGTGCCGACGGAAAGGCAGTGTGCTTTCGCGGATACTCGAAGGAGACTGCGGACGGCGACAGCGCGTGGTTTCGCAGCGCTCCGAATTCAGGCACCATCGTCGCCGACACGACCGTCGCCGTTCCCGATGGTGCCCGCTTGATCGGTACCAACGTCTTTTCGACCAATGACCGGTCCGAGGGTGCCATCGAACAGCTCGGATACAGCGCGGGCGGCGTTACTGTGTGGCAGGTTCCGTACGCTGACGTGTTTGGCGAGGGGTACACGAGCGATGGGGGCTGGAACTGGAGCATTTTCGAGTCCGACGACGTGATCGTGGGCAGCGGCTACTTCGTCGACCAAGACAGAGTCGACGGCGGTGAATTTGTGCACGACTATACGAAGCGAGCGGTGGTCGGGCTCAATCCGGCAACGGGTGACGTGCTCTGGCGTCTCGCCGGTGCCGCGACCTGCGCCGGGTCCCCGAACGAGTACGACCTGGTGGACGGCCTGGTGCCGCTATGTCGCACCAATGCGGGCACGGAAACCGGTGCATTCGGTGCGGACGGCACCACGATCGACCGCAGTCGCGCCGACTATGACATGGACGTCATCGGGGTAGACCCGCTCTCCGGCGATATCGGGTGGACCTACCCGGTGGGCGATGCCGGGCTCAACGAGACTCAAACGGCCGCGCTCTCCTTTCGAAGCTTCTCCCCGACTCGGCCATTCGACATTTCAGGCACAGTGCGCCTGGTCGACATGCTGCGCGGGGACGCCAGAGACGTGCCAGAAGACGCGATTCTCCCCTGCAATGAGGTTCGCGATGCGTTCTCGGCGCCGAAAAGCGGCGCCGAGAACGATTCCGTGGTGGAATACGACGCTGGGAACGACGCGGTACCGTGCACGAGTGACCTGATCGCTCTCGACGGCACCGCCTACTCGGCGGCCGCGGCGCGCATGGCCGGCGTCGAAACCAGCAAGAACACCTTCGTCGTTGGCGGAGCAACGGGACTGTCCTCGTACACCCTGCCGGACTAAGCCGGCCAGGCGCGTGCATCCGCTTGGCGAGGTGTGAGTCTCGGTCCGTTCAAACAATTGAATTGGGCCGGGACTCACGCCTCGGTGGCGCGCTCTGCTAGGTGTACTGCCCAGGCAGGGTGGTTGAGTAAATGTGACGACACGCTGTAGTCATTGAACATGGGTGAGAACTTCCGGTTGTGGAGTGGAACTGTCAAAGGCCAACCACTTTATTGAAGGCTTCCACCGGCCCCTCGCCGACGGCTGGGCGTTCAGCCGTACATCTAGGCCAGGGTGCCGTCGACCAGCTTCACGATCATGGAGCAGTCCTTGCCGCCCTGGCCCTGGTCGATCAGGCGTTGGAACAGCTGCTGCACGTGCTGGCCAATCTCCAGCGGCGTATCGGTGGCGGCTGCGGCCGCGACAGCGAGGCCGATGTCCTTATTGGCGAGCTCGGCCGTAAAAGTCGGCGCGAAGTCGCGGTTCACGGCCGCCGATGGCACGACCCCCGCAATTGGATACCAGGTGCGCAGCGCCCAGCTATCGCCCGACGAAACGGATGCGATGTCCCAGAACACCTGCGGGTCAAGTCCCAGGCGATCCGCCAGCACCGCTCCCTCGGCGGTCGCGGCGAGGCTGATGAACAGCATGAGGTTATTGCAGATCTTCGCGGCCTGGCCGGTCGTCGCGCTACCGGTCGGAATGATATTCGCGGCCATTGGCTTTATGTACTCGGTGGCGTCGGCGACGGCATCCGCAACACCTCCGATCATGAAGGTGAGCGTGCCCTTCTCCGCGCCGGTGATGCCGCCAGAGACCGGAGCGTCGACCAGGCGAAAGCCCGCCGCCGCCGCCGCATCGTGCAGCGCCTGCGACGATTCAATGTCGATCGTCGACGACTCCACGAGCAGGGTTTTCGGGTCGGCCTGGGCGAAGACCCCCTCGTCGCCGAAGTACACCGCGCGGGCATGCTCACCCTTAGGCAGCATGGTGAAGACCACGTCGGCGCCTGCTACGGCCTCTTTGATGCTCGTCGCGCGCGTGACGCCGGCGGCCACCGCCGCCTCAAGGGCAGGGGCGCTCAGGTCGAAGCCGCGTACGCTGTGCCCGGCCTTCACCAGGTTTGCCGTCATGGGGCCACCCATGTGGCCAAGTCCAATCCATCCGATGACCGCCATTGCATCGCTCCTTCGCGTAGGTTTCGGGCCTCAATGCCCGACTACTCCACGATGGCACAACTTAGGGCCAGCTAGTGCACGTACTCCAGCAGGTCGGCCCCGACTGCGCGCATGCCGTCGAGAACCGCGAGCCGGGTCATGAGCTGAGCATCGTCGAACAGCAGCGTCACAGCGTACGTCACGCCGGCCCGGGGACCGCGGAGGACTCCTACCTCGCTGCGCACCCCGGTAGTCGTTCCGGTCTTGTTGACCATAAGCAAACCGTGGTCGCTCTCCCGGTGCGCGAGTGGATCCAGGCCGAAGGCACTGGCCACGAGCGACAGGTCGGTGTTGAGCGACAGCCAGCCAATCACCCGCGCGCTCGTTTCAGCATCCACGATCTCGCCGCGGGCGAGCGCTGTGAATAGCCAGGTGAGTTCCTTGGCGCTGCCCACCGACAACTGTGGCGCGTCATCCGGCCCGCGCTTGGAACGCACCAGATCCAGCAGCGCGGTGCGACTGAGCCCAAGTTGCTCGGTGCGGGTGCGAACCGAGTGCAGTCCGACGGCGCGAATGAGCACGTTTGTCGCGAGGTTATCGCTCGTCGCGCCAACCAGGGCGGCGAGGTCGGCCACGCCGAGCCGCGAAATCTGCAGGTGTTGCCAGACGCCGGAATCGCCCACAGCATCCGCAGTCAACCGCTCGAGCATCGTAGCCAGACCGAATTCGGCGTCGTTCAGGCGTGCGGCCACCTCAATGAGCAGCAGCACCTTGCCAACGCTCGCCGTTGGCATCGACACGTGATCGTCGACCGAGAACAGCACCCGTCCGGTCGCGAGGTCGGTCGCCCGGGCGGAAACCTGCACCCCGTTGAGGGCGAGGTCGCCGAGGGACGCAAAGCCGCGGGTGAAATTCTCGGGCAAATCCGCCGTGCGGTGCTTGCCACCGGCCAGCGCGGCGTGGCGGGAACGGCCGGGGACGGCATCCGCTCGGCTGGAAGCAGCACCGGTGCCGTCGGCGTCGCGCCTGGAAAAGACCACTCGGTTCGATCCTCTCCTCGACAACCGCCCCGCGCCTGCCTCATCCCCGGCTCAGAAGAGCTTATTCCTACACTAACCCCCGACGGGGGGACAATCTTGCTACCAGATGGTGACGCGCTGCTCGGGGGCGAGGTAGAGGGCATCCGTTTCGCCGACCTGGAACGCCTCATAGAACGCGGGAATGTTGCTGACGATCTGATTGCAGCGAAACTCGTTCGGGGAGTGCGGGTCGATGGCCAGCAAGCGGATGGCCTCCGCGTCGCGCAGCTTCATCTGCCAGGCCTGGGCCCAGGAGAGAAAGAAACGCATTTGCCCGGTAAGGCCGTCGATAACCGGGCTGTCTTCGCCGTTCAACGAAAGCAGGTAGGCCTTCCAGGCGATGGAAAGCCCGCCGAGGTCGCCGATGTTTTCACCGATCGTGAGAGCGCCGTTGACGGTGTGGCCGGGGATGGCCTGCGGCGTAAGGCCTTCGAATTGCGCGATGAGCGCGCTCGTGCGCAGCTCGAACGCGGCCTTGTCCTCGGCGGTCCACCAGTCGGTGAGCCGGCCGTCGCCGTCGTACTTGGAGCCCTGGTCGTCGAAGCCGTGACCGATCTCGTGGCCGATGACCGCGCCGATCGCGCCGTAGTTGGCGGCCGGGTCGCGCGCGTCGTCGAAGAACGGAAACTGCAAGATGGCGGCCGGAAAGACGATTTCGTTGAATCCGGGGTTGTAGTAGGCGTTGATTGTCTGCGGCGTCATGAACCACTCGTCGCGGTCGAGCGGTTCACCAATCTTGCCGAGCTCGCGCTGAAATTCGAACTCGCCGGCGGCCTTGACGTTGCTGATCAGGTCGTCGGCAGCGATCTCGAGGCTCGAATAGTCGCGCCACTTTACCGGGTAGCCGATCTTCGGCGTGAATTTACGCAGCTTTTCGAGGGCTCTCGTGCGTGTCTCCTCGGTCATCCAATCGAGCGTGCTGATGCTGTTTTCATAGGCCTGAACGAGGTTGGCCACGAGCACGTCCATGCTCTTCTTGGCGCTCGGCTTGAAGTGACGCTCCACGTAGATGCGCCCGACGGCCTCGCCGAGGGCGCCCTCCACGAGTGAGACGCCGCGCTTCCAGCGGTCGCGCAGCTGTGGGGTGCCGCTCAGGGTGCGCCCGTAGAAGTCGAAGTTCGCCTCCACGAATTCGCCCGACAGGTACGCAGCACTCGAACGGATGACCTGCCAGCGCAGCCAGTCCTGCCACGACTCGAGCCGGTCGTCTGACAGAGCGGTCGCGAGTCCGGAGATGTAGCTGGGCTCCCGCACGACGACCTCCTCGAAGGCTCCGGCGGGGGCATCGAGGCCCGTGAGCCAGAGGTCAACGTCGGCACCCGCTGCGAGCGCCGAGACCTGGCCCCAGGTGCGCAGGTTGTAGGTTTTCTCGCTGTCTCGGGTGGCTACCTTGTCCCAGTGGTGCGAGGCGAGTTCGGTTTCGAGGTCGAAGACGCGCGCTGCACGTTCGGCGGCTCCGGCAAAACCGGCGAGGGTGAACATCCGCTCAAGAAATTGCTGGTACTTGGTGCGAATTTCGGCAAACTTTTCTTCACGGTAATAGGACTCGTCTGGCAGGCCGATGCCGCCCTGCGCGATGAAGACCAGGTAGCGTTCGGGGTTACCCGGGTCATTGTCGACGTAGAGGTGGAACGCTCCGGCCACTCCGCCGCGCTCGAGGCGGCCCAGGGTCGAGAGCAGTTCGGAGATGCTGGTGACCGCGTCGACCGCTTTGAGGTCATTGTGCAGCGGGGTCGCGCCGAGTGCTTCGATGCGTTCTTCGTCGAGGAAGCTCGTGTAGAGGTCGCCGAACTTGCGCTCGAGGCTGCCGGCCGGCGCGGTCTGCGCCTCGACGATAATCTCGCGTACGGCCTTCTCGGCGTCTTCGGCGAGCATCATGAAGGAACCCCAGCGGGCCTTGTCGGCGGGAATCTCGCTGCGCGCGATCCACTTTCCGTTCACGTGCCGAAAGAGGTCGTCCTGCGGGCGCACCTCCGGGTCGAGTTCGTTCTGGTTGATTCCGGATGCAGTCGCCAGCTCAGTCATGCGTTCAGCCTATCCGGGGCCGGTGAGAGGTTGTCTATTTGCCGGGTTGCTCGTGCCAGCCGACTGACTAATCGCTGACTCGTCTGTGCAGCGCCTCACGGGCGCGCGTCATCGAGGCACCGAGCCCCCAGTCCGTGCCCAACCGATCGAGCGCGGCAACCTGGTCGGGCGTGCTCGAGCGGATGCGTGCGTCGAACGCTGGCAGGTTGAGGTCGCGCACCACCCGCACGACGGTCGGGGCAACCCTGAGGTAGTCGGCGGCGGCGGCGAGGATCTTCGCACGAACGGATGCCCCCATAATCGCGCCTGGGTCGGCGGCGGCCGCCACGATGCCGTCAAGAGAACCCCAGGAGGCCAGCAGCGTCGCCGCCGTCTTCTCCCCCACCCCGGCGATTCCGGGCAGCCCGTCGGAGGCGTCGCCGCGAAGGACCGCAAAATCGGCGTATTGCGCCGGGCTGACGCCGGTCTTTTCGGTGAGGGAGGCCTCCGTCAATATTTCGAGCCGGGACATACCGCGGCCGGTATAGATGACGCGCACCTGTCGGGAGTCGTCAACGAGCTGAAACAGGTCGCGGTCACCGGTGACGATGTCGACGGGGATCGATGCGTGCGAGGCCAGGGTGCCGATCACGTCGTCGGCCTCGTGCCGCGCGGCTCCGACGATGGGGATGCCGAGCGCGCCCAGCACCTCGCGGATCACCGGAACCTGGGGAGTGAGCAGGTCGGGCACCGATTCGATCGCGAGGTGGGCATCCGGTGTCGTTGATGGAGTCGGCTCGGCGACGACCCGGTGAGTCTTGTACGTGGGGATGAGGTCGACCCGCCACTGCGGGCGCCAGTCGTTGTCCCAGCAGGCCACGATCTCGGTCGGCTCGAATTCGGTGGCAAGCCGGGCGATCATGTCGAGCAGTCCGCGCACGGCGTTCACCGGCGCTCCGCCCGGGCCGCGCACGGTGTCGGGCACGCCGTAGAACGCGCGAAAGTACAGGGCTGCGGTGTCGAGGAGCATGCGGCGCTCGGGTTGAGGGGTCACGGCGAGCAGTGTGCCACATTCCGCCGAACGGATGCCCGCGCCCCGGTCAGCTTGACGGGGTCATGAGCGGTGGCCGCGGTGGCCGATCCGGGTCGGTGCGCCAGATACGGGCAGCCGCGCCATTTCCAGGTGGCGCGGCCACCCACAGGTGGCGCGGCGACGGCAGCGAGGTACTACCCAGAGCAGCGACGGGCGGACCAGCTACAGCGCCTTGAGTTCCTCGGTCACCTGGGCGACGGACTTCTTGGCGTCGCCGAAGAGCATGGTGGTGTTTTCGCCGAAGAACAACGGATTCTCGACGCCGGCAAAGCCCGAACTCATCGAGCGTTTGAGCACGATCACCGACCGGGACTCGGTCACGTTGAGCACGGGCATGCCGAAGATCGGCGAGTTGGGGTCGGTGCGTGCCGCGGGATTGGTGACGTCATTGGCACCGATGACGATAGTGACATCGGTGCGGGAGAACTCGTCGTTGATGTCGTCCATCTCCTTCATCGCGTCGTAGGAGACATCGGCCTCGGCCAGGAGCACGTTCATATGCCCGGGCATACGCCCGGCTACCGGGTGGATCGCATACTTGACTTCGATCCCGCGCGCCTCGAGTACCTTGGCCATGTCCTTCACGGCGTGCTGGGCCTGGGCGACGGCGAGTCCGTAGCCGGGCACGACGATGACCTGGTTGGCGTAGGCGAGCTTGATGGCGGCATCCGCTGCCGAGGTGGATTTGGCGATCTGGTCGCCGCTGCCCGCCGCAGAGGCGCCCTTGCCGCCGCCGCCGCCGAACCCCCCGGCCACGATCGAGAGGATCGACCGGTTCATGGCCTTCGCCATCAGGTTGGTGAGGATGCTACCCGACGCCCCGACGATCATGCCGGCGACGATCATCGCGATGTTGTTGAGCGCGAGCCCGGCCGCCGCCGCTGACAGGCCGGTGAGCGCGTTCAAGAGTGAGATGACGACGGGCATATCCGCGCCGCCGATCGGGAGCACGGTTGTGACCCCGAGGATGCCCGCCAAAACGAGGATCACGCCGAACCAGACCGGGTCGGCGCCGGAACCGACCGAGCCGATGCCGACGATGACGGCGGCGATGATCGAGCCGAGGAACAGGATCGCGTTCAGTGGCTGTTGCAGTCGGCCGACCGACAGCGGATGCCCGGGCAGAATCTGCTGCAGTTTCATGAACGCCACGATCGAGCCCCAGAACGACAACGACCCGATGATCGCGGCGAAGAGCGAGGCGATCACGAGCGGCAGCACCGGGCCGGAGGCGACGTGCAGGCCGGTGAAGCCGTCGCTTTCAATGAACTCGCCCCAGGCGATGAGGGCGACCGTTCCGCCACCGACGCCGTTGAACAGGGCGACGAGCTGCGGCACCGCCGTCATCTTCACTTTGCGGGCGGGCGGGATGCCGATGATCACGCCCACGACGAGGGCGGCGATGATGATCAGCCAGCTGCTGGTCTCGCGGATGTGAATCAGGGTCGCCACGAACGCGACGGCCATGCCTGCCGCGGCGATCTTGTTGCCGCGCACGGCAGATCTCGGGGCGGTCAGCCCCGACAAACCCAGGATGAACATCGCGAACGCGACGATGTAGAGGGCGTAGACGAGGATCTCCATGATCAGTTCTTCCCGTCGGTTGCGCTCGTGGTGTTGGTGTTGGTGTTGGTGTTGGTGTGCACGGGGCGGGTCTTGAACATCGCAAGCATCCGGTCGGTCACAACGAAGCCGCCGATGACGTTCACGGTTCCGAACACGATCGCCACGAACGAGATGATCTGCAACGGCAGGCCCGGGTTCTCCGCTGTGCCGAGCACGACGAGGGCGCCGAGAACGACGATGCCGTGGATGGCATTGGTGCCCGACATGAGCGGGGTGTGCAGGGTGTTGGGCACCTTGGAGATGACGGCGAAGCCGATGAAGCCCGAGAGCACGAGGATGGCGATGTTCGCCAGAAAGCCGGTGTAGTCCATATCAGATCCTGTTCGAGACGGAGTCACGCGTGACGCAGGAGAGCGCCACCACGTCGTCGGAATAGTCGGGGTCGAGTCGGCCGTCCCGCACGAGCAGATCGAGCAGCGCGGTGAGGTTCTTCGAATACAGCTCACTGGCATGCTCGGGCATCGTCGAGGGCAGATTCAACGGCGACGCAATCGTCACGCCATTGACGATCACGGTCTCACCGGGAACGGTGAGCTCGCAGTTGCCACCGGTCTCGCCCGCCATGTCGATGACGACACTGCCCGCCTTCATGCCGTACACGGCCGCAGCGGTCACCAGTCGCGGCGCCGGACGCCCCGGCACAAGAGCGGTCGTGATGACGACGTCGAACGTGGAGATCGCCGTCTCGAGCGCGGCCTGCTGCTCGGCACGTTCGTCGTTGGTGAGTTCGCGGGCATAGCCGCCGTCACCGGCCGCGTCGATCCCTACCTCGAGCCACTGGGCGCCCACCGATCGCACCTGGTCGGCGACCTCCGGACGCACGTCGTAGCCGGTTGCCCGACCGCCGAGCCGCTTGGCGGTCGCGAGCGCCTGCAGCCCGGCCACGCCGACGCCGAGCACGAGCACACTGGCCGGCTTGACGGTGCCCGCCGCCGTGGTGAGCATCGGAAAGAACCGGGTCGACAGCGATGCAGCGAGGATGACCGACTTGTAACCGGCCACGTTTGCCTGCGACGAGAGCGCGTCCATCACCTGGGCCCGCGAGATGCGTGGGATCGCCTCCATCGCGTAACCGACGATGCCGGCATCCCGCAGTGCGCCGATCTTGTTGTCCGCGTTACGCGGCGCGAGAAACCCGATCAGGGTCGCGCCCGCCGACAGGCGGGCAATCTCAGCGTCGGTGGGCGGAGCAACCTTGAGCACGATGTCAGCACTCCAGGCGTCACCGATGGTGGCACCGGCGCCGAGATAAAGGTCATCTCCCATGAGGGCCTCGGCTCCCGCACCGGGCTCGACAACAACAACGAACCCCTGTGCAACGAGGGACGCGACGGCACGGGGCACGAGGGCAACGCGCCGCTCGTCCGCGCCACTCTCACGCACGACGCCGACACGGGGCGCCTCCGGGGACAGCTGGGGATCAGGCATAGTGGAGCCTTTCAAAGCAATGAGGAAGTCGGCACGCTCAACGATGAGGCGGCAAACCTCCTCGCGGGGAGGGGGCACTCAAGGCTGGGAAGGATACCCCGGCGCGGCAGAGTGTGCCCGGAGCATCCACGGTCAGCAGCAGCTCCTGGGTCGAACATAGCGGGATCGAGCGCGGTGTGCTCCCATTTTGAGTACGCCAATCGTGAAATATTCGGCATTTTTAACAATTTGCGATATCGAGGTCACGACATTGCTAAATCGTGCGCGACCGGAATCCGGTTCGCGGCTGACCGGCTGGTGGCACGCAGGTAATCCTGCGACCGCAACCCGGGCCCCACCGTAGAGTCGAAGCATCAATATTTTGCGGGCACAGCCCATCGACCGCGACATTCTGCGGCTCGCCGTGCCCGCGCTCGGCGCCCTGATGGCCGAACCCCTGTTTCTACTGGCAGATTCGGCCATGGTCGGACACCTTGGCACCACCCCGCTGGCCGGCCTTGGCCTGGCGAGCGCGGTGCTGCAGACCATCATCGGCCTTATGGTGTTTCTCGCCTACAGCACCACCCCGGCCGTGGCCCGCTGGCTCGGCGCCGGTGACACCCGCAAGGCAGTCTCCGTCGGTATCGACGGGCTCTGGCTCGCCATCGGCCTCGGCGTCGTACTCGCGGCCGGCGGCCTGCTCGCCGTCCCGGTACTCGTCGGCGCGTTCGGTGCGGAACCGGCCGTGACAGCGGATGCCGCCACCTACCTCAGCATCTCCATGTTCGGCCTGCCCGCCATGCTGCTGGTGTTCGCTGCCACCGGGCTGCTGCGCGGCCTGCAGGACACCCGCACCCCGCTCTACGTCGCCGGATTCGGCTTCGGTGCGAACATTGCGCTCAACTACGTGTTCATCTACCTGCTCGGCTGGGGCATTGCGGGGTCGGCCGTTGGCACCGTCGTGGCGCAGTGGGGCATGGCCGCCGTTTACCTCGTCGTGGTCATCAGCCACGCCCGGCGCCACCGCACGCCGCTCCGCCCGCACCGGGCCGGACTGCTCCTCGGCGCCAAGAGCGGAGGCTGGCTATTTGTGCGCACCCTCAGTCTGCGCGCCGCCATGCTGCTCGCCGTGTTCGTAGCCGCCCAGCTCGGCTCCCCCGAACTCGCCGCCTTTCAGATCGCGATGACCCTGTTCGCAACGCTCGCCTTTGCCCTCGACGCCCTCGCGATCGCCGCCCAGGCTTTGGTGGGCCGCGGCCTCGGTGCCGCGGATGTGGCGGAAGTGCGAGCAGTACTGCGGCGCTGCCTCGAATGGGGTCTGCTCGCCGGGCTCGTGCTCGCCGTCGTCGTGATCGGCACGAGCGGGGTACTCGGCCAGGTGTTCACCAATGCCACGGCTGTGACGCAGCTGCTGCCGCTGACGCTGATCGTACTGGGGGCATCCGTTCCCCTCGGCGCGGTGGTGTTCGTACTCGACGGCGTGCTCATCGGCGCCGGTGATGCCCGATATCTCGCGCTGACCGGCCTGATCAACCTCGCGGTCTTCGTACCGCTCGCCGGAGCGGTCCTGGTTTGGGCGCCGGCGGGCGCGGCCGGGCTCGCGCTGCTCATGGCCACGTTCGCGCTCGGCTACCTCGGTGCCCGCGCCGTGACCCTCAGCCTGCGCGCGCGCACGATGACCTGGATGGTCATCGGCGCGCGCTGACGTCGCGCATTGAGGGTGGGCCGCGCGCTCGCATCCGCCGCCTGAACGGCGCTAGTGCAGATCGATCGGATGCTCGATGTAGCGCGGGCTCTTCGGGTTCATGACCGAATTGCGGCGACCGTAGAAGAAGTAGATGACCAGGCCGATGACGAGCCAGATACCGAAGCGCAGCCAGGTCTCCCAGTGCAGCTGCGTGATGAGGAAGAAAGAGGACAGCACCCCAAAAACCGGCACCCAGGGCATGAAGGGCAGCTTGAAGGTGCGGGGAACATCGGGGCGGGTGCGCCGCAACACAATCACGGCGACGCAGACCACGACGAAGGCGGCGAGAATTCCGATATTGGTGAGGTCGGCAATCAGCCGGATCGGGAAGACCCCGGCTAGTACGGCCGCGGCAAGGCCCGCAATCCAGGTGACGCGGGCCGGGGTTCCCTTCTTGTCGGTGCCGGAGAACCACTTCGGGAGCAGGCCGTCGCGGCTCATCGAGAACCAGACCCGGCTGACGCCGAGGAGGAAGGTCAGCATGACGGTGAGGATCGAGATGACGGCGAAGGCAGAGAGCACGGTCGCGACGATCGGAAGCCCGACGGACTGGAATGCGACGGCGAAGGCGGCGGTCGGGTCGATATCCTGCCAATTCTGCATGCCGGTGAGCACGAGAGTGGCAAGCACGTAGAGCACCATGGCGATGGCGAGCGAGAGCAAAATCGCCTTCGGCATGTGCTTCTTGCCATCTTTGGCCTCTTCGGCGGCGGTGCTCATAGCGTCATAACCGAAGACGGCGAAGAAGACCGTGGCCGCGCCGGTGAAGACCGCGCCGAACCCATTCGGCAAGAATGGAACATAGTTCTGGGTGTTGATGTAGAAGAACCCAAGAACGATGATTGCCAGGATCAGCAACACCTTGAGCCCGACGGCGACAAGCTCAAAGCGGCCGAAGGTCTGCGTTCCGCGGCTGAGAATGAAGGTCACGAGCACGCAGACCACGATGGCGGGCAGGTTGATCAGGCCACCGTCGAGGGTGTCGGGGGTGCCCTGCATCCAGGTCGGAACGTCGATGCCGATGCCACTCATGAACTCGGTGAAATACCCCGAGATGCCGATCGCAACAACAGCGACGATCGCGATGTACTCGAGCAACAGATCCCAGCCGATGAACCAGCCGACGATCTCGCCGAGGGCGACATAGCCGTAGGTGTACGCCGAACCGGCGCGGGGGATCATCCCGGCGAATTCCGCGTAGCTGAGGGCGGCGGCCGCGCTCGCGAGTCCGGCGATGAGAAACGAGATGAGCACGGCCGGACCGGCGCCTTCGCCGTCCGGGCCGCCGTTTGCAACGAGGCCGGCGAGGGTGAAAATACCGATTCCGATGATGCCACCGACGCCGATCGCGGTGAGCTGCCAGAGTCCGAGGCTCTTGAAGAGACCGTTCTTGGCGGCCTCGTCGCCGATGTCGGCAATGGGTTTGCGCCTCATGACCGAATTCAAATTGTGCTCGTTCACTAGGCCTCCATTGGCTTGGCTTACGTCACTTCATGCGCGCTTGCGCCTGGTTTCGGGCGGGCTCCGTGCACCAGCCCGGAGCTCTCACCATTCCTAAGGGTGGCACATGCGCGAGCCGACGTCGCGCAATTCGCTGAAACAGTGACTTCTCGGGTTGCCTGATGCAGAGGTCAGCGGATGCGGCGATCCACCGACTGCGGCGGGACGGCCGCTACTAAGTCAGCAGTCCAGCGGGTAGGCGAGGGCGTTCTGGCGCACCCCGAGCTTCACCCGGTCGCCGATGCGTGGCAGGTCGGGCGCGGCGACGCGGGCGCGCACGACGAGGTCACCGTCGAGGGTAAAACTCACCAGGGCGTCGTGGCCGGCGTACGCGATGGCGGTGGTAGCCGCGTCCGTTCCCAGCTCGATCGATGGCTCGGCCAGGGTCAGCCATTCCGGGCGAAGCAGCACTCGGACCATTGTTCCGTCGACGGGAGCGGATCCCGCGTCCGGCGCCCCCATCCAGTCCGCCGGAAGCGAGCCGAGGCCGCAGTCGACGCGGCCGTCCTGCCAGATCCCGTCGAGTTCGACGGTGTCGCCGACGAACCCGGCGACCCAGGGATCGACCGGGCGCTCGTAGACATCCGCTGGGGTGCCGAATTGCAGAATCTTGCCGCCGCGCATCACGGCCACGAAGTCGGCGAGGGAAAGCGCCTCTTCCTGATCGTGGGTCACGAGCAGGCTCGTGTTGTGCTGCCCACGCAGCAGGGCAGCGACCTCGGTGCGCAGGGCCGAACGCAGCAGCGGGTCGAGGGCCGCGAACGGTTCGTCGAGCAGCATGAGGCCGGGCCGGGGAGCGAGCGCCCGGGCCAGCGACACCCGCTGGGCCTGACCGCCGGAGAGCTGCGAGGGGGCGCGATCCACGAGTTCGGTCAGGCCTACCATGGTGGCGAGCTCAATGATGCGGGCCGCGCGGCTAGTCTGGCGGCCGCGGTCGGGGCTGATCGGTACGGCGGCGAGGGGGCTCGCGTGGGCCGCTGTACCGGCCAGCCCCGCCGCCGGTCGGGCGCGGTTGGCGCGACCACGCCGGGTGAGTCCGGCCAGCAGTCCGCCGACTCGGCCAGAAGCCTCGCCGGGTTCGCAGTAAAGGTCGTCGTTCTGCTTCGTGCGCGGCAGTCCAAAGCCGATGTTTTCGCCCACCGACAGGTGCGGAAACAGGGAGGCGTCCTGGGGAACCCAGCCCATGCCGCGCTTTTCCGGAGCGCGCTGCACACCGGGGCCGGTGACGAGGCGCCCACCGACCCTGATTGTGCCGGACGTGACCGGCAACAGCCCCGCGACCGCGCGCAGGAGGGTGGTCTTGCCGCATCCGCTTGGACCGAGAACGGCCACGAGTGAGCCGCGCGGGATGCGCAGGCTGACGTCCTCAAGCACATGCGTGTCACCATAAGAGACGCTCAGCGTCTCGATCGTTACCCAGCCCACTAGTTCTCCCTTGCTGTGCCGCGGATGCCGGACAGCAGTACCGCGGGCACCATCGCCACGAGCACGAGCGCCGCCGCGTATGGCGCCGCAGCGCCGAACTCGAACAGGGCCGTGCGGCTCCACAACTCGGTCGCGAGCGTTGATATACCCGTCGGCCGCAGCAGGAGCGTCGCTGGCAATTCTTTCATGGCCGAGATGGCCACGAGCAGTGCGCCGATCGCAATGCCGGGCAGGGCGAGGCGTGCGGTCACCCGCCACCAGGCCTGAAACGGTGAGAGACCGAGCATGCGCGAAACGTCACCGAGGCTCGTCGGTACCGCCGCGATGCCGCTGCGCACGCTGCCGATGGCGCGCGGCATGAATAGAACAACGTAGGCGAAGACGAGCACGAGCGAGGTTTGATAGAACATTGGCACCGCGGCGAGCGCAAAGAATACGAGGGAGAGGCCCACGACGATGCCGGGAAGAGCATGGCCGAGAAAGCCGACGGCCTCGATCATGGCGACCAGCCTTCCGCGGTACCGGGCCGCGAGCGCAGCGATCGGTAGCGCCACGAGCACCGCGATCACTGCGGCCGCCAGGGCCAGCCCGAGGGTCGCGCCAATCGCTTCGATCAAACGTGGCACATCGATAGCGCGCAGGGTTTCGGCCTCGAGCAGGCGGCTGAGCAAGCCGACCACGGGAACCACGACCCCGGCGAGCGGCGCGGCAAGAAGCAGCGTGACGTAGATGGGCCAGGTACGACCGGGTGCGCGCACCGGCATGGTACTGCGACCGGGAACACTGGAGACTTGGCGGCGGCTGCGACGTTCGCCGGCCACGACCACGAGGGCGAGCACGACGAGCACGAGCGCGAGCAGCGCGGCCTGGTTGCGGTCGAAACTCGCACCGTAGGCGGCATTGATTCCCCAGGTGAGCGTCTGAAACCGCAGCATCGAGACCAGCCCGAAATCGCTCAGCGAGTAGAGGCACACCAGCAGTGCCCCGGCGATCGCAGCCGGACGGATCTGCGGCCAGGTCGCGGCCGCGAACGCGCGAAACGGGCCACGACCGAGGGTGCGGGCCACCGATTCCAGATCTGCGGATGCCCCGCGCAGCGACGCAGCGACCGGCAGCGTCACGTAGGGGATGCAGACCATGGTCATGACGAACCAGCTGGCCCAGAACCCATTGAGGTGGGGAAACCAGACCAGCCAGCCGTAAGCGGCCAGATAGCTTGGAACCGCGAGCGGCAGCGCGGAAACCAGCAGCAACGTACGCTGAAAAGGCAGGCGGATGCGCGTGAGCACCCACGCGCAGACCGTGCCAAGCACGAGGCACGACAGGGTGACGGTCGCGGCGAGCAACACCGTGTTGACCGTGAGCTGAAGCACGCGCTGGCGCATCAGGGTGTCCAGCAATTCGGTGAGCCCCGCCTCACTCGTGCGCACAACGAGGTAGACCAGCGGAATGGCGGCGGTCGCCGCGCAGAGCGCGGCAAGCACGAGCAGCCAGGGCGGCGCGCCGAAGCGATACCGGCCCGGCGCGCGGGACGGTGCCGGGGCATCCGTTTCGGGCGGCGGAATAAGCAACTCGGTCACGAGAGGCACCCGGCGCAGGGTAGGGCTCGGCCGCCGACCCGAGCCCGCAACCGCGCCTTCACTACTGCAATGTTAGATCAGGCCGTGCTTGCCGAGCAGGGCCTGGGTGTCAGCGAGGGTGTCGAGGTCGGCCAGATCGAGGTCGGGGTTGACGAGCGAGTCAAGCTCGGGCAAGCCGGCCGGGGCGTCAATACCGGCGATGAGCGGGTACTCGTAGGTCTCGTCGACGAAATACTGCTGGGCATCGGTGCCGACGAGATAGTCGATGAACTCGAGCGCGTCGGCGTCTTCGGCCGCTCCGGCGAGCAGGCCGGCGCCGGCCACGTTCACGATGGATCCAGCGTCCCCGGCTTCCGGGTAGGACAGTTGCGCGCGCATGTTTTCTGCGCCGGTCTCAGCTGCCATGGCAAACCAGTAGTAATGATTGATGAGTCCGGCCTCGATGACGCCATCGTTGACGGCGGCGAGAATGGCGCGGTTGTTGTCGAAGATGACCGGGTCGTTGGCGGCAACGGCGGCGACCCACTCGTCGGCGGCTTCTTCACCGTTCAGCACGCGATAGGCGGTGACGAAGGCCTGAAAACTCGCGTTGGTCGGCGCGATGCCAAACTTTCCGGCCCAGGCCGGGTCGGTGAAGGCATCAACACTGGTAGGCACGTCGGCCGCAGTCATTGCTTGGCTGTCATAGGTGATCACGCGAGCGCGGCCGGTGACGCCGACCCAGGTATCGTCGGTCGAGGTGAATCCGGCCGGGACCTTGTCGGTCGTCGCTGCTGGCAGCGTCGCGAACAGGTCGGCGTTGGCGAGGGCGCCGAGCGCGCCGGCATCTTGCGCGAGAAACACCTGAGCTGGAGTGGCCTCGCCCTCTTCGAGGAGCAGCGCGCCAAGCTCGGCGGTGTTGCCGTAGCGTACCTCGACGCTGATGCCGCTCTGCTCTTCGAACTGGTCGATCAGCGGCTGGACGAGTGCTTCGTCGCGACCCGAGTAGAGGGTGAAGGCGTTATCGCTGGTTTCCGCTGGTGCTGACGGCTCGGCGGCCTGGGTGCAGCCGGCAAGGGCGAGTACAGAGGCACCGGCCAGGAGGGCGGCGACGGGGAAAGGTATGCGCATGGGACTCCAGAGACGTGGCGAACGATTTCTAAGGTAAGGCTACGCTAACTTTGCCGGCGGGGCGAATCGTAGATCCACTCGACAGCGGCAGGCTGCACGGCGTCGCCGATTGCGACGCCCGATCTTTGGCGGAGCGCTCGGGGGGAATAGCCCGCGACAGCAGACCGTTCAACCCACTGAGCGATGCGGTTCAGGCAGTCACTGTCTGTCTCGTCCGATACAAAGGAATGACAATTTTGGATCTAATCAACCGACACGGCATCATCACCGGCGCAGGGCAGGGAATAGGGCGGGGCCTGGCTGTTGAATTCGGATCGCGCGGCGCACACCTGCTTCTGGTGGGCCGGAAAGAGTCAACGCTCGTCGCGACAGCTCGGCTGGTCGAAGCCGCTGGCGGCACGGCCGAAGTCTTGACGCAGGATCTCACCCTGCCTAATAGTGTTGACCGAGTTTCTGAGGCCATCGAGTCGTGGCCCACCGTGGACCTGCTCGTCAACAATGCCGGCAACGTGCGCGCCGGGCGGCTCGAACTGACCAGCGAGGCCGACATCCGATCAATGATTGACCTGAACCTCGTTGCCCCCGTGCTTCTGACCCGGGCACTACTGCCGCGTCTTCGCGCTGGCGCCGACCGAGACAGCATCGTCCTGAACATTTCCAGCGGGATAGCACTCGTTGGCATGCCGTTTTATTCCGTCTATGCCGCCACTAAGGCCGGCCTCGCTCGTTTCGGAGAATCCCTGCGCCGCGAATTGACCGGATTGGGAGTGCACGTCGCGACCGTTTATCCCGGCGCGACGGATACGGACATGATGTCATCGCAGAACGCCGCCGCCTCGCCGGGTTGGGAGCGTCGATCCCTCGACGACGTTATCGCCGATGTTCTGGTCGGGCTGGAGGCTGGCGACCACGAAATCAACACGGCCCCCGAAGGTCGGCGTGGCATGCAGGAGCTCAACGTCTCCGACCCTATGGCCGTCGATGCCGCGATGGCCCCCGGGCTCGCAGATTTGGAATCCGCGGTACGAGACCACCGCAGCATCTAGGCAAATCGTTCGGGTGGAACTCGTTGTACCTTTGATCTATCTGCGCGTCTCGAGTTGAGGCCGTCCGCCCCCGTTCACGAACCGTGAGGCCTTTTGTGGTCACCCCCGCTGACTCCAGTGCCTCTACTCCCGCGGTCGCCATTGCGCCCCCGAGCCGCGCCCTGCTCGGTTGGCGCAATGCCGTATTCGCGGCGTTCTTCGTGTCGGGCCTCGGCCTCGCCAGCTGGATGTCTCGGGTTCCCGCCGTGCGCGACGGGCTCGCCCTCGATACCGCCCGGGTCGGCCTACTCATCTTCGGACTCTCCACCGGCTCGGTCATCGGTCTGTTGATCGCCGCGGGCCTGCTCAATCGCCTCGGTGCCCGCCGGGCCATGCTGCTCAGCGTCTCGCTGTCGGCCTCCGGGCTCGTGCTCATGGGCGTCGGTGTCAGCGTCGTGCCCTCGGCCCCGTTCGTGTTCGCGGCCCTCGCCGTGTTTGGAATCGGCATGGGATCGCTCGACGTCATGATGAATGTCGAGGGCGCCGCAGCAGAACGTGCCATCGGCCGCACGCTGATGCCGCTCATGCACGCCTGCTTCAGCCTCGGCACGGTGGTCGGCGCGCTGGGCGGCGCCGTTGCATCCGCTTGGCAGGTCTCAGTGTTCTGGCACCTCTTGTTCATGGCCGTGCTGATTTTGGGCACGATCGTCGTTGCCGTGCAATTTCTTCCGTCGGTCGTCGAGAACACCGCAGTGGATGCCCTACAGCTCACCTGGCGCGACCGCCTGCGTGACAGTCTCGCCGTCTGGCGCGACCGTAAACTGCTTCTGATCGGCCTGATCGTGCTTGGCATGACCTTTGCCGAGGGCTCAGCCAACGACTGGCTCGCCCTCGCCTCGGTCGATGGCCACGGCTTCAGCAACACCGACGGCGCGATCGTTTTCGGCGTCTTCGTAGCCGCCATGACCGTGGGCCGCGTGATCGGCGGACCGGTGCTCGATCGGTTCGGCCGAGTTCTGGTGCTACGCGCCTGCACCGTTGTGGGCATTGCGGGGCTCGTGTTGTTCATCCTCGCGCCGAACACCCAGCTCATCTTCGTCGGCACCGTGCTCTGGGGCCTCGGCGCCTCGCTCGGATTTCCGGTGGGCATGTCGGCGGCCGCCGACGACACCAAGAACGCGGCCGCCCGGGTCAGCGCCGTGGCCATCATCGGCTACTTCGCTTTTTTGGTCGGGCCGCCCGTACTCGGACTGCTCGGCGAAGCCTGGGGCATTCTCAACGCGCTATACCTGGTTTTGGTCCTGATGATACTGGCCGGGCTGGCGGCCCCGGCGGCGCGGCCAGCGGCATCCGTCATCATTTAACCCGGTGTCCCCCAAAATGCCGACTATTTTCGCCGAATGAAAGCAGACAACCTCGTAGTCAGGTGAGCGTCTACTTTGAGTTCACCTTAAGTCTCCTCAAGGAGATGCCTGAGGTTAGAGCCGTCCCATTTGGCTTGCCACAGGTGCATACCAAACGCGAACACGATCATGTCTGCACGCGCAGCCATGTCAAGTTGGAGGTAGGAATGCGCAAGATTACGAAGACACTTTTGGGTGGCTCAGCCGTACTCGCCACTCTTTTGGCCGGGGTCGGAATGGCCCAGGCATCCGGTGACACGCCCACGTCGATTGAGAGAAATGGGAGCACCTTCTACGCAGAAGACCAGATTGACTCGGTCTGGCAGCAAGTTGTTCAGGATTACCCTGAAAAATTGCCGGCAGGTATCGACTTCCCCGCACTTGCCCCGGCGTTCTTCCACCCAGTCGAAGAGGGCGACCATCTCTTCGAAGAAGGCCTCACCGAGCTAATCGCAGCTCGTTACTGGCGCTGTGCCTGGCTTGATGATTCGATCCAATCGAGTGATCAGCGCAGCATCGCCGGGCAGGCCAATGCTTCCGCAGCGCTTGAAAAATACTCGACACTTCCCGAGGTCAGCGCAGCAGTAGACGTCCCGACCTACCTCGAACAGATAGGAACACACGCCGCGGCCAGTGGAGAAGACATCGCGGCAGCGGAATTCCGACTCGATTGCGGTATCTACGTAGAGACTGAGGCAACGAAATGACGACAACGCCCAATGCTGCACGCTTGAGTCGCACCAGAAGATTGAAAATCGCCGGAATCATGATTGTCGCAGCGTTTGCTTGGGGTGCGTCTGCACAAGCCGCCCAGGCGACGATCGTTGAAATCAGCGGTTGGCAGTCAATGAACGAGGTGGTGCACTACCAAACTCCGCGAACAAATTCATACACACCGGCCCACACCTCGTTCCAGACGATCAGCCCCGGAAACGGCGGAGGCAGTCTTACCCTTGGTCTACGCAATTCCAGCGGCACCCAATTTGCTCGCGCGGTCGGTCAAATGAATTATCCCGTGCCGTTCAGGGGCCCCGATGGAAGCACCGTGACCCAAGGCGGCACGTTCTATATCAACGCCTCGATGTCGGGCATGTGCGGGGGGGACGGCTGCGGAGTTTCGCAATGGCGTGCCAGCCTCGACTTCAACAATCGGGCTATTTACTGACCTGACCTGACGTCTAATGCGGCCCGCAGCCGGGTACGCGCTCGGGGCCTTTTCCCTGCGCGACGGGTCCGGCTGCCGGGCCGCTTCACGACCACCGTAGTTGATGGAGCTGCCAGCTAATCCACGATTGAGGACGAGAGCCACTCATGCAATACCGTGCCCACAAACCGCGTCGATCACGCCAGATCGTGGCGTGCTTTATCAGCGTGCTGATTTGCGCCGGAACTATCTCCAGCGCGAACGCCACCACAGCGACTGCGTCTAGTGACGCCCCGCCGAGCGACGCGCTGCCCGTTGACGAGCTCGCACCCGGCGCTCCCGAGATTCCGGTCGAGGAGCGCAGCGAGCTGCTAGGCGAGGAGTGGGAACACAGCACGGACACACTGGTGGCCAGCGTCGGCGACGGATTCGCATTCCGAGTGCTGACAGCGCGGGAAGATGACGGCTACTCGTGGAACACACTCGCCGCACTTTCCGTCTCGGGAGTGGAAACCGATCGGTGGATCGGAAACCATTGCCTCACCGGCGACGGTGAAACGATCGCTGTGGTGTACGCCCCGAGAACATTTACGAATGATGAAGGTTTATTCAACAGGGGCGCGTTCGCTGCCCTCGTCGATGTAGAAACGGGCGCGGTAACCGATCTCGGCAGCGGTTTCAGTCTGGCGCACTTCAATCCGGGCTGTGGAGCCGGCGACGAAGTGGTCCTGACCGCCTATGCCGGTGAAAGCGCTCAGACTCGCATCACCACTCTGCAGGCCTCGGTACCGGATGTGCGAGCGGTTGTCACACTAAAGACCCAGCTCACCTCCCCCACATTCCACGGGGCCGATGTTATCGGTGCGATCGGCGGGGGCATCGTGCGAGTAGAGGCGGACGCAAGCCTTACGCGGATCGCGGCGGCCAAGGGTGTGCCGTACAGTCTCAACGTGGATGCCGACGGCGGGCTGGCATTTATGGAAGCAGACGGCGAGTCGGCGAGCGTGAAATATATCGACATCGTTGACAGGTTGGCATTGAAGCCGCCGACCGGCAGCACCCTGGCAACGGGTGGCATTACCGCGATAAATCTCACTCGCGACGGTGCGGGACAGACCTATGTAACGGGAGATGCCAGCGTGCCCGACAAACTGCTGGTGCCAGCGCGGGTGACTTTCACCAGCGCACCCGTCGGGTCCGTCGCTTCTTCACAGGGCCATGCTGCGCTCGGCGCCGTGATGTCGGTGGCTGGGCCGAGCAACGATGCTCCGGCGAATCCCGTATCACTCTCCGCTCGAATTCTTCACTCCAATAGGGACGTGACCTTTACCATCAGCCCTAACGACCTCCTGGCGGGTCGAGGGATGGTTCAGTTTGACGCGTCCGGGACCGCCCCCGCTCGCATGACAGCTCAGGCAGCATCTGTCGGATCGGCGTCGAACCCGGTCGAGGCGGAGCGATCTTGCGCGGTGCCCCGCAACGATCCGAGCAGCCAGGCCACGCAACCGAAACCGAGGCAGATCGAGTGGGCCGTAAACCAGGCCGTCTCCGGCAACCTCACCGTTGTGCGCGAGGAAAACTGGAAGAACCTGGGAATGCCCGAATATTCCCCGCAGGGGCTTTTCCCGAAACCGACTCTCGTGGGTGGCGGTGAAATCCCGTCTCAGATCATGCTGGGCATCATGGCCCAAGAGTCCAACCTTTGGCAGGCCTCTCGCTACACGACTCCCGGCGTAGCAGGAAACCCGCTCATCGGTAACTTCTATGGCAACGATCGCAACGCGGGGGAAGACAGCTTCTGGGACGTAGATTTCGGCGAAGCTGACTGCGGCTACGGCGTTGCCCAAGTCACAGACGGAATGCGACTCGCTGGCCACGAAAAGGACGGCGAAACAGCGCTTCCGTATAACGAACAGCGAGCGATAGCGCTCGACTTCGCCGCCAACACCGCCAAAGGGCTGCAGATGCTCGGTGAGAAATGGAACCAGACCAAGCTCGCCGGCCTGACCATCAATGATGGCAGTGCCAAGTACCTGGAGAACTGGTTCTTCGCCGTCTGGGCATACAACTCAGGTTTCTACCCCGACGGCGGTGATGGAACGCCCTGGGGAGTCGGATGGCTGAACAATCCGGCTAATCCCATGTACGAACAATCCCGAACGCCGTTTCTCGACGGTGACTCGTCACATGCGGCCAATCCTCAGCGCTGGCCCTACCCGGAGAAGGTACTCGGCTTTGCCGCTCACTCACTCGTATTGTTTGAGGATGCGACGACCCTGGTCTCTGGTTTCCGCGTCGGGTGGTGGCTGGACAATGACGGCGAGAACGGCGAACTGAATCGCTGGACCATCAAGCCGCCGCGCAACCTCTTTTGCGACGAGAGCAACGCTTGCTCCCCCGGGGCGGAACAGCAATCGATGTACGAGGACGAGGAACCGGGACCCTGCCTGCATCGGGCACCAAATGGAGACTACGACCTTGAGTGCTGGTTTAACAGCAATGCGACGTGGAAATATGACTGCCTAAATGAATGCGGTCGCAGTTTCGACCGTTTCCCGATTGGTTATGCCTATCAGGAGGATGCCGACAGTTTCCCTCCGCGCTGCGGAACCAATGACTTGGGATTTGACACTCTTATGGTCGACAATCTGCCCAATGCCCAACGCTCAACGCGCGAGAACTGCGTCGGCATCATCGGCAGTAACGGATCATTCGCCTTCGATTTTGCCCAAGCACCCGACGGACAGTATCCCTCAAAGATGGACCTGCACCAGCTCGCCGCCGGACTCAATGGGCACTTCTACTTCAGTCATTCACGGTCAGTAGGAGAGGGCGGCAACCTTCACGCCGGCAAACTTGCGGTAACGGGAACGTGGACCCTGGATCGGCCGCTTACCCAATGGACGCGCGTATTGGTGCAAATGCCTGACCACGGCGCTTGGACGCAGCAGGCAGCATACACGGTGAACTTTGGAGACGGAAATAGTTCTCAGCGAGTGGTGGCCCAACGCCATTACGAAAATAAGTGGATATCTCTGGGTGTATTTCCGATGAATGGAACGCCGTCGGTCTCGCTGTCCAACGTCACTCAGGACGGCGACGGGGTCGATGATATCGCCTGGGATGCAGTGGCTTTCGAACCGCTCGACAGCAAGCCGGACGATTTCGTCGTTGCCCTCGGGGATTCCTACTCTTCAGGCGAAGGCGCGTCTGAACCCGACGGATCCAACTATTATTTGGAATCGGATCACCATGGAACAAAGACTGTCGATGGAGAAGACTCGCGGTTTCGAAACGCCTGTCATCGTTCGACCGAAGCTTGGTCATTGAAAGCGTCGCTGCCCGGTAACAGCCAATCTATCGGCGAAGACTTCAACTCCAGAGCAAGCGACCTCGACTACCATCTGCTCGCTTGTTCGGGAGCAGAAGCCATGAATCTCCTCCCGTTCTCTACAGCCACTGAAACCAAGCCAACCGATTATGCCGGTAACGAAGGAAGGGGTCAGTTTGGTGAGGTGAGTCAGTTGGATCGCGGTTTCGTTGACGAGAACACGACGCTCGTCACACTGTCGATTGGCGGGAATGACGCCCGATTTGGTGAGGTACTCAAGGCCTGCATGACAGCCCGGTGGACCAATCGAGACTGCGGAGCCATGGAATTGGAGTATGACGGTGGCGTTTTCATCAAGCAAGCGACGATGAATCGGGTCGCAGTTGATGTCCCTGCATCGGTACAAACAGTGCTGAAGCAGATTCGGGCCAAGGCGCCGACAGCCGTTGTGCTGCTTATGGGCTATCCGCAGATTTTTGAGACCGGTGCGGATTGCGTTCAGATTCATGATGAGGAGATGGATTGGCTCAATGGCATCTCGGATCAGCTCAACGACGCACTGAGGGACTCAGCCTTGGCTCAATCAACCGTCGATGCGCCCGTCGTTTTCGGTGATCCAACAGCAGCATTCTCCGGTCACAATCTCTGCACGGAAAACTCGGCGATCAACGGACTTCAATTCGAGCTCACACCGGGCGACAAGCCGATGATCACTATTCCGGTGCCTGGGCCGAACTTCGGCCTCGGCGTTTCCATGCAATCCGTGCACCCGAACAAATTTGGAACTGACCTCTATGCCAGGGTCATGGAATCGACTTTGACTGGAGTGTACCCTTGATTCTCTGGGGCCGACTATGGGGTGTTTCCACGGCGATTGTGGGGGCAAGTCTCCTGACGGGATGCGTCCAGTTTGCCACCAGCGCCCGCTCGCTGGCGGTCGCCGAGGTCGAATCGATGCTTCCCTACGCGGAATCGTACTTTGGAGAAGTTCTCGCAAGTTTCGTCGACCGGGACGAAGCTCTAGCGGCGATTCGAGCGAACGAAACAGAGTTTCGAACGGCCCTGCTCACAGCCAAAACGCGCGACGACGTTTTGCGCAGTGACTTCGACCGAACCGGGGTGGCTCTGTACGCCACCGGAGCTGACGGGGATCAGCTGTACACGGAAGTGCTGGTTTCCGGTCGGGGAGCGACCTCAGACTGGACCGGGCAGGACTACGAAATCGCCTACCTCTGCGTGCGCCAGCTCGGCACACCGGCACACCCCGAGAATGCTGCGATCGAACAGGTTACCTGCCCGGAGCACCTCATCACGATCACCTTCCCGGGCTCACGTTCCAGAGACGTTTCACTGGATGAGGTGCGCAGCAAATGAGGCCTCCACGCACTTTACTCATGGTCACTGCGCTGGCGGCGACCCTGGCATTGACGGCGTGCGGCCCGTCGTCCACGCCTGAACCCAGCCCGGCCGAAGCGGCCACTACCCAAGCTGGTCCAACGACGTCGACGCCCGTACCAGAACCAATCGTTGATTCCGGTCCCATCCAAGGCGCCATGGGAACAACTGAAACAAATGTCAGTGGCATACTGCGTTACACCGTGGTCGAGGGCGATGTGGGCGGTCTGGTCTGCCAGCGCTTCGGAAGAGCGTACTGGCAGCTGGAATCGGACCTGACCAGCGGTGGATTCAGCTGTAACTCCGTCATCTACCTCGGCGAGATCCTGACTCCCACGAACGACGTGAGGCCGTAAGCTCGACCAGTGCGCCTTGTAATTGCGAAATGCTCCGTTGACTATGCCGGGCGCCTCAGTGCGCATCTGCCGCTGGCTATCCGCCTGCTGATGATCAAGTCCGACGGCAGTGTGCTCGTGCACTCCGACGGCGGCTCATACAAGCCGCTCAACTGGATGAGCCCGCCCTGCTCCGTCACCATTTCCGAACCCGGCAGTGATCAAGCGGATGCCGGCATCACCGCCCTCTGGACGGTCACCCACGCCAAGACCGCCGACCAGCTCGTGGTCAGCGTCTACGAGGTGCAGCACGACTCCGCGCACGAACTCGGCATCGACCCCGGCCTGATCAAGGACGGCGCCGAGTCACACCTGCAGAAGTTACTGGCCGAGCACATCCATCTGCTCGGTGACGGGTTCACCTTTGTGCGCCGCGAATACATGACGGCGATCGGGCCGGTCGATATCCTCGCGCAGGACGCGAGCGGCCGGTCGGTCGCGGTAGAACTGAAGCGCAACGGTGACATCGACGGCGTTGAGCAGCTCACGCGCTACCTCGAACTCATGAACCGTGACCCGCATCTGGCGCCGGTCAGCGGGGTTTTCGCCGCGCAAACGATCAAGCCGCAGGCTCGCAAGCTCGCCGAAGATCGCGGCATCCGCTGCCTGTTGCTCGACTACGACGCCATGCGCGGACTCGACGATACGGCCTCGAAGCTCTTCTAACTCGCCGTATCGCGCAGGCCGACGACCACTAACCGGGCAAAAGCTGAGAAAAAATGGGTAAATGGGGGAAGTCTGTCTGGATCGCCTAGGCTGGTGCGAGTGAATCCCACTCTGACGCGCACCTGGAGCGCCATCCTCTTCGACCTCGACGGAACCATCACCGATTCCGCCCCGGCCATCACCAGCTCTTTGGCCCGCACCTTCACGTTGCTCGGCCGCCCCGTTCCCTCGGCTTCCGAACTGCTCGCCTATGTCGGCCCGCCCATGCTCGACGCTTTTCAGGAATACGCGGGCATGACCCCCGACGAGGCTCACGAGGCCATCGCGGTCTACCGGGCCGAGTACCACGGTGCCGCAGCTCTCGATACCGCGGTTTATCCCGGCATCGCTGGCCTGCTCGAGCGCATCCACGCAGCGGGCATTCCTCTAGCCCTGGCCACCAGCAAGCCGGAACTGAGTGCGATCGCCATCCTCACGCACTTCGACCTCGCGAAGTACTTCACGGCAACGGTCGGTGCCTCCGCTGACGAGACCCGCAGCCACAAGGCCGACATCGTCGCCGAGGCCCTGGCGCGCCTCGGCGCAACCGGCGTCGACACCAGCGGCGCCGTCATGGTCGGTGACCGCAGCTACGATGCCATCGGTGCCCAAGCCAACGGTATTCCCGCCATTTTGGTGGAGTGGGGCTACGGCTCCCCCGCCGAAGCCGCCGCAGCGACCGCCGTCGTGCACTCGACCGATCAGCTCGGTCGCTTGCTGCTCGGCTGAGACCTGGCGGCCCGAGAGGCGGGCCGGGCATCCGCTCTATCGGCAATTTCGGATCGGCTACTTGCGACCGTGATTGTCCAGGGGGCAGTACCCCGTGAGTCGGGGTCCAGACCGAGTGGTCGCAGCAGCCGCGCCAAGACGAGCGCGATGCAACCGCGATGATCTTGTCGAGAAGCGACAGCATCAGGTTCGCAAAAAACACAGCGGCCCAGAGTCCCTCACCGGTGGAGACCAGCGTCGAAACCACCGAGTCGCTGGCGTGGCCGGCAGCCCCGCCGAAGACCAACACGTTGATCGGCACGGCAACCAGCGAGCACGAGATCACGACCGCGACATTTAGAAGCAGAAATCGGACCGGACCACGGTTGCCGCTGAATCGACGGTAGCCATAGCCCCATACGAGCGCCCCGAGCAGATTTGTCAGCACCCCGACGAGCACAGCATGCCACGGGCCCAGAACGATAGCCGCGATGGCCGTTCCGATCATGCCCGACCAAACCGGGAGTTGGAACTTGTCGACAACACCGTCCCCGAACAGGTTGACGCCCACGCAGCCACTGAGCAGCGCGACGACGAGCGCAGTCGTCAGAGCCCGGCGATCAGAGGTGTGCGGGCTGACCGGCAAGACGGGCGGGGCGACCGACGCATCCGGCTCGTCGTGGGCGCGCGAGCCGGGCCTCGAGGAACCGCCGTCGCCACACCTCCGCCGTCGCGTCATCCGCGCCGAGGGCACGGACGATCTCTGCAACGAGCTCGGCATTGATCCGCCGACGACCGGTGCCAAATGCATCGAAAACCGACGACCGGGCTACCCTGGCCGCAGCGGGGCTCATCCCCTGCACCACACGACGCCGAGCAATACGCGCCGCAATCTCCGCGTACGACACATCACCCACCGCCATGCGAAGCCGTTGGAGGTCATCGACCAGCCCATCGAGCGTTGCCGTCGAATTCGCGGCGCGCGCCAACTCCGATTTCATGGTCCCCCTGCCATTTCCTCCGAGTTCCCCGGATTCTCGTGGAGTCCAGAGTATCGGCCCGGCGGGGTGGCACAGCGCGAGCATGACCGGCGAGCAGTACCTCCGGTGGTCGGGCAGGCTCAGCCGCCCATCGCTGCTGCTGCCTCGCCCTCCCGGAACATCGTCGGCGGCTCATAGCCGTTGTAGTACCAGATGCGGTCGAACGCCGGGTTGTCGAGCGTTGGCTGATTCTGGGCTATGAACGGCGCTGTCGGCACCCCCGCCGGGCAGAAGGCGAGAACGCTCCCCGCGCTGCCGTATTCCGGCAGGCTGGCCATCCCGAGAAAACAACCGTCGATCTCACCCTTAGAAGTGATTTCCTCCCCGTACACATTCGTCGGGAGGGTGATCGAATAGGAGCAGTCAGACGCTGAGATCATTCCGCACCAGACACCGTCAATGTCCTCCCACGTTGCCAGTTGGAGAATGATATCGACATACCAGGCATCGTCGGTACGTTCGCCCGCATAGTCGATATTCCAGAGGGCGAGAGTGGCCACATCGAGCCATTTCAATGCGTGAAGTACCGTGCGCAAGACCTTCACTCCCTTTTTTTTGAAGAATTGCTGCACTGCAGGTGGTAGATCCTCGCGTGCGCTCGCTTCCGTGGTGAATGCGTCAAGGTTCTTCTGGAAGCCCTCGTCGTCGACCGCTTTGATGCAGGCGAGCACCCAGCCGATAGCGGCTGCTGCATCCTCCGTGTCCAGTAGTTCGCCAGGGTCACAGTCCCGCAACGCGAGCACCACGCCCATGAACCCAACGGCCTGGCCCTCGATGGAGTCGAAGGCCATCTTGTACACGAGCGAGAGCGCCACCTGTTGCGCATCGGGCTTACCGAACAACACGAGGTGCGCTCCGTCGGGCACAGCGCGCACGTCCTCCTCCGCCACGCTGAAACTCAGCTCGGTGGTGCCGATGAGAAACTCTCGTGGATCAAGAAACGACGGAGTTAGGTTGGTATCGGCGAGGAGTCCCGCGAGTGCGTCGACATCCGCTGTGGCGATGCCTTCCAGTTGAGACCACTGCATGTTCTTCGGCGTTACACCCGCGGCGAATTCGACGGTGAAGCCGTACGCGCGGTTCGCGACTGCCTTGATCTGGATGAGGGATTTGTCATCCGGGTCGACACCGGCGCACCGCAGTACTGATTCGCCGCTCTTCGGCCGGCCTACCAGAAACGAGATCACTTCATCCTGAGCCCAGGACGGCAGCTCTCCCGTACACTCCGGTGCGCCTGCCTGGGTCCCGAGGAGCAGACCGGCGTTGCGGTAGAGCCATCCGTCCCCCTCGCCGTCCCACCACGTAGCAGCGTCGTCGATCACGTCGCCGGTCTGCTCGAGCACGGTCACCACCCCGGCAAGGGTTCCGTCCGTGCCGCTGACGACGAAGGTCCAGGTGGAGAGGTGGCTAACCATCGCAGACGCATCGCGACCATCCATTTCGGTCGCCACCGACGCCCAGACCCCAAGCTCGGCGTCGAAGTAGGCGAATGATCCGGCAGCTCCCTCCGGGAGTGCGGCAGGAAGGGTGAGCCGCAGCTGAACGCCGTCGTCGGAGAGTGGGCCGTTCGCGGTAATTTCCGACGGCCGAAGCATGAGGTACGCGCCAGCAACCGGTAGGGCCGCCGCGGCGTCAATGGCCACGGCGGATTGCTCGTCGTCTGCGGCCGATGGCGCATCCTCGATCGTGAGCGCGACACCCGCGCCCGTCGCCTGAATCTCCGACTGCGCGGTATCGGAGTACGGCACGCAGCCGGACAGCATGAGAACGACGACGAGCACGAAGGCGGGGATGACGCTGCCGAGGGTGCAGTGACGGGCCATGTGGGTCCTTCTCGATAGAGGCAATTACTGATTCAGACGGTAACAGCGCACCCAACGCTCCGGAGGAACTCCGCCCAGACTCGGACATTCCCGCACAGCCGATCGCGCCCCTGGGCGTCCACGATTGTCCGAGTTCTCGACAAAAGTCGTTTCGCTGGGTGCGGCGTCCGTAGCGTGGCTTTCTGTCGGAGCTGCGACAACCCCTCGATTGAACGGAGAACGCTGTGCGCATGCGCAATGCTCGGAGACCCCTGTCGTTTGCCATGATTGCCGCGCTGATCGTGGTCGGGCTCACCGGATGCGGGGCGGCCGGCACCCCGACGACTGTGCTTGCACACTACGTCCAGGCGCTCAATGACGGGGATTACGAAGCTGCCCTCGCCCTCGTCGCAGAACCCGGTGACGTCGTTTCCGCATCGATCACTGCACTCGGCGAGGTCTCGATCCCTGAGCCACTGCAGATCAGCGAGGACTTCGCACCGGAGGTGAGCGCCGGTTCCATCAATTTCCGCATCGGCGACGACCAGGGGCCGACTTCCTTCGTCCAAGTGGATGGCTCCTGGAAGCTGGAAAAGCCACTGTTTTTCACTCCGGTTCCCTTCGATAACAAGTCGCTCAGCGCGCTGGGAATCACCCTCACCGCGTCGAGCGGTTCGAAGGTGGCGACTGACGGCTACCTTCTGATCACCGAGGCGGGCACACACAAGTTCTCTGGCGCCTATCCAGGCAATGACATCTTCGAGCCGGGGACCGAGCAGTACTCCTTCACCTTCGAGAATGCCGGTAACCCTGGCGTTTTCAAGCTCGACGGCTCAGACGCTGTTCGGGACACGCCCGTGTTCACTGAAGCCTTCCGCTCCGACACCAGCGCTGTCGTAGAAGACACTGCGGTGAAGTACGACTTCACAGACTTCGGCTACAGCGTGGGGTTCTTTCGCAAAAATGCCAACCTCGGCGTCTTCGAAGTAACGTTTGGTGGCGTCGACGCAGCCACCTGTGTCGGTGGTCGGTGGGACCTTGCAGACGACCTCCTCGAACTCGGCAGCTGCACACCCGATTCGGCGACCCTCACCTTTACGACCGATTGGAACCAGGAAGGCCTGTCCTGGCCGGATGCGCCGGCAGACTCACTGTGGAACGGCCAGTTCCCGGCTGGCACCACGTTCACCTATCCCGATGTTGCCGAGCTCGTCCGTGCCCGAGGCTCATCAGTTCAAGTCAGTCTCGACATCGATGCCGGCACGTTGACGAGCGTTGACAGTCACAGCACTGGTCACCGGGGCACACACCTGCTCGTGCTCCCCGCCCAGTGAGAGCTTAGGTCCACAAGAACAGCGTTTAGGAGTCGAAGCCGAGCCCCAGCGCGTCAAGGGTCTTGAGCAGGGAATTACGTTTTCCCCGGTTGTGGTCGGCGCGGCCCAGCGCCCACCGGGTGGCCTGGATTCCAGCGGATGCGATCGGCTCCGGCGGAAACGAAAGCGGACGGCCCCGCACCATGGCCAGTTCAGTGCGTTCTGTGGTGCGGTCGGCCAGCTGGTCCAGAATGACTTTGGCCGCGAAGTGGGTGGCCCCCACGCCGAGGCCGGTGAATCCGGCCGCGTAGCTGATGCGTCCTTGGCGTGCTTGGCCGAAGAAGGCGCAAAACTGGGTCGAGGTGTCGATGGCACCGGCCCATTTGTGGCTGAATCGCACGCCGACCAGTTGCGGAAACGTCGTGAAGAAGTGACTCGCGAGCTTTTCGAAGCTTTCAGGTCGGTTCTCGTAGGAACTGCGCACCCGTCCGCCATAGTGATAAACGGCGTCGTAGCCGCCGAACAGAATGCGGTTGTCGGCGCTCAGCCGGTAGTAATGAAACTGGTTGGCCAGGTCACTGAGGCCCTGCCGATGCTGCCAGCCGATCGAGGCGAGTTTGCTCGCATCGAGCGGTTCGGTCATGAGCACGTAGTCGTAGACCGGCACGGTCGCGAGCTTGTTGCGCTTGAGCAGCGACGGGAAAACGTTCGTGGCGAGCACTGTCTTCTGGGCGGTCACGGTGCCGCCCGCTGTTACGATTCTGGTGCCCTGCGCCGGCGTGCGCCCTGCGGTGTCGAGAGCCTGTACGAGCGAGTGCTCGAAAATCTCAATCCCGAGATTGCTGGCCACGCGCGCCAGTTCGGCGGCCAGCTTGCCCGGATGCACGAGGGCGTTGCTACGGCGGTGCCAGACCCCCGCGAGGTAGGTCGGTGAAGCCACCTCGGCCTGCAGTGCCGCCGCATCGAGAAAGACGGTGTTGTCGTCGGTGTTTTCCTCGCGCAGCCACTGAACCTGGTGCTCCTCGACGGCCAGGTCGATGGCCCCGGTGCGCTCGAAATCGCAGTCGAGGCCGAGGCTCGCCACGGCGTGCTCTATCTCGTCGAGATTTTCCTGGCCGAGCTCCGTCAGCCGGTCGATCTCCTCTGGCCAACGGCGGCGCCCGTTCTCGTCGCCGTGGGTGAGACTCGCCTCGCAGAAACCGCCATTGCGTCCAGATGCTGCCCAGCCCACCGTGCGCGCCTCCAGCAGCACTACTCGCGCCGCCGGATTCCGCTGCTTTGCGAGCACCGCGCTCCACAGGCCCAGGTAGCCGCCCCCGACGATAGCGAGGTCGCAGTTGAGGTTGCCCGAGAGGCGGGGATAGTTCGCGCGCGCGGCGAGGTCGTCGAGCCAAAAGGAGCTCTGCCGGGTACCGACGAGCGCATCGGCCACCACGGATGCTGCGGGCCGGGCTCGGTCGAAAATTGTGCTGCTCATGCGTGGTGGCTCGTCATGGTGTCGTCCTCTCCTCCGGACCGGGCCCGGGCCTGGTCCTCGGGCCCAGTTTATAGACTGGGCCCATGGACGGGGCCAGGGCCTCGTCCGGTTTTGCGGGAGAGGTCGGGCATCCGCTTAACGCAGCAGTGCCGCCCCGCAGAAGCGGGACGGCACCAGATTAATCGCTGGGACTAGATGATCGCGGCGCGCAGGGCGGCAGCGGCAGCGGCCGGGTCCTCGGCGCCGTAGATTGCTCCGCCGGCAACGGCGACCGTTGCTCCGGCGCGCTGCACGGAAGAGATGGTCGACAGGTTCACGCCGCCCGCGAGGGAGAAGGGAACCTTGGCGGTCTCGCCCTGGTTGAGCAGCGTTGCGAGCGAGAAGCCGGGCTCGGCCTGCTCGTCGAGACCAGCGTGCATCTCCACGAACTGAGCGCCGAGCGCGGTGACCTCGCGGGCGCGGGTGACCTTGTCGGCGACGCCGATAAGGTCGACAACAATGCCCTTGCCGTGCTTGGTTGCGGCAGCGACGGCTCCGATGATGGTGCTGTCACCGGCCGTGCCGAGCACGGTCACGAGGTCGGCGCCGGCGGCGAAGGCGATGTCGGCTTCGAGCTCGCCGGCATCCATGGTCTTGAGGTCGGCGAAGACGATCTTGTCGGGGTGCGCGGCCTTGATCGCGGTGACGGCGCGCAGGCCCTCTGCCTTGATCAGCGGGGTGCCGAGTTCGATGATGTCAACGTGCGGGGCAACCTGCGCGGCCAGCGTGAGCGCGGCTTCGGTGGTCAATACGTCCATTGCTACTTGGAGCTTCATGGGATTCTGCTTTCTGTTAGTGATGAAGAGTGGAAAGTTCTTGTGGGGGGTACGCGCCCTATTCGAGGTTGGCGTGACGCGGCCAAAGCTGTTCAGCCGTGGCCCCGCTCACCTGCCAGAGCGTGTGAAACAGGGCATCGCCAACGAGCAGCACGGCCTGCTCGAACAGACCGCCCGAATACTGGGCCGACACTTGTCCGGCATGGTCCTGCTTGGTCGCAGCCGGAATGACCACGGTCACCGCAGCAAGCCGCCCTAGCGGCGACTCGGGAGCCGTAGTGAGCGCGAGTATGTTCGCGCCCACACTGTGAGCCGTTTCGGCGGCTCGCACAATGGCGCCCGTCGTTCCGGAGCCACTCGCAACCAGCAGTAGATCGCCCGAGGCGATCGCTGGGCTGGTCACCTCGCCGACAACGTGCACGTCGAGTCCGAGATGCATCAGCCGCATAGCGGTCATCTTCAGAGCTAGGCCGGAGCGGCCGGCACCCAGCACGAAAATTCGAGGCGCCGCAGCGAGCACGGTGACGGCCTCGTCGAGCGATGAAGCGGATGCAGACCGCAGCGCGTCGACGACGTGGCTGTTCTCAGCGAAAATGAGCCCGAGGGCGTCCGCTGCAGTTGGGGTGGTTGTCGTTTCGGTCATAGGTTAATACTCCACTCCTTCGAGCGGGAGTGCTGCCCGCCAAAAGGTTGGTTTAACTACCCAAACGGATGGCTATGAGTGGGCATCGCGGATGGTCCGGGTAGGGTAGACCTATGACGATCTTCGCAACCTCCCCTGAGCCCGGCACTCGCCCTGCCAGTTCCACCGCGCAGACCGCGCGCAGCGCGGCGGCCGAACGCTCCAGACTCATCGCCGACCTGACCGACGCGCACGCGACCACGCTGGAAACCCTGCTCGCAGTGCTGCGCTCGGGTAGCACGAGTGACACGGCCGCCCGCCAGAAAGCCACCGAGCTGGCCGCCGCTGCGATGGTCGCGCTGCGCGCGGTGAGTGACCTGGATCGCAGCCTCACCGAGGAACCCGTCGCTCAGGCCTTCGAACGGCTGCGCGACGATCTGCGCCCGCTCGTGCGTTTCGGTGACCTCGACGTGCAGTTTATCGAGCCACCGGTGAATGGGCGCGCCCTGCCCGGTGAGGTCGCTCACGAAGCCCGCGCCATCGTGCGCGGCGCCGTGCTCGCCCTGGTTGAGCAGACCGGGGTCGCCCGGGTGCGCGTGCAATGGGACTGCGACGGCAGCAACCTGCTCATTCGCATTCGCGACGACGGACCGGGCGACCTCGACGCGGAGGTTCCCAGCGTGCGCCAGCTCGCCGCCCGCGTCGTCGCTCTCAGCGGCACCCTGGGCGTCGAGGCGACCGCCGGCTGGGGGTCCGAGATGGCGGTGTCACTGCCACTCGACGCGCCCACGGCATCCGTTTCTGCCGCTGCGGCCTGGGGGCTCAGCCCACGCGAACGTGGCGTGCTCGAGCTCGTGGCGTCGGGCGCACGCAATAAGGCGATCGCCGAGGCGCTGACCATCAGCGAGAACACCGTGAAGTTTCACGTGGCCAATCTGCTGCGCAAGGTGGGCGCCTCGACCCGCGCCGAGTTGGCAGCCCTCGCCCGCTGACCGCTAGGGTGAAGGGGTCAGAAGACACACACCACCACGGGAGCGCGCACCAGCGAGCTGAGAGGACGGCCAGGGCCGTCGACCGTTGAACCTGTCCGGGTAATGCCGGCGTAGGAAGTTCGATTACATGCGCACAATTGACGAATCAACCATCTCCCAAACCGTCACGACCGGCCCGATCCAGGGCAGCAGTAAACGCTACGAACCGGTGCCACACTGGCCAGGGCTTCACATTCCGATTCGTCGGGTGAACCTCAGCAACGGCGAGCACTTCGACCTGTATGACACTTCGGGCCCGTACACCGACGACTCGGCCACCATTGATCTCGAGGAGGGCCTGCCGCGGGAGCGGGCCGGGTGGGAGCATCCGCTGCCCGTCGACGGCGCTGCGACCCAGCTGGTCTGGGCTCGGGCCGGTATCGTCACTCCGGAAATGGCCTACATCGCCGCCCGCGAGGGCGTCTCCGTCGAGCTCGTGCGCGACGAAGTGGCGCGCGGCCGGGCAGTCATTCCGGCCAACCATAAGCATCCCGAAAGCGAACCGATGATCATCGGTAAGGCCTTCACCGTGAAAATCAACGCCAACATCGGCAACTCCGCCGTGACCTCATCGATCGCCGAGGAGGTCGAGAAAATGGTCTGGGCCGCCCGCTGGGGAGCAGACACCCTGATGGACCTCTCGACCGGCAAGGACATCCACCTCACCCGGGAGTGGATCATGCGCAACTCGCCCATTCCGGTGGGCACCGTTCCGCTCTATCAGGCCGTCGAAAAAGTCAACGGTGACCCGGCACTGCTCACCTGGGAGATTTACCGCGACACCGTGATTGAGCAGTGCGAGCAGGGTGTCGACTATATGACCGTGCACGCCGGCGTGTTGCTGCGCTACGTGCCGCTCGCCGCCAACCGGGTCACCGGAATCGTCTCGCGCGGTGGATCGATCATGGCCGCCTGGTGCCTCGCTCACCATCAGGAGAGCTTTCTGTACACCCACTTCGTGGAGTTGTGCGAGATTCTGCGCCGCTACGACGTGACCTTCTCGCTCGGCGACGGCCTGCGGCCCGGATCCATCGCCGATGCCAACGACGAGGCCCAGTTCGCCGAGTTGCGCACCCTGGGCGAGCTGACGAAGGTCGCAAAATCGTACGGCGTGCAGGTAATGATCGAGGGCCCCGGCCACGTGCCGATGCACAAAATCGTCGAAAATGTGCGCCTGGAAGAAGAACTCTGCGAGGAGGCACCGTTCTACACGCTCGGCCCGCTCGCCACCGATATTGCGCCAGCCTACGACCACATCACGAGTGCGATCGGCGCGGCCATCATCGCCCAGGCCGGCACCGCGATGCTCTGCTACGTCACCCCCAAGGAACACCTCGGGCTCCCCAACCGCGACGATGTGAAGACCGGCGTGATCACCTACAAGATCGCCGCCCATTCCGCCGACCTGGCCAAGCAGCATCCGCGTGCGCAGGAGCGCGACAACGCGCTCAGTCGCGCCCGGTTCGAGTTTCGCTGGACAGACCAATTCGCGCTCTCGCTGGACCCAGACACCGCCCAGAGCTTTCATGACGAGACGCTTCCTGCCGGGCCAGCCAAAGCCGCCCACTTCTGCAGTATGTGCGGTCCTAAGTTTTGTTCCATGCGCATTTCAGCGGATGTACGGGTCTACGCCGAAGAAAACGGCCTCACCAGCCTCGAGGCTATTGAGGCCGGCATGGCCGAGAAATCTGCCGAGTTCACCCGACTGGGCAGCTCGGTCTACCTGCCGCTGCGTGTGCTCGGGACAGACGAGCACTGATTCTGGTTCACCCCGACGACGCCGTGCGGCACGGTGAAAGTACCCGGCAGACGCAGCCGCACCGCACCGCACCCTGATCTAGCGTCGCCGCAGGATCCTGATCCTGCTGGCCGTCGCCTGGCTTGTGATGGCAGCGTTGGCCTGTGTGCTGCTTCTCACCGGCACGAAGCCGAGCACCGCGTTCGGCGACACAGCCGCCACACCGGGCGGGCTGGCCCGCATCAGCGCGGTCATCCCGCTCAAATTCGACGGTTGGGTGCCACCGAGCGCAGCAGACTGTCTGGACAGCCCGGTGCAGCCCGGAGCTCACCGCGTGCGCATTCTGCTCGAGCTCACAGCAGTGGATGCCGCTGGCCTCTCTTTCGACGCCGAATCCGTTCCGGCCACCCTGGTTTTCGAAGTCCCGAATCAGGCCATCCCCCTCGTGCTGGACGGCCCACAGGAGGGCGCGTTTATCTCTGGGAACCGGGCACCACGTCGCGCCGTGAAAATATCCCCGAAATTGGGGGTAAGTGCCTACCTCACACGCGGCTACCCCCGCCCATCGGCAAGCGGGCACCATGAGTGCATTCCAACAATGGAGGTCGTCATGACAACCGGATTCGACACACGAGTACAGCCGACCGCGACAACCATGGCCCACCTGAACGTGCACGTCTTTGGAAACCTCAGCGTTCGACGGGGGTCGACCGTACTGCACGCCCATCAATTGGGCGGACCCAAACCACGACAGATTTTCGAGATTCTGCTTGTGAACCTCGGGCTGCCAGTTTCCAAGGACCGACTGATTGAACTGCTCTGGGGCGCCAATGCTCCGGTCGAGGCGCTGCCCACCCTCGAAAGCTACGTGAGTGTTCTCCGTCGGCATCTGCAGCCGGGTGCGGGAAAATTCGGGCCGCTGCAAACCACGACTGGCGGCTACGTATTGGACCGTGACCTGGTCGACGTCGACCTAGACCAGTTCGACGTTCTGTTACAGCGAGCGCAGAAGACCCTTCCCGGCCTCGCTTACCCTTTGTTGCTGCGGGCTCTGGATCTCGCCGCCGCGCCACTGCTCGGCGACGAGCTCATTCCGGCCTGGGCATCAGAAGCCCGCGACCTGCACGCCGCGCGCCTCACCAGCGCCCGCATTCTCGCCTCGGAAACCGCCGCAGCCCTGCACCGCATTGATGACGCTCTCGATTTCGCGAATCTCGCCCTGACCGACGAGCCGCTGAACGAGCGGGCCTGGACGGCCCTCATCCTCAGCCTGGAGATGAGCGGGCGTCACGCCGAGGGGCTTCAGGCCTATGACCGGTGTCGCCGGGCGATGCAGAATGAGTTGGGCTGCGCTCCCGGCGCGATTTTGCGCGCCGCCCAGCTGCGATTATTGCATGCCACAGCTGACGGGGACGGCGACCTGGCCGACGTACTGTCCGCCCTGCTCACGTTGCACGATCAACTCCGAGCGTCACGCGCCAGAGGCACGGTCTCGCGCCTTGCCACCACTACTCACCCTCGACCAGAGCTGGTCGCGGATTCCCTCCGGGAGGCCACTGATGTTGTCACGTCATTTCTGCGACGCGCCGTCGCTCACGTCTGAGCTGGACGAATCTGCGCCCGCCGCCCTACCACATGGGGGGGCAAAGAGACAGGACTCGACAAAAACTGAGCTTTTATTGATACTAGAGGCGCCAATCGGAAAAGCACGGCGTCCTCCGACGGCACCGAGGCTCACGAACGGGCAGAGAGGTCTCCGCACATGACCGCGCAGGTGTCCCCGATCGAACCCAGCGTGCAGGGGACTACCGCGACCGCCTCCCTAACTGGTTCCGCAGCCGTGGGTAAGACGGTCCTGGGACAAATCCGCATACTCATCGTCGATGACCACACGACCTTCGCCGAACTGCTCATGGGTTCTCTCAATCGTGAACCGGACCTGTGCAGCGTGGGTTCGGTTAACAGCGTGGCCAGCGGCATCGCCGCCTGTTTGGAGCTGCTCCCCGACGTCGTCGTCATGGACTACCACCTGCCCGACGGCAGTGGCCTCGTCGCGGCCACCGCGATCCTCGCCCGCGCGCCTCATACCCGCATTGTCATCCTCACGGGCGACCCTGCTCTCGAGGCCCTTGAGCAGGCCGCCGCAATCGGGGTGTGCGCGTTCCTGCCCAAGGACGGATCGCTCGCAACGGTGCTCGATACCCTGAGGCACGCGCGCATCGGCGGTTTCATTGTGCATCCGTCCCTCGTCAGCCTGTTGAGCGCCCGACGGCGGCAGCGCAGCGAAGAGATCCCCTTTCCCGATCTCACGAAGCGTGAGCTCGCTGTGCTCCGCCTTATGGGCGAAGGCTCCGATGTGCGGGCCAACGCCAAAGTTCTCGGAATTTCCGAGAACACCTGCCGCGGCTACGTCAAAGCGATCCTTGGCAAGCTCGGAGCACACTCACAATTGGAGGCCGTCGTCATCGCCACTCGACTGGGCTTGGTTCCCCCGCAGCATGTCTAATCCGAAGGCGGCGAGACCGAGCAAAATAGACCGAACCCGGTCAGAGGAACGCTCAGAGGTTCGCGCCGCCGTGAGTCGTTTTATTGCTGTCGGCGCCTTCGCAATGATTGTCATCGCCGCGCCGGTCGGCCTGTGGGTTCGAGCTGAATCCCAGAGCAATGCCATGGAGAATGCCATCCAGCAGACCCAGCGCCTCGCCGACTACTCCGTTGGGCCGCTCGTGAGCGACAACCTCATCGCCGGTGTGCCCGGGGCCGCTCAGTACCTCGATGACCGCCTCGCCCCCCGCATCTCCGACGGCTCCCTCGTGCGGGTCAAGGTCTGGGACACCGAAGGTCGCATCGTCTACTCCGATTTTCCATCCCTGATCGGAGAGGTCTTCGACCTTCCCAGCTTTGCTCCAGAGCTACTCGCTGGCGGAAAGGGGCGGGCCAATCTCGGCGTGCAGGACGGCGCAGACGACCTGCACGAATCCCAATCCGGCGAATTGGTCGAGGTGCACGTACGCACCACCGCTGCCAACGGCCAGGCGCTGATTCTCGAGGCCTACTTCAACGACGACGCGGTCCATGACGAGCAGAATGCTCTCGTTGTCGGTCTCATCCCCGCGTTCCTGCTGTCGCTTGGCGCATTGCAACTGGCCCAGCTATTCCCGGCCGTGCGGCTCGCCCGGCGCATTCAGGGCCACCAATCAACCAAGCGCCGACTGCTGCAGTACGCGATCGACGCTTCCGATCTAGAACGACAGCGCATTGCGCGCGACCTGCACGACGAAGTAATCCAGGATCTTGCTGGACTGTCCTATGCCCTCGAGGCCGAGGAACGACACTCACCCCCTGAGAACCAAGCGCTCTTCGGCCAGGCTAAGGCCATCCTGCAAAAAAATGTGCGCACCCTGCGCGCCATGACCACCGAGCTCTACCCGCCCGATCTCGCCGAACTCGGGCTGCCGGCCGCTCTCACTCGGCTGGCCGCACCGCTGCTTGAGCACGGCATCAAGGTCAAATTGCATATCCCCCCCGACTGTGAGCTTGATCGAGACCGAGCCGCCATGTTTTATCGGGTGGCCAGAGAGGTGCTCGCCAATACCGTCAAGCACGCCAAGGCCGGTACTTTGGAGCTGTCGCTCATGCAAGATGCGGGCCGAACTATTTTGCTCATCCACGACAATGGATGCGGCTTCGATTTGTCCGAAGATGCCCCCGAAAATCATCTGGGCCTACGCATTATGCGCGATACCATCGAGGTCGCCGGCGGCACACTTGAGGTGCGGTCCTGGAGGGGCGGTGGTACGTCGGTCATGGCGAGCCTTGAACGGATTGCTCCCGCTCGAATACGGTAACCATGCTCAGCGCGCAAGGGCGGGGAGGTCGGCCTTTTCGTCGGCCTCCCCGTCGACGAAACCAGCCAATTCACGTAAAACATCAGGTGCCCGCCGGTAATCCCGGCCGGTAGACCGGCGGGAACGAGCCCATCGGCGTGCTGTCGACCACGGGAACGTCTGAGCTGATCGGATCGTTCACCCGATAATCGCCCACGGCAAACTGAATCATCATGTCGTGGTCCTCGTGCGAGAGATTGTGACAGTGAATCATGTAACGGCCGCCGGCCTCCTTCCCGGTATCGAACTGCATCAGCACCGTGACGGATTCATTCTCACCGACATAGAAGACGTCCTTCGGCCCCTTCTCCCAGGCGAACGGTTTGCCTCCGTTGGTATTGCGCCCGATGATCTTGCCGTCCACCAGGTGGACGTGCACCGGGTGGAACCAGCCTCCCGAGGAGTTGGTGATGGTCCACTGCTCTACGTCGTAGGGCTGAGGATTACCGAACAGCTTGGTGAAGTTTGACGCCTCCACATCGGCCCAGGTCGTGTCGTTGATTTTCCACAGGCCGTTACCGCGCGCCACCACCATTTTTCGCTTCACCTTGGCCATGTCGGGGGTGAGGCTCATGGTGGCCAGGCCGCCCAGTTCGGAATGGATCGCGCCTCCGTCGTCGAGGGAGGTGGGGATGGCCGAGATGGAACCGACGTTTGAACCGGAGTCGGCTACGACTTCGAATTTCATGATCTTGCCGGTGTTGACGAACTCCACGTTGTTCTTGTTGCTGAGGTTGCGCAGCTCGACTGTTTGCCCCGGCTTGTACCGGCGAAAGTCGATCAGAATCTCGTAGCGTTCGGCCGTGCCCTGACGCCACGATCTCACCGCTTGAACGGTGGGCGTCATACCGCCGTCGGTGCCGACGATGTAAATCGGCTCACCGGTCGAGAGGGTCGGCCGGTAAGAGCGTCCGACTGAGGCGATCAGAACTCGAAACCGGTAAATGCGGGGCTTGACTTTCATCGTGGGCCACGGCACACCGTTGACCATGATGATGTCACCCCACACTCCCTTGTGACCATTGTCGTTGTAGCCGAGGGAGCCGTCGGCTTTGAACATGGCATCCGAGATCATGAGGGGCACATCGAACTCACCCTGGGGCAGTTGCGCCCGTTCGAATGGGTCGTGCAGGGCATAGATGCCAGCCAACCCCCCGTACACATTCTGCGCGGTCTGGTGCATGTTGTGGTCGTGATACCACAGCGTGCGCGCCGACTGCCAGTTGGGGTAGTGGTAGTTCTTGACTTTGCCGACGGCGGTGAAGTCGTTGGCGTACCCGTCGTACTGCGGCAGCGACGCCGAGCCGTGCAGGTGGGTGACGGTGTTGAACGCACTCGGGTGTAGTAGACCGTTGGTTGACAGGGCGTTGCGAATGCGCACCTCGCTCCGGGTGCCTTGGCTCAGCCGGATGGTCGGGCCGGGAAAGATCCCGTTGTAGCCGGCGACCGTCGTGGACAGTCCGGGAACGATCTGGGCCTGACCGAGCTTCTGGGTGAGCGCGTAACGGGCAAAGGGACGAGACGGGTCTCCGTCATCGAATCCTGTCTCATACGGCAATAATTCCGGGGGTCGACGGAACACGCCAGCGTAGGGCACCGGCATGTTCGCAGGTGCCAGCAGGCTTTTCGTCATGAGCGGGGTGGTGGAAACCGAGTCGTCTCCTCCACTCATTCCGATGACGCCGAGAGCACCGAATGCTCCCAGCTGTAACACTTCCCTGCGTGATGTCATGACGTCTCCTGCTGTTTTTTCGAAACACACTGCTTGGTTGGGATGTTGTGGTGACCGGCTGGCGACTCGTAGGTGAGTCGCCAGCCGGGAAATTCGAGTGCCTGTTTTAGTTCACCGCCCCCGTCGTGTACGTCCACGTGCGCGTGACCACCGGGTTGCCGACGAGGTCTCGCACGGCACCCGTACCACCGGTGATGGTCACCGTGTACGTCGTGTTAGCCAGGAGCGTGGCGTTCGGGTTGATCGTCAGTACGCGGGTAGTCGCGTTGAACGACAGGGTCGAAGCGATCGTCACGCCGGGACGGGTGACAGTCACCGACGTTGCGGTGAAGCCAGTGATGGCTTCACTGAAGGTCGCGGTCGGGCTTACCAGCCGTCCAACTGCCGTCGCTCCCGCAGCGGGAGTCTGTGCGGTGATCGTCGGAGCCGGACCGGTGATGAACGACCAGGTGCTCGTCGCCATCGCGTTGCCGGCCGCGTCACGGATATCCGAGAGGGTGGCCGTGTAGGTACGGTCGGCGAGCAGCGTCACGCCCGGGTTCAACGTCGCCACCCGCGTCGTGGCGTTGTACGACACCGCTGCGGCAATCACCGTGGCACCGCGCCGAAGCACGAACGTCGTACCGCTGACCCCGGTGACCGGTTCACTGAACGTGGCCGTCAGGTTTCCGGTCTGGCTGACCGAGCGAGCACCGGAAGCCGGCGTGCGCGTGGTCACCGTCGGCAACACGAACTCCGTGCGCGGCGTGACCACCACCGAACGAGCGGATGCCGCTCCGGTACCGACCGAGTTGATCGCCGCGACATCGAAGGTGTACCCGGTGCCATTCGTCAACGGCCCGATCACCGCGGTGGTCACGTCGGCCACCGTCGTCGTTCCCGTTGCCGTTGCGTCCGCTCCGATGAAGGTGCGAACCAGGTAGCCCGTGATCGCGGCGGCGTCAACCACCGGCGCCGGGGCCGTCCAGTTCACGGACACCGAAGCATTGCCAGCAATCGAGGTTCCGATCACGGGAGCTCCGGCCACGACCTGCACCACCGGTGCGGTCGGGGCCGTCGTGAACGACCAGCTGTCCGGAGCTATCAGATTGCCCGCAAGATCTGCTACACCCGACAGCGTCACCGTGTAGGTCGTGTCAGCCAACAATGTCGCGCTCGGGTTCAGGGTGGCAACCCGAGTGCCGGCATCGTACGACACCGCGGCGGGAACGGCCGTGGCACCGTTGACGAGCACGAATGTGGTGTCGCCGACTCCCGTGACCGCTTCGCTGAACGTTGCCGTCAGGTCGTCGGTCGCACTGACCGCGCTGGCACCCGCCAGCGGTGTCCTCGCCGTCACCGTGGGGGCAACGACATCAGGTTCCGGATTGACCACAGTGATCGTGAATACCGCCTGCCCTGTGGCCGAAACGTTTCCGGCGGGATCGAAGGCATTGAACGTGAGCGTTGTGGAGGTGGCGACGGGTATCGCTCCGCTGTAGAGAGTGGCGGAGTCGGAGATGACACCACCGGCGAGAACCACGTCGGAACCGTCGACGGTGTAGTAGATATCCGCTCCGGTCTCGTTGGCGCTCAGCGTGACCGATTGTGCGGTATCGAACGTGCCGCCGGCCGGCGTTGCCGCGACGGTAGGCGCCGTGTTGTCGGTTGCCGGGATGGCATGAACGGCCGGGAAAGTTTCTCCAACGCTGCTGACCGCGACCACATACACGTCGTAGGTTTCCCCAGCGACCAGAGAAGTGAGGGTGGCGCCGGTTGCACTCTGACCGGTGATGCGCTTTCCGATTTCAATTTGCTCATTGTTCGTGACGGTTTGCCCCACGGCAACGACCCGGTACCCGGTAATAGCTGCTGTTCCGGGGATCGCCTGCGCGGGGGTCCACGTGACCGCGATCCCGTTGCCTACCTTGGTGGCTGCGACGTTCGTCGGTCCGGGAGGGCCCGACAGGAGCGGGCCGTTGGGGCAGCCGCCCATGCCGGGGCCGCCTAGTTCACCGAACTCGGCGATGGTCAAGCCCTGGCGGTTGGCATCGATGTCTTCAGCCTGCCATCCCATGGCACGTTCGCCGCCCGCATCGGCTGCGAGCTGCGCGGCAACGAGCTGGTCGAAAACATAGGTGGCGGTAAAGGTATTCGGCCCATCCAGATCAAATTCCAGGCTGGAGTCATAGCCTCCCTTGGGTGCACGGGTCATCGGACCCGGTACTGCACGCACGTCGCGGCGCTGCACGCTCGTGGGCACCAGTGCCGGCTCGATGATGCGTTGTTCGACCTGTGCCCGGTTGACCGTCGCGCCGATATGGCCGGTAACCGTGACGGTGTTTGCGCTGCGCACAGCGCTGCCGGTCACGAACAGGTCTTGAACGAGCGTGTCCCCGGCAGCGGTGGCCCCGAATTTGACGGATACGGTGTCCGCCGGAAGAATATCGGGGGTTACCTGAAGTCCGGTTCCGGCGCCCCAGCACACGCCGCCAGGATGGTTGATCTCAAAGGCGACATCGCCGGCCTGGACCACAGCCTGGGCTGAACCAATCACACCGACACCGGCGCGGCTGACTTCAACGGTCGCCGTCTCACCCAGATGGTTTTGGTAGCCCTCGAGAACGACGAAGTCCCGGTTAGGAAAGACCACGATATTGTCAGGAAAGGTCGGAACGGCCGCATTTGCCGCAGGCATGGCGAGCACGAAGCTGGAGCACAGCGCTGCGACAGCGAGCCCCACCAACGCGGTCTGGCGCCGATCCGGGAGCCGGGAACTGGTCCATTTCGGTCCGTTTGACAACTTTTTCATGGTGCGCCTTCCATTCCATAAAGTGGAGCACGTTCACGCGTATTCAAACGATGTCAGCCGTAGCTTGTAAAAATACTGGGGTTGGCGCCAGGGTGGCGCGCAGGGGATTGCCTGCCATTCTCGAGGCTCCACTGACGGGAGATCGCCGGCATACACGAACCGGCCGGCAACTCGGGAAGAGTCGCCAGCCGGTCGTTGGGGGGTGGTTCAGGTTCCCTGGCCTAGAGCACGGTGCCGGTCGTGAAGGTCCACGTACTCGTCACCAGGGGGTTCCCGGCGAGATCTCGAACGCTCGTGTTTCCACCGGTGATGGTCACCCGGTATTGCACATTCGAACTCAGGGTCACCGAGGGGTTGATGGTCAGCACATTGGTGGTGGCGTTGAATGCCGCCGCCGATGTGACGACCGCCCCGCTGGAGACCCGGGTGATCTGAACCGTGCCAGCGGCTACTCCGGTGATGTCTTCACTGAAGAGCGCTGTCACGTTGGCGTTCCGGCGCACGGCGGTGGCTCCCGCAGAGGGAGTCCTCGTGGTGATCCTCGGAGCCGGGCCGGTGATGAACGACCAGGTGCTCGTCGCCATCGCGTTGCCGGCCGCGTCACGGATACCCGAGAGGGTGGCCGTGTAGGTACGGTCGGCGAGCAGCGTCACGCCCGGGTTCAACGTCGCCACCCGCGTCGTGGCGTTGTACGACACCGCTGCGGCAATCACCGTGGCACCGCGCCGAAGCACGAACGTCGTACCGCTGACCCCGGTGACCGGTTCACTGAACGTGGCCGTCAGGTTTCCGGTCTGGCTGACCGAGCGAGCACCGGAAGCCGGCGTGCGCGTGGTCACCGTCGGCAACACGAACTCCGTGCGCGGCGTGACCACCACCGAACGAGCGGATGCCGCTCCGGTACCGACCGAGTTGATCGCCGCAACATCGAAGGTGTACCCGGTGCCATTGATCAGCGACCCGATCACCGCGCTGGTCACATTCGCCACCGTTGTGCTGCCCGTTGGCGTCGTGCCCGCACCGATGAAGGCACGAATCACATAGCCACTGACAGCAGGGGCGTTGGCCACAGCGCCCGGGGCGGCCCAGTTCGCCGTCACCTGCGCGTTACCGGCGACCGAGGTTCCGATCACTGGCGCTCCAGGCACGACCAGCACCACTGGCGCGATCGGTGTGACAGTGACCGAACGATCCGAGGCTGCTCCGGTGCCGACCGAGTTGATCGCTGCGACATCGAAGGTGTACCCGGTTCCGTTGGTGAGCGCCGTGATCGTCGCCGTGGAGACGTCGGCGACGGTCGTGGTGCCGTCCGGTGTGGTGCTCGCACCGACGTAGGTGCGAATGCGATAGCCCGTGATCGGGGCCTGGTTGGCCACCGCTGCCGGCGGTGTCCAGTTCACGGTCACCTGCGCATTACCGGCGATCGAAGTTCCGATCGTCGGAGCGCCCGCGACCACCTGCACCACGGGTGCTGACGGCGTCACCGCGGTGGACGATGCCGAGAATGCGCTCGTTCCTTCCGCGTTGGTCGCCGACACCTGGAAGGTGAAGCTGGAGCCGTTGTTCAGCCCGGTGACAACCAGGTTGAATGCGGTTCCAGGTGCGGTACGCAATGCGCCCACCTGGGCTCCGGCCGAGTCGAGCACCTTCACCGAGAAGCTGGTGGCGATGCCGGTCGGTGAAGCCACCCAGTCGACGGTCGCCTGACCGTTGCCGGCGACTGCCGTGACGGCGGTCGGGGTTCCGGGTGCCACTGTGTCGCTGAACTGCAGGCGTTCAATATTGCGCAGGGTGTCGGTGCCGTCGGTACCGCGGTTGTCGAGCACCGTGGTGGTCGATCCCGCCGAACCGAGCGTGCCGTCGCCACCAGTGGTGGTGACCGTGTAATCGCTGGCCAGCCCTGAGAACTGCGCCGAGTCAATTCCGCCAGATCCGGTGAGGATCTCGCGTACCGCCACGATGTTGCCCGGGTCGACGTTGCCGGCGAAGACAGCTTCCTGCAGGGTCGGTCCGGTGAGTCCACCGGCACCGTCAGAGAGGTACTGGCTCGCCATTGCACTCTGGTTCGTGCCGGTGACGCTGGCACTGCCGATCTCCGTCGCCGGGTCGCTCGGGTTGGTCCGAACACTCAGACGAAGGTTCAGGTACGCGTCACCGTCGATGATGTCGTCGGCTCCGCGTCCCTCGATCAGGTCACTGCCGCCGCCGCCGAGGAGCACGTTGCCGGCGCCCCAGACATTCGGACCGGTCAGGATCGGGCAATCGCCCTGTGCCGACAGCGCGATAACGGATGCCAGCGTGGTCGTGAATTCCGGAATCAGCGCGTCGAGGCCCGCGATGCGGTCAACTCCAGCCTGGTCCCAGACGTCGCAGCCGATGAAGCCACCACCACCGACGGCGCTGGGAACAACGTCGTCACCGCGGAGGATGTCATTCAGCTTCCAGCCGGAAAGTGCCTCGACTTCATTGAACTTGTCGCGCACACCGACCTGCAGAATGTTGAGCGGCGGGATTGGAAGGGCCAAATCGGCGTCCTGCGCCTGGGGGTCACCGAGACCGATTTCCCAGTCGTAGCCGGAACCGCCGGCGACCTTTTCAATGCCAGGGCCACCGACGCCAATGTCGTCGCCGCCCTCCATGTCATAGTCGTCGTCGCCGCCCTGACCGATCATGAAGTCGTTCCCGGGCTTTTGTGAGTCGTCCAGGAAGAACAGGTTGCTGCTGTCTCCGATCATGAGGTCCGGCTGGTTGCCGCCCTCTTCCCAGTCGTCGCCACCGTCTCCGAAGGCTGCATCGAGGCTTTCGCCGAGCATGATGAAGTCGTCACCGGCGCCGCCGAAGGTTTCGTTGGCGTTTGCTCCACCGTTCGTGAAGTCTTTGCCTTCGCCACCCATGATGATGTCGAGTCCGGGCCCGGCATCGATCGCGTCGTTGCCAGGACCACCCTTGGGCACATCATCTCCGGCGAGGTCGGTGATGATGTCGTTGCCTTCACCGCCGAGAGCCACATCGGCACCGCCTCCGCCCTCGATGACGTCGTTACCGAGGCCACCCCAGTAGGTGTCGTTGTCGTTGCCACCGTATATCCGGTCAACCTGGCCCGTGCCGTTGTAGACGGCCTGGCCATTGATGCCGGCAGGGTCGACCGTGTTGCGGGCGCGGTACTTGATCGTGCCGTCCGGCATGCGAATCAGCAGGGCCGTCTCATTACACTCAGATTGCGGATCGTTCGCGACGTTGTTGCCCGAAGCCGCGAACCCCGCGACGGTTCCCGCCAGGTTCTTCAGCTCGAACTTGCAGTCGGCCGTGGCGAAGGGGTCGGCCTTGAGGGTGTGCGCCGTGGTGTTGCGCATCATGAGTTCGGCGAACGAGTTGCCCTCCAACTGGGTGCGGAGGTTCATGCCGGGCGTGCGGGCGAGGTAGTACAACCGGTCACCGTTTTGCAGGTCGGTCATCTGCTTCTCGAACACGTAGTTGAAGGTCGTGCCGAGCAGGCCGCCGAACGGGGTGGTCATCTCCGCGAGACCGCCGACCCAGAGGTCGACTGCGTCGAGACCGGTGATCGAACGCGTACCCGAGTTGGCCCACACTCCGGTGCTGTTCATGAACTCCATTGCGCCGTCCGGAGATACTTCTCCGGCCAGACTGTCGGGACTCACGATCCGTCGTGCGGCGTCGCGCTTGCCGTCAAGCGTGGTGGCGCTCGTAATGGTGTCGAACTGCCCGTAGGCGGCCACAAAGTTGATCAGCGATTCCGGGTGCTTGAGGTTCTCCCCGAAGTCGATCCAGTTCGTGTACGGCCTGAGCGCTGCGTCGTTTGTCTTGTTGAACAGGTCACGGCGGAACACGTTCAACCGTGGCACGCCTTCCGAGCGTGCACGGGCCATATTGACCGATGCCAGGTCGAGCGGCAGGCCGAGCAGTTTGTTACGCAGGGTGTCAGTGACGAACTCGTCGAGTTCGTTGCCGACCTGGTCGCTCATGCCCATGATGACGCTGCCCGCTGCCGCTTCAGAGGTCAGCTGTCCCTCTGGTCCACCGTCGGTGTAGGCGGGCGGGTTGAGGAACCCTGCGAGCAACGAGATGTCGTTCTGGCTGCCCAACACGTCGTCACTCGTGCCAAACACGTCGTCAGCGCCAGGCTTGTCCTCGTTGCGACGCGAAATCGTCTCGGTCAGCATGGAGTGACCGAAGCGGTAGACCGCGTGGGCGAACTCCGCCGTGACCGCAGGGTTGAGCTCGGTCTGCGTGAACGCGAATGGTTCGAACGGGTTAATACCGGGCTGCACCTTGCGTGCGAATTCTTCGAACACGAGGTGCTGGTATTCCATTTCGTTCACGAACCGGGCAGCCTGGAACAGACGGTCGCCGTTCCAGCCGCCAGCCCCGCTGGCCAGCTTCCACTCGGCCAGAGCGGCAACACCCCTGGCTGAGGTGTCGTTGGTCAGGGTGTTCTCGATGTTGTTGATAAGGCGGTCGTGCTCCGAGTGGAACACCTGATGAATGGCGGTCAGGCCGATGTTCTCGTTGACGCGACCGTCTCCCGCGATGAAGTGTGCATTGAGCATCTCATCGTCGTAGGTTCCGGCTGGCTGGCCGGCGAAATCAGCGGATGCCGTGGTGTTGGCATCCGGGGTCAGTCCGGCCTTCGGCTCCGCGTTGTGCGCGATGTCGGTCAGGAACGGAGTTTTGAAGTAGAGCACGTCGCTTGGTACGGGTACGGGGTTGGCGGTATCACCCTCGACCAGGCCGGTCGCGGTGACGTACTGCGGCATTCCGCGCAGCGGTCCGGGGATGAACTTGCCGTAGGCATCCGCTGCGAGCATCGGAACGTTGAGCACATCCTTGTCGGCCAGCAGCAGCCCAAGCACGTTCGCGGCCTGGTCCTTGGTAGTGGCCCAGGTGGCCATCCCGCCGGCGGTCGGTCCGGCCGGTCCGCCGAGCAGCTTGCCGGTGGCAACCGGACGCCCGCCCTCGGTCACGTACTCGCGCAGGAAGACCTGGTGCGAGGCGTGCGAGCTGTAGGTCTGGCTCTGGTCGACCCAGGGCGAGTCCGTGTTGAGGGCATCCTGCACGTCGTCGGCGCTCTCGTCGTTCGCCGTGGACGGGTTGTCGCCGGTGATGCCGTCGGCCCCGGGCTGGTTCTGGCCACGGGTCAGCACCATGAAGCGCAGGTTCGGGTCGAGGTCGTCCCCGTTGCCGAAGACGTGGTCCGGACCGGCGACCAATGGGTCATCCGCTTTCAGGGGAACGAAGACCGTGCCGCCTCCCTTGACCGTCTGGTCGATGCCGTGGTCGAAGAACTGGCCGAACAGGGTGAACAGGGAGTTGTACGGCGGCGACAAGCCGACGTCGGTCGTCACGTTCGGCATGAACAGCGTCTCGTGGTTAGGGATACAGCCCGGTGGCGTGCCGAAGGGCACACCCGGGCTCGGGTCGGTCGTGCATGCCACGACGCCCTCATTGCCCTGGGTGCGCACGGGGTTTCCGGCGGCGGCAATGGCGGCCGGGTTGGTGGAGGTCTGATCGACGATCAGGTTGCTGATGGTACGCGGCTCCGAGTCGAAGACCAGGCCCTTTTTCTGGGCATAGGAGGTGGGGTTCGGCGGTCCGAAGCCGGAGGGCGTGACATCCGCTGCGGAAAAGACCGGCTGTGCCAGGCGCGGGAAGACCTGGTCGGCGGCACCGAACTGACCCTGGCCGGGCTGCAGGTTGTTGCAGGAGCCATCAACCGTGCGCAGTCCGAGCGAAAGCAACGGGCTCGCGATCTGGTTGGGGCCGGTTCCGACGAGGGCGCCACACGGTCCGGTGGCTGGGGTGGTGTTGGCCACGTGGGCTTCAGCGATCTTGACCTGCTTGAGGATAAAAGCGAGGTCGCTTGCGGTGACGGAGAAACCCTGGCCGACCGCGGCGACGGCCGCTTGGGCCGGGAGTGCGGCCGTCAGCCCGAGTCCGGCGTAGAGCACCGCGGCCATGCCGGCTGCAATTATGCGCATGGGCTTGCCGAAGACTCTCTGCGATCTTCCGCTGTCCGGTATCGGTGGACTACCTCGCATTCCTGTTGTGCTGCGACTGCTGCGAACGATTCCTTGGTCTTTGAACCTGCTCATGACGCACCGATCTCCTCAGGGTGAGCGAATGCTGCAAGAGTGCGATGTAGGCCTTATGGAAACCTTGGGCATTCGCCAGTCGGGCCGCCCATTGATTTCCCCCGTCGATTTCGTGCTAATTTCTCCTGACCATGTCTGATCCGTCTGCAGCGTCCGCGCGCGCCAATCTCACACTCCCGCCGGTCGCTCGGCTAGCGGATGCCCACAGCCGCGTCAACGTGGCCGACATCGCTGTTCGCCTGTTTCAAGCCCACGGCTACGAAGCCACGAGCACCACCCAGATCGCCGCCGCCGCGGGAGTGTCCCGCAGCACCTTCTTTCGCCAGTTCCGATCGAAAGACGACGTGATCTTTGCTGACCACGACGAACTCCTGGAACAGATCGACATGTATTTCGCGCTCGAACATGATGATCCCTGGCTGGCCGTCTGCGACGCGGCCGCACTCGTGTTCGAGCGGTTTCGGGAACGTCTCGAGATCGTGCGGGTGCGCGATCTGGTCGTGCGCCAGACATCCGTTCTGCGTGATCGCGAAACCGTCATGGTGTCACGCTACGAGAAGGTCTTCTCGGCCTACCTGCGGCGTAGCCTGCCGGGTCTCGAGCCGGTCATCGCGATTCAATTCGCGGCGGCCGTCATCGCCACGCACAACTTCGAGCTTCGCCGCATGATTCGCGCCATTGACGGGGCGGGACTCCTCGATCCGGACGGCCTGGCGGCGCAGTTGCACGCTGTGCGCAATCGCTTTGCAGGCGGCCAAGCAGCCGCGGGCGCCAGCGAGCTGCTCGTCGCGGTGTTCCCCGCCTCAGCCCTGCCGCACGATGTCGCGCGGGTGATCGAGAACCGACTTCGGTCAATCTGACACCAAGTGTCAGTTGACGTGAGACTCAGTGTCAGGTAAAACTGTAATCACACCCGCTACCGCGAAAGGCAATGATGCCCGATTACGATGTCTCCGCCCCGCTCGACACCGACTACTACGGCGTTTTCGCCGATGTCCCGGAGACCGATCGGGCGTTCTGGAGCCGGGCACGTACCTTTGCAGTGGAGACCCTCGACGAACTGAGTGAGGCCTGGGACAAAGCGGAGTACCCGCTGCACCTGGCTCGCCGCCTGGGCGAGCTCGACCTGCTCACGGACGGCGTCGAGGGGCCGGGGCTCACCCCGATGTCGCCGCTTGCCGCCGGCCTGGTGAACATGGAGATCTCTCGCGGCGACGGTTCGATGGGAACCGTCGTGGCCGTGCAGGGTGGGCTCGCCCTGCGCAGCATAGCCATGTTCGGAAGCGACGAGCAGAAAGCCACCTGGTTGGTGCCTCTGGCCCGCGCCGAGAAGCTCGGCGCCTTCGCCCTGACCGAACCCGATCACGGCTCGGACTCGGTGGGCCTCGAGACCACCGCCCACCTTGACGGCGACGAGTGGGTCATCAACGGCGAGAAGAAATGGATCGGCAACGGCTCGGTCGGTGACGTGACCGTGGTCTGGGCGCGCGACGACGACGGCAACGTGCGCGGCTTCCTGGTCGACCAGTCCCTGCCGGGCTACCACGGCGAGACGATGCTCGGCAAGGGCTCGCTGCGCGCGGTGCACCAGGCTCGGATCACCCTGACCGACGTGCGAATCCCATTCGACGCCGTGCTGCCCGGCACCCACACCTTCAAGGACACGGCCGTGATCTTGTTCGCCACCCGGCTCGGTGTGGCCTGGTCGGCACTCGGGCACGCGACCGCGGTGTTCGAAGCCGCCCTCACCTACGCGCAGCAGCGCGTGCAGTTCGGCAAGCCGATCGCCGGTTTTCAGATCGTGCAGGAACGCCTCACTCTCATGCTCTCCGAGCTCACCTCCATGCAGCTGCACTGCATCCGCCTCGCCGAACTCGACGCCGCTGGAACCCTGCGGCCCATTCAGGCCAGCCTCGCCAAGTTTCACAACACCCGCGCGGCCCGCTCTCTCGCCTCGCTCGCCCGCGACATGCTCGGAGGCAACGGAATCCTGCTGGAGAACCACGTCATTCGCCACCTGGCCGATATCGAATCCATTCACACCTACGAAGGCACCGAGAGCATCCAGTCCCTGCTCATCGGTCGCGACCTGACCGGGGTCAGCGCCTTCCACTAGGCTCGACCTGTTTTTTCGCTACAACTATCATCTTTTCGGACAAAGGAGTCCCACGTGATTGAAACGACGAACATACCGCCCGGCTCACCCAACGATTCTCCGCTAACGCCGATGCGGTTTTTGCAGCGCAGCGCGGAGGTATTTCCCCACAAGGATGCGATCGTCTATGGCGCTCGGTGTTACACCTACCGCGAATTCGCGCAGGCGGCGGAGGAGCTGGCCCATGCCATCCGTTCACGCATTACACCGGGTGACCGCGTTATACTCCTCGCGCCGAATATACCCGAGATGCTCATCGCCCACTACGCCGTTCCGCTGGCCGGCGGTGTACTCGTCGCGTTGAATTCCCGGATGGCCGGTCCGGAGGTGCACTACGTCCTCGAGCACTCCGAGGCGACCCTGCTGTTTATCGACGCCGAGCTGGTGAGCGGCGTCGGAGACGCGTTTGCGGCATCCGCTTCGCTCAACGGGATGATCGAAATCGCTGACGGTGAGTTCGGCATCACCGAGAGCGGCCTCGATGTGGGCCAGCAGACTCTCGAGTCTTTTCTGGCCGGAGCCGACAATGACTCCGCTGAGCCACTCGCCTGGGAGGTCACCGACGAACGCGCGGTCATCTCAATCAACTACACCTCGGGCACGACCGGCAAGCCCAAGGGCGTGATGTACTCGCACCGTGGGGCGTACCTCAACTCCTTCGGCGAAGTGTTCCACAACAAGTTCACGAGCGACTCTGTCTATCTGTGGACCCTGCCCATGTTCCACTGCAACGGCTGGTGCACACCGTGGGCGGTAACGGCAGCCGGTGCCACCCACGTCTGCCTGCGCACGGTGCGGGCCGAATCGGTCTGGTCGGCCATCGACACCCTCGGAGTGACTAACCTGTGCGGCGCACCCACGGTCTGCGGCGTCATCGCCAACGCGCCGATGAAGCACGTGCTCGAGACGCCGCTGTCCATCACCACCGCCGGCGCCCCGCCATCGCCGAGTGTGATCGAACAGCTCGACGCGCTCGGAATCACGGTCGTGCACGTCTACGGCCTCACCGAGGTGTACGGTCCGTACACGATCTGCGAATATCAGCGCGAGTGGGACGACCTGCCGGCCGACGAACGCGCCCGCAAGGTCTCCCGGCAGGGTGTCGGCATGGTGCAGGCCGAGTCTGCGCGCATCGTCGACTCGGCCATGGCCGACGTGCCGGCCGACGCCCAAACCATCGGTGAGATCGTGCTCCGCGGCAACAACATCATGCTCGGCTACTTCAGAGACCGCCAAGCCACAGTGGATGCTTTCCGCGGCGGCTGGTTCCACACCGGCGACCTCGGCGTCATGCATCCGGACGGCTACATCGAGATCAAGGATCGTGCGAAGGACATCATCATCTCGGGCGGCGAGAATATCTCGACCATTGAAGTCGAAAACGCGATGCTCACCCACCCGACCGTGCTCGACGTGGCCGTGGTCGGCATGCCGCATCCCAAGTGGGGCGAGCGGCCCAAGGCCTACGTTGTGCTGCGTCCAGATTCCCTGGTGACCGAGGTCGACCTGCTCACCCACACCCGATACCTGATAGCGGCGTTCAAGGTACCCGACTATGTGACCTTCGTCGACGCCCTGCCGCGCACGGCCACCGGCAAGATCATGAAGGTCGTGCTGCGCGATCTCCCGGAAGAGGTCACTGCGTCGGCGGTGACGTAGTGCGGTTAGTGAGACTGCGTCAGATGTGCTCCCTCCGCACAAGGTCAGGCACGTCGAGAAGCTGACCCGAATTCGATTTTTTCCATACCCGGGCGACGCACCACTGAACGAACTACTGTTGCTTGGATGCTGATGGAAGATACGAATGATCCCGCTCCGGTCACCCTGCCCGGCAATGGTTTTGTGCGCGTGCGCGGCGCCCGCGAAAACAACTTGCGCAATGTAGACGTCGACGTACCGAGGGACGCCATCGTGGCGTTCACCGGGGTCTCCGGCTCCGGCAAGTCCTCGCTCGCCTTCGGTACCATCTTCGCGGAGGCGCAGCGCCGCTTCTTCGAGTCGGTCGCCCCCTACGCGCGGCGCTTGATTCAACAGGGGCACACCCCGCACGTTGACGAGATCACCGGGCTGCCACCGGCCGTCGCCCTGCAGCAACGCCGCGGAACGCCGAGTTCGCGCTCGAGCGTTGGCACAGTCACGACGCTCTCCAACTCGCTGCGTATGATGTATTCTCGTGCCGGCATATACCCGGCGGATGCGAACGGTCGCCTCGAGTCGGATTCTTTCTCACCCAATACAGCGATGGGAGCCTGCCCGCGCTGCCACGGCCTGGGTATGGCGCACACCGTCAGCGAGGCATCGATGGTACTCGATGCCACACTGAGTATTCGTGATGGCGCAATTACTGCCTGGCCAGGCGCCTGGCAGGGCAAGAACCTGCGCGACATCGTTGCGGTGCTCGGCTATGACATCGACGTGCCCTGGCAAGATCTGTCCCAGGCCGACCGCGATTGGATCCTGTTCACCGAGGAACAGCCCGTTGTCGAGGTAGTCCCACAGCGCGACCGCATCGCCAAGCCCTACCAGGGTCGTTTCTGGAGTGCGAAGAGCTTCGTGTTGCATACTCTCGCCGACAGCAAGAGCCCAAACGTTCGACAGCGGGTATTGCGCTACGTTGACACCGGACCCTGCCCGGACTGTGGCGGCAGCGGGCTGAAGCCCGAAGCCCTGGCCGTCACCGTGGCGGGGCACTCGATAGCCGCACTCAACGCCCTGCCGATGACGGCCCTCGCCGCCATTCTGCGGCCGCTCGTGTCTGGCGATCCCGGTGCATCGGAGGTCGCCATCACCCTGGCCGGCGACCTGCTCCGCCGCATTAACGTACTGCTTGACCTGGGCCTGGGCTATCTGGCCCTCGGCCGGTCGACCCCGACGCTTTCTCCGGGTGAGATGCAGCGGCTGCGTATCGCCACGCAGTTGCGCTCCGGCCTGTTCGGCGTCATCTACGTACTCGACGAGCCATCGGCCGGTCTGCACCCGGCCGATGCCGAGCCGCTGCTCGATGTGCTCGAGCAGCTCAAACGGTCGGGCAACTCGGTTTTCGTGGTGGAACACAATATGGATGTCGTCGGTCGCGCCGACTGGGTCGTCGACGTTGGGCCACGGGCCGGTGAAGGTGGCGGCGACGTGCTCTACAGCGGGCCGACCGCCGGACTGGCCGAGGTGGAGACTTCCGTGACGCGGCGGTACCTGTTTGCGGACCACCGCAAGCCGGTGGTCCGGGGGGAGTTGCGGCATCCGCTGGGGTGGCTGGAACTGACCAATATCACCCGGCATAATCTGCGCGGGCTTGACGCGCAGATTCCGCTCGGGGTGTTCACCGCGGTCACCGGCGTCTCCGGGTCAGGCAAGTCGACCCTGGTCAGCCACGTGCTCGCCGAGGCCGTTGGGTTGTATTTGCACCCGGATCCCGATGACGCGCCGGTGCTCGACCTCGGCGACCCCGATGCCGCTGGAGAAGCCGCAGCAGAAGCGGCTGCTGATGCGGCATCCGGTGAGCGGATTTCCATCGCGCAGGTTACCGGGCTGGAGAGCATCGACCGTTTGGTGCAGGTCGATCAGAAGCCGATCGGGCGCACACCGCGGTCAAACCTCGCCACCTACACCGGGCTGTTCGATGCCGTTCGGGCAACCTTTGCCGCCACGGACGAAGCGCGTCAGCGCGGTTTCAACGCCGGACGGTTTTCCTTTAACGTCGCTGGCGGTCGCTGTGAGACCTGCCTCGGTGAGGGCTTCGTGGCCGTGGGGCTGTTATTTCTGCCGGGCAGCTACGCCCCCTGCCCCACCTGCGGCGGGTCGCGTTACAACTTTGAAACCCTCCAGGTTACGTACCGTGGCAAGAACGTCGCCGAGGTGCTCGGCCTCACAGTGGACGCCGCGCTGCTCTTTCTCGCCGATGTTGCCGTCGCCGCGCGCAGCCTTGAGACCCTGCGCGAAGTGGGCCTGGGCTACCTGCGTCTTGGCCAACCGGCCACCGAGCTTTCCGGCGGGGAGGCGCAGCGCATCAAGCTGGCGACCGAACTGCAGCGCGCCAGGCGTGGCCACACGCTCTACCTGCTCGACGAGCCGACGACCGGGCTGCACCCGGCCGACGTGGAGCTGCTCATGCAGCAGCTCGGGCGCCTGGTCGACGCGGGCAACACCGTCGTCGTGGTCGAACACGAGATGGACGTGGTCGCCGCCGCCGACTGGGTGATCGACCTCGGTCCCTCCGGTGGTGACCAGGGCGGCCGCATCATCTCCGCCGGCACTCCGGCAACGGTAGCGGCCCATCCCACGAGCCGAACCGCCCCCTACCTGGCCCGCCGCCTCGCCTGACTCCCCCATCTCGCCTGTCGGATTCCCTGCGGCAAATTCCAACTGTAGAGCCCCATCGAGCGGCGGCTCGGCCAATTTTGATCTGACGGAATAATACACACCCTGCAAAACGCGAGACCTGAAGGCGCCCACAGCGAGCCAGCCCGGGGTACTCACGAGGCGGGCTCCCCCCTCATTCTCGCACGTCAACTTTTTGCACGACCGTCAGGACCAGTTATGACCGCAACAGCCAACGCGCCCACAACCAAGGCCGACCTACACCCGGACGCCAAGCGCAACCAGCTGGTAATCCGCCTTCTGTTGATCTCGGCCTTCGTCGTCATCTTGAACGAGACCATTATGGGTGTGGCGCTGCCGCACCTCATGAACGACCTCAACATCACGGCGACCGCCGCGCAGTGGCTGACCACAGCGTTCATGCTCACCATGGCCGTTGTCATTCCGATCACCGGTTTTCTCATTCAGCGCTTCAACACCCGACCGATCTTCATCGCCGCCATGACGCTGTTCAGCACCGGCACCCTGATCGCCGCCCTCGCTCCCGGCTTTGAGGTGCTCCTCATCGGCCGCATCGTGCAGGCCAGCGGAACGGCCATCATGATGCCGCTTCTCATGACCACCGTCATGACGCTCGTCGCGCCCGCTTCCCGCGGCAAGACCATGGGAAACATCTCCATCGTCATCTCGGTTGCCCCAGCCATCGGCCCGACCATCTCCGGCATCATCCTGAGCGTGTTGGACTGGCGCTGGATGTTCATCATCGTGCTGCCGATCGCGATCGGCGCGCTCATTCTCGGTGCCTCGCGCATTCAGAACGTGACGACGCCGCGCACGGTTCCCCTCGACGTTCTCTCCGTCATTCTCTCGGCCTTCGGCTTTGGCGGGTTCGTCTATGGACTCAGTAACCTCGGCGCGGCTGCCACTGCCGGTTGGCTGCCGCTCGGAATCGGCGTGTTCGCACTCATACTGTTCGTGTTGCGTCAGCTGCAGTTGCAGCGCGCCAATCGGGCCCTTCTCGATCTGCGCGTGTTCACTTCACGCACGTTCACCGTCTCGATCTCGATGCTGAGCATCAGCATGATCGCCCTGTTCGGCACCATCATTCTGCTGCCGCTCTACATGCAGAACGTGCTCGGCATGACCGCACTCTCCACCGGGCTGTTGCTGCTTCCTGGAGGGCTGACCATGGGCCTGCTCGCGCCGTTCGTCGGCCGCATCTACGACCGCCACGGCCCGACCATTCTGCTCGTTCCCGGGTCGATCATTGTCAGCGCCGCGTTCTGGGCCATGACCTTGATGGGGCAGACCACCGAACCGTGGATGCTCATGGTCGCCCACATCGGCATGAGCATCGGCCTCTCAATGCTGTTCACGCCGCTGTTCACGTCGGGCCTCGGCTCGCTCCCGCCGAACCTGTATTCCCACGGCAGCGCCGTTGTCGGCACCATCCAGCAGCTGGCCGGCGCCATCGGCACCGCACTGTTCATCGCCGTGATGGCCTCCCAGTCGGCCACTCTTATGACGCAGGGCGTCTCCGAGGGCTTGGCGATGGCATCCGGTATTCACGATGCGTTCCTGTGCGGCGCGATCATCTCGCTGTTCGCAATTCCAGCGGCGTTCCTCGTGCGCCGTACACCGCTCGGTACGCCGGCGCCCATCGGGCACTAGCTGGTGCGGCTGGCTTAGTTCAGCGGATACGCTGGGCCAGCGCTGCGGGGTGATCATCCGGCAGTCCATGCCGTCGACCGGTCTGCAGCAGCGCCAGGTTCTTCTTCTCCCAGTCGCGCAGCGCCTGGCGCAGGGGGTCGATCGCGGCGCTCTCTGCGCAGCTGCCGGCCGTGCGCCCGCAGGAACACTTCTGCGTGGCTGAGTCGTGGTGCAGCGCTTGGATGCGCCAGATGCCGGCCATGGCCCAGTCGAACTGCCGGTGAGCCAACTCGGTGTTGCGTTCGGCCCGCTTGACCAGGTCGTTCTGCAGCAGGCCGCGTACCCCGTCGATCCCCGCCGTGAACTGGCCGGCCACGACGGCGCTGAGCTCGCCGACCTGATCGCGGAGCGCCGTCAGGTCGTTGTCTCTGGCGACGAGTAAGGCATCCGTTTCGATCATGTATTCGGCGTGGGCGGTCTCGGACGCCGCCCACCGAGCAGCCCACAGCCGCACGTGCTCGAGATCGCGACGTTCCGATTTCTCGGTCCCGATGTGGTGCACGCACAGCGAGCAGACCACCTGGTCACTGCGCGAGGTGAAGTGAAAGGGCTGCGGCGCGAGGCAGCACAGGCAGGCCACTTCTACGTCGACGTACAGCGGATGCGCGTGCGTCACGAATGCCCCCTCTCCCTGTGTACCCTCGAGAATACCGGTGCGGGGCACAGAACCGAGGCACGTACCAGCAGATCGGAACACCATCTTCGCACCTGCTCGCCGACACCTGGCCGCGATGGCCGCCGTCATCGTCACGATCACCGTGCTGAGCGGCTGCGGCCCGATCAACGCCGGTAGCGCCGCGGGTGGTGACTTCGAGACCTTCATTATGAGCGAATCCGACGTCGTCGACGTCAGTCTCCTAGTGAACAACACCCTTCCTTTCTCCGGCTCGGTGGACGCCACCGTCACTCTCGACGACGATGTCTCCCACGAACGGCTGCGCGAGCTGACCGACCTTATCGGCCAGTACGTCGATGAGCACAAGAAGCTCGTGCAGTGGTCACCCATCGTGCTCGAAACTGGCGCATTCGGCCTCGCCGTAACGGCCGTGCGCGCCGACAACGACCAGCTACTCGGGTTGTACGCCGACCTCCGCGCCGCCGACACCATTGTCGGCGCAGCGATCGGCGAGTTCAGGGTGCGCGTGACTGCGCTCGGCGCTGACCAGCTCGTCGCGGCCTACGACCAGGCCGACGCCCTCCTGGCCACCTACCCGTTCTTCGACCCAGCAGAATTATTCGCGGCAGATTCAACGGCCGCCTTCGAGATGTCCGGCAGCGACCTGACCAGAGACGAGTTGTACGGCGAGACGGGATCCGAGCCCAGAATCCGGCCCGACGCCGCCATTAGCGCCTTTCATGACGCGGACGTGGCCTTCGACCTTGCCAGCGCCGGCTTATCGCCCCTCGCATTCGGTCTCAAACTGCGAAAGCAAGCGGATGTCGCACCCGCCACCGCCTTCATAGCCGCACGGCCCGACTACGCGACCCTCGGCAACGTCACGATCACCTCGAGCCTGGTCACCCTGCAGGATGAAGGCGATTACTCAGCCACCAATCGCATCGTGGATGAGCTCGGCGACTACCCCGGAATCATCGCGATTGGAGTGTCCCCGAACGGTCTGCGTTTCGTCGTCGACAGGGGCACCACTGCGCAGGCTGTCGACATGATTCTCGCGAACAACGCCGATGTGGCCGCCCTGGATTTTCTCAGCTACGAGACAAGGGTTGCCGTACACTTGTTCTACGTTTCGAACACCGACTACCTTGATCGGCAGAGCGCCATGACCACGGCGAATGCCCTTCTGGCCGACGATTTCGTCACGAGTGTGAGGAGCATCGCCGACGAGCACGAAGTGGTCGTCCAGAATACCGCTGGTCTCGCCGAGTTCGCGCCCCTCGCGAAGCGGGCGATCGCGCACGGAATCACCGTCGACCTGGAGACCAACGACTTTCGGCTGCGGTTTACGGCGACCTCGCCTCTTACCGTTTTGCCGCCGAACAGCGAATTCGATGACACCGACCCGGTCCTTACGGACACCTTCATCGCCGCTTGGAACGCAGCACCGGCAAGGTAGGGTTTTCGAATGCCGCCCCGCTCCTCCTCGGCCCGACCCACCGTTACCCGCGAGTTGCTCGCCGGGGCCGGTTTTCTCGGTCGCGGCCTCAAAATGTGGATCACGTCACCGCGCCTCATGCTGCTCGGCGCCCTGCCGGCGTTCATCGTCGGCATTGCCTATCTCGCCGGCATCGTGGTGCTGCTCATCAACCTGGAGGCCATCGCCGTGGCCATCAGTCCGTTCGCAAGCGGCTGGGGGGAGCCGTGGCGCACGACTATACGGGTGGTGGCAGCCGCGGCGGTCGCGGCTGCCGGCATCCTCTTCCTGGCGTACACGTTCGTGGCCGTGACCCTCGTAGTCGGCGACCCATTCTATGAGCGCATCTGGCGCGCGGTCGAAACCCGCCTCGGCGATGCACCGGTTGAAGCCCCGCGCGGCATTCTGCGGTCCGTGGCCGACGCCCTGCGACTGGTCGGTCTCGCCGTCGGGGTGGCTCTGCTGCTTTTGGTTTGTAGCCTGATTCCCGGGCTCGGCCAACTGCTCGCGCTCGTTCTCGGGGCGCTGTTCGGCGGCTGGATCCTGACGCTCGAACTCACCGGCTTCGCCTTCGACGCCCGCGGCTTTACCGTGAAACAGCGACGACGGATGCTGCGCGCGCGCCGCCCCCGCAGCCTCGGCTTCGGTGTGCTCACCTACCTGCTGTTCCTGATTCCGGGCGCGGCCGTCATCGTGATGCCCGCGGCGGTGGCCGGCGCGGCCATGCTCAGCCGAGACGTGCTCGCGCCTGGACCCGAAGCGGGTTAGCGTTTGCGGTGAATGATGCGGCCGCTGCGAGCCGCGATCGCACGCACGACCGCCGGGCGCGCGCCCGCCCAAATTCCGGCCGTGACCAGCAGTGCGGCGACGAAGATCCAGACGCCGGTCCATCCGTCATCATTGCGCGCGGCGTACATGTGGTTGAGGTTTGCGCGAGCGCCGGTCGTGAGCACGAGCGTCACGTGAACGACAATGAACGCCACGAAGAAGATCAACACGGCGAAGTGCAGCTTGCGCGCCACGGGCAGGGGAAAGACGCGATCAAGGCGTCGGAACCGGGCGGAGAGGCCCGGTGACATGCGCAGGCCGGTCACGAGCGCGATCGGCGCCGCAATGAACACCACGACGAAGTAACTGAGCAACTGCAGGGCGTTGTAGTACACCCAGCCCGAGTCGGTCGGCCAGTCGAGCGAGGCATACTGCAGGCCGGCCGACACCGCGTTAGGAAAGACGTCCCAGTTCGTGGGAACGATGCGCAGCCATTGTCCGGTCGAAAACAGCAGAACATAGAAGAGGATGCCGTTGACTACCCAGAGGGTGTCAAAAACGATGTGCTGCCAGAGGTCGAGTGTGATGCGAATCGGCGGGTTCTTCGTGCGGAACAACCCGGTATTCGTGCGCGTCCAGAAAATTGACGGGCGTTTGGTCGTGCGCACCTGCCAGCCGGTACGAATCACGAAAAGTATGAAGAAGGCATTCAGGCCGTGCTGCCAGGCCAGCCAGGCCGGTATTCCAACCGGGGTGGCAGCGAGATGCGTCGAGACACCGGGGTAGCCACGTGTGAACGATTCGACCGGCGGAAGGTCACGAATCCCATTCGCCGCGAGCACAAGGAGTGCCATCGTGACGAGCACGGCCGGCACGATCCAGGCAAGCCGAAACCACCGGTTCGGCCGACTCGGACGAAACAAGCTCAGCCGGGAGGAACCCGTCGCCATCGTGATCCGTTCTCGTCCGGGCAAATTTCCGGAGCGTCCCCGCAAGGCTACTTGCCCCTCGCGCCGGGATGTCGATCAATGACGCGGTAGGTCACATTGCGCAGCGACACGCGCTCTCGACGGGCAGATCAGGCGCGGGTGGTAACCGGCAAAGATTCGGAAACCTCATCGGAAGGTAGACCCTTGCGCGCCCAATAGCTGGCAAGCACCGAACCCGAGACGTTGTGCCAGACCGAGAAAATCGCCGCTGGCAGTGCGGCAACCGGGTTGAAGTGCGCGACGGCCAGGGCGGCGGCCAAGCCGGAGTTCTGCATGCCCACTTCAAAGCTGAGAGCTCGGCGACTGGCGACCGGAAGCCCGCACAGGCGCCCGATGTAATACCCAAGCGTCAGGCCGAGGGAGTTGTGCAGGATCACGGCGACGACCACGAGCACGCCAATCGACAACAGCGTGGAAGCACTCGCGGCGATGACGGCCACGACCACGACGGTGATGCCAGCTACTGACAGCAACGGCAATACATCAAGAAAACGCTCCACCAAGCGCGGCACGATCATGCGCAGCACGAGCCCGAGCACCACCGGAACCAGCACGATCTGCACAATCGACACAAACAAAGCGCCAGCATTAACGGGCAGGGACTCTCCCACGAGCACCAGCACGAGCAGCGGCGTCAACACAGGCGCCAGCACAGTCGAGACGGACGTCATCGCCACAGACAGCGCGGTATCGCCCTTGGAGAGGTAGACCATCACGTTGGACGCTGTACCTCCGGGCACCGAACCGACCAAAATCATGCCGGCCGTCAGCATGGGCGAAAGCCCCAGCGCGACGGCAATCCCGAAACCGAGCAGCGGCATCACGAAAAACTGGGTCGCAACGCCCAGCAGAAGCGCCCACGGCCGCCTGGCAATAATCGCGAAGTCAACCGGGCGCAGCGTCATACCCATTCCCAGCATGATCACGGAAAGCAACCATGGAATCGCCACGGTCAGGCCCGAAAATGCGTCGGGGACAGCAAGCGCCAACGCCCCCGCAGCCAAAACAATAACGGCGAACCAACGCCCGACGAATGCGCTGACAGTTCTGATGCGGTACATGATGAAACCATACCCACAATGGGCAGAAAACTCGTGTCCGGTACCTGCGATGGTGAGCAGAAACGCGCGATCAGTCGCCCACGATCCTGACCGATTCCATTACAACGAACACCGTTAAAACCGAAGGCCGGCCGAGTATTTCTACTCAACCGGCCGGTTCGCTTGGATTTCATGAAAACGAAACTTCAATTTCCTGAAACACCCACAGTGCGCGAGAGGGGACTTGAACCCCTACGTCCTTTCGAACACTGGCACCTGAAGCCAGCGCGTCTGCCAATTCCGCCACTCGCGCGAACTTAGGAATGCTAACACTGCGAGGGGGGTCAGCGCCATTCGGCGGCGCGTCGGGCGTGCGAATGGCGCCACTCCTGCGTGGCCGCGGCACCTGCCGGTCGCCGCACCAGCTTTAGCGGGCGCGGTCACCGCCACCGCGCGCGGTGACCAACGGATGCCGGAGCGTGGCCCGGCGGCGCCGCACCCGCTTGCCGCGATCCGCCGAAAAAAAGTCCCATGGAATGCCCATAATGGGAGCGGAATTCGGTCAGGGACCCTCCGCAGGTAGTATGGCTGTTCGTGCCGTTTGCGCCATCAAAGTGGGTTGTCACCCGAGACAAGTAACATGCTCATAGCCAAACGGACCGGATCGGGAGACCTGTGGGCATACTGGACAATTTTGAAAAGGGCTTGGAACGCGCCGTCAACGGAGCGTTCGCCAAGACCTTTCGATCGGGCTTGCAGCCGGTGGAAATCACCTCTGCGCTGCGTCGTGAGCTCGACACCAAGGCCGCTGTAGTCTCGCGGGATCGCATCCTTGCGCCCAATCGCTTCACCGTGCGCATGTCCCACGCCGACTATTCCCGCATGAGCGCGCTCGGCGTCACCCTCATCGACGAGCTCACCGCCCTCGTGCAAAAACACGGCGCCGAACAGCGCTACCAGTTCACCGGCGGCATCACGATCACCCTGCAAGACGACCGCGGCCTCAGCGAGGGCATGGTGCAGATCGACTCCAGCTCGGTCAAGAGCACCGTCGCCTGGACGCCAGTGCTCGATATCAATGGCACCAGGCACCCGCTGGTCAAGGCCCGCACCGTGATTGGGCGCGGCTCTGACGCCGACATCACCGTCGACGACACCGGCACCTCGCGCCGTCACGTCGAAATTCTCTGGGACGGCGCCCGTGCCCAAGTGCGTGACCTCGGCTCCACCAATGGTTCCCAGCTCAACGGCGCTCCCGTCAAGCAGGCCATTCTCGAGCCCGACTCGATCGTCACGATCGGCCGCACGCGCATCGTGTTCCGCGTACTCGCCCAGGCCTCGCCAGACTCCCGCGAGTACCCGCGCGCCGCACCAGCGGTCGACCCGGCCACCGAACGCCACGACATGGGCGGATTCTGGGGGCCGAACTCATGAACGTCAGCGAACTAACCCTGCTGGTGCTGCGAATCGGCTTCCTCCTCCTGCTCTGGATGTTCATCTTCGGCATCGTCTACGCCCTGCGCAGCGACCTGTTTGGGCAGCGCGTGCGCAAGATGAAAACGGATGTCGTGCCCGCGGCATCCGCGCTCTCCGCCGCAGTCCCCGTCGCCTCCGCCGAGGCCTTCACTGCACCGGTAGCGCGCGCCAGTCCGACCGCCGACGCTGGACTGGCTACGAGCCAGAACACCACCCGTCTGGTCATCACGAGCGGCCCGAAAGCCGGTACCGAGTTTCCGCTGGGCACCGACACCATCACCATCGGCCGTTCGAGCGACTCCAGCCTGGTCATCCGCGATGACTACACCTCCACGCACCACGCTCGCCTCATGCTCTGGAACGATGAGTGGATGCTGCAAGACCTCGACTCCACCAATGGCACCTTCCTGGCCGGTTCCCGCGTCACCGTGCCGACTAAAGTTCCCCTGAACGCCACCGTGAAGATCGGCGCCACCAGCTTCGAGCTTCGGCGGTAAGTCATGGCGACGGTAAGTCACAGCGCAGCCACGTCCCACGTCGGCAGAGTTCGCTCCAACAACCAGGACTCCGGTTACGCCGGACACTCCCTGTTTGTGGTCGCCGACGGCATGGGAGGCCACGCCGGTGGTGACGTCGCGTCATCAATCGCGACCAAGCGCATCATCGAGGCCGACAAGCCCTACGCGAGCGCCCAGGACGCCGAATTCGCCCTGCAGGCCGCCCTCATCGGCGCCAACGCCCAGCTGGCCGAGACCGTGTTCGAGCACGCCGAGCTCACCGGCATGGGCACCACCGTCAGCGCTATCGTGGTGCTCGAGAACGAGGTCGCGATCGCGCACATCGGCGATTCGCGCATCTATCTGCTGCGCGATAATGAGTTGTCCCAGATCACCATTGACCACACCTTCGTGCAGCGTCTGGTTGACAGCGGCCGCATCACCGAGGCTGAAGCCATGGTGCATCCGCGCCGCTCCGTGCTCATGCGCGTTCTCGGCGACGTCGAGGCGAGCCCCGAGATCGACACGTCCATCCTCGCCACGATCGCCGGCGACCGTTGGCTGCTGTGCTCCGACGGTCTCACCGGCGTCGTCTCACACAACGCCATGGCCTCAGCCCTGGCGAGCGGGGCGAACGCGCAGGATGTCGCCGATCTTCTCGTTAAAGAAAGCCTCGACGGCGGCGCTCCAGACAATGTGACCGTCGTCATCGTCGACATCGGCGAAGGCGTCGCGCGCACCGACAGCCCGGTCATCGTTGGTTCCGCGGCGAATCCACTCGCGTTCGGGGAGGAGCCCAGCCGCAATCGGGCCCTGCGCATCCCGGCCCTCCGCCTGCATCCGGTGCGTGAAACGCATTTCGAGCCCGATTCCCAGGACTACCTCTCCGAGCTGATCGAAGAGGATGCCCGCCGTGCCCGGCGCCGCAAGGTCACCTGGCTGGTCGGTGTGTTTCTGCTGGTGCTCAGCATCGTCACGACCACTGTTCTCGGCTACCAATGGACCCAGACCCGCTACTTCGTGGGCGTTGACGGTTCCAACGTCGCTATTTATCAGGGCGTGCAGCAGGACATCGGCCCGATCAAACTGTCCAGCGTCTACGAAAATACCGACCTCATTCTCTCTGACCTGCGCGTCTACGACCGCCAGCAGGTGGAGCAAACCATCAACGCAGGCTCTTTGACCGACGCGCTGGCTATCGTCGAGCGATTGAAGGGTGCAATCGTTGAATAAGGCATCCGCTCTTCAGACCCAGCCGACGACTGAGCCGGTCCGTCGCCTGCACCTGCCGCAGAAGCTGCGCAACCTCGAGCTTTTTCTGCTGCTGATCGCCTCCTTCATTAATGCCGGCGCGGTCGTGCTGGTGCAGTTGGGCGCGCTCGGCAAACTCGACCCGACCCTCGTGCTGCTCGGCGCTGGCCTGTCCGTTCTGGTAATCAGCCTGCACGTCGTGCTGCGCTTCGTCGCCCGCGATGCCGACCCGTTTATTCTGCCGATTGCCACCGTGCTCAACGGCATCGGCATCGCCATGATCTACCGCATCGACATCGCAGTTAACGACTCCGGGTGGGAGAGCGCCGCCGTACGCCAGACGGTGTGGAGCGCCCTGGCCATCTTCTGCGCCATTATCGTGCTGCTGGTCATCCGTAACCACCGCGTCCTGTTTCGCTACACCTACATCGCCGGCCTCGTCGGTGTGCTCTTGCTTTTTCTACCGCTCGTTCCGGGCCTGGGCAAAGAGATCAGCGGCGCCAGGGTCTGGATCAGTGTTGGTAGTTTCGGCACCTTCCAACCGGGTGAGATCGCCAAGATCGCCCTAGCCGTGTTCTTTGCTGGCTACTTGGTGCGCAACCGCGACAGTCTTTCCATGGTCGGCAAAAAGTTTCTCGGCGCCCGTTTTCCCCGCTTTCGGGATCTCGGTCCGATTCTCGTCGTCTGGGCCCTGTCGATGTCAGTCATCATCTTTCAGCGCGACCTCGGCACCGCCCTGCTCTACTTCGGTCTGTTCCTGGTCATGCTTTACCTGGCCACCGGCCGCCTCAGCTGGGTCATCATGGGCATGAGCCTCTTCCTCGGTGGCGCCGTCATCGCCAGCCAGACCCTCAACTACGTCAACGGACGCTTCACCAACTGGCTCGACGCCCTCAACCCGGCTGTCTACGACGCCAAAGGCGGCAGCTTCCAGCTCGTACAGGGGCTGTTCGGCCTCGCCAAGGGCGGACTGCTCGGCACCGGGTGGGGCCAGGGACGTCCGGAGATCACCCCGGTGCCGCAGAGTGACTACATCATCGCGAGCCTCGGCGAGGAGCTTGGGCTCGCCGGAATCTTCGCTATCCTCGCCCTCTACCTTCTTTTCGTGGCCCGCGGGTTCCGCATCGGCTTCGCCGGGCAGGATGACTTCGGCAAACTGCTCGCTGTCGGCCTCGCCTTTGTCGTGGCCCTGCAGTGCTTCATCGTCATCGGCGGTGTCACCCGGGTCATTCCCCTCACCGGCCTGACCACCCCGTTCCTGGCCGCCGGCGGTTCATCGCTCGTAGCTAACTGGATCATCGCGGCCCTGTTGCTGCGGCTCTCCGACACCGTACGCAATCAACCCCGGCTGGTGGTCTAAGTGAACCGCGAACTCAAGCGCGTCAGCATCGTTGTAATGCTGATGTTCGTCACCCTGCTCGGCTCCACCTCGATCGTGCAGGCCTTCCAGGCCGACAACCTGTCGGCCGACCCGCGCAACACTCGCACGCTCTACGACAGCTACCAGGTCGAACGCGGTGCCATCCTCGTCAACGGCGAGCCGATCGCGCAGTCGATGCCGGCCGACGACGATTTTAAATTTCTGCGCACGTATACCAATCCCGAGCTCTACGCGCCGATCACCGGATACATCCCCATTAACGGCGAACCGACCGGGCTCGAGTTCGCCCTCAATGCCGAACTCACCGGCACGTCAAACTCCCAATTCTTCGACAAGATCAGCGCCCTCGTCACCGGCCAGGACCCGAAGGGTGCCGCCGTCGAGGTGACCATCGATCCAATCGCCCAGCAGGCCGCCTGGGATGCCCTCGGCGACTACACCGGATCCGTCGTCGTTACAGAGCCCGCCACCGGCCGCATCCTGGCGATGGTCTCCAAACCAGGTTTCAACCCGAATCTGCTCACGGTGCACAACAACGCCGAGGTCACTGCAAGTTACGACGCCCTCCTGGCCGACCCGAACGACCCGCTGATCAACCGGGCGATCAATTCGCTCAACCCTCCCGGATCGATTTTCAAGCTCGTCGTCACCACGGCCGCGCTCGAATCGGGCGAGTACACCCCAGAGAGCACCTTTCCGAATCCTTCCGTCTATACGGCGCCCGGCACGACGAGTGAGATCGAGAACTCCAGCGGAGCACCCTGCGGCGCTGGCGAGACGGTTACCCTCGCCACCGCTCTACGACTCTCCTGCAACATCCCGTTCGCTGAACTCGGCGTCGAGCTGGGCGACACGGCCATTCGTGAGACGGCGGAGAAATTCGGTTTCAACAGTAACTACAGCATTCCGATGAACGTCTCCGAGAGCGTCTACCCGCGCGGACTCGACGCTCCACAGACGGCGCAGTCGGCGTTCGGTCAATTCAACGTTCAGGCGACGCCGCTGCAAATGGCCATGGTCAGTGGTGCCATCGCCAATGGCGGGGTCGTGATGGCGCCCAACCTGGTGCAGGAAATTCTCGCGCCCAACCTCAGTGCCATCCAAACCTTCGAACCGGTCGAACTTGGGCGCGTAATGAGCGAAGAAACCGCCGCGACGATCACCGCGATGATGATCAACGGCGTTCAGGATGGTGCGGCAAGCAATGCAAGAATAGACGGGGTTGACGTGGCGGGAAAAACAGGCACGGCGCAAAACGGGTCAACAGATCCGTTCACACTGTGGTTCACCGGTTTCGCACCGGCGAACGACCCGCAATACGCCATCACCGTTCTCGTAGAGAACGGTGGGGGAGAAGGACAAACCGGGTTCGGCAACAAACTTGCCGCACCTGTCGCAAAGAAAGTACTAGAGGCGGTGCTTAACAAATGAGACCCACAGCAGGCCTCACCTTCGGGGGACGATACGAGCTGCAGTCGCGCATTGCGATCGGCGGCATGGGCGAGGTGTGGAAGTCCACCGACCTTGTCATCGGACGAAGCGTCGCCATCAAGATTTTGAAAGACGAGTACCTCGGCGACCCGGGCTTTCTTGAGCGCTTCCGTGCCGAAGCCCGCCACGCCGCGCTCGTCAACCACGAGGGCATCGCGAATGTCTTTGACTACGGCGAAGAAGACGGCAGCGCCTTCCTCGTCATGGAACTCGTTCCCGGCGAAGCCTTGTCCACCATTCTCGAACGCGAACACGTCTTACCGACCGACAAGGTGCTCGACATTGTCGCGCAGACCTCGGCCGCACTGCACGCCGCCCACGCCGCGGGCCTCGTGCACCGCGACATCAAGCCAGGCAACCTGCTCATCACGCCAGAGGGTCGAGTGAAAATCACCGACTTCGGCATCGCCCGCATCGCCGACCAGGTGCCCCTCACCGCGACCGGCCAGGTCATGGGTACCGTACAGTACCTCTCACCCGAGCAGGCCAGCGGCCACCCGGCCTCGCCGACCACCGACATCTACTCGATCGGCATCGTCGCGTACGAGTCCCTCGCCGGACGACGTCCGTTCACGGGTGAGTCGCAGGTCGCCATCGCTATGGCGCAGATCAATGAGATCGCGCCCGACCTGCCGGTAACCGTCTCCGAACCGGTGCGCAACCTGGTCTTCGCCTGCCTGGCCAAGAACCCGGCCGACCGGCCGGCGTCGGCTGCCCACCTGGCACGCGCGGCATCCGCTCTGCGTCGTGGTGACGTGGCCGCGGCTGCAGTGGCCGTGCCCTCGATTTTGGGCGGTCTCACGGCCACCAGTGCCACCATGCTCATGCCTGGTACCGGCTCTGACCAGGCCACGACCATTCTTCCCGCCAGCGGTGCTCCGGTCACCCGCGCATCCGCTGCTGCTGCAGCAGATGCCGAAAAGAAAAAGCGCAGCAAGTGGACCTGGCCACTCATCGCTCTCGTCGCGCTGCTCGTGATCGTACTCACCGGCACGCTCATCGCCCTGTTCAACCAGAACAACGAGACGCCGGTTCCTGCCGAGACGTCGGCGACGCCGTCGACTACACCCTCACCGTCGCCAACACCGACACCGACACCGACCACAACGCCGACACCAACACCGACCAATACGTCGGTCAATCCCGACGACTTCATCGGAAAGCCCAGCGCCGAAGCCGCAGCTTTGCTCGTGGAGATGGGATTTGTTGCTGACGTCGAACCCGGCAATGCGGCTGCGACCGCTGAGACGGTTGACCGGGTGTATCTGGTCAACCCCAGGGGCCCCGTTCCGGCCGGTTCAACGATCACCCTCACCACCTACGCGCCGGTTGCGATGCCGAGCACGCCAACAGCACCTCCGACCGCGACACCGTCACCGGCCGCTCCGGCAGGGACTGTCACTGTGAACTGGAACGCCCAGACCTGCCCGACCGGCCAGACCCTGGCGGGTTATGAGGTTGTCACGGAGGGCGGTGCCGCCGTCATCACCTCGGCAAATCCGACCAACGCGCAAACAACTACGGCTACGATCACCGCCGGTACAGAAAATTTCACGGTAAAGTTTCGATATTTTTGCGGTCAGATCAGTTCTGAATTCTCCCCGGCCGCCGAAGTGCTCGTCACTGGCGACACTGCGCTCGGAGAGTAACTTCCCAAGTCCGTGCGGTAAAGTGGGCGTCACTGTGTCCAACCCGAATACGGTCTGATTGTGGGGGAGTGCGTACGTGGCTGACTCTGGTCGTTTAATCGCCGGTCGCTATCGTGTCGGGGCCCTGCTGGGCCGTGGTGGCATGTCCGATGTGCACATCGGCACCGATTCCCGGCTCGGTCGCACGGTAGCCATCAAGCTGCTCAAGTCGACCCTCGCGGCCGACCCTGCGTTTCGCACCCGTTTCCGCCAGGAAGCGCAAGCCGCCGCACGCATGGCGCACCCGACGATTGTGCGCGTTTTCGATGCCGGCGAAGAGACCGTCACCGACGAGTCTGGCCACGACTCGCAGATTCCGTTCATCGTCATGGAACACGTTGACGGACGGCTGCTCAAGGACATCATTCATGAAGGCCCGATCGAAGCCGCAGAGGCTGTGCGCATCATCGACGGGGTTCTGACCGCACTCGAATACTCCCACCGGGCGGGAGTCGTACACCGCGACATCAAGCCCGGCAATATCATGATCACCAAGTCCGGCCAGGTGAAGGTGATGGACTTCGGCATCGCCCGTGCTATCTCCGACTCGGCCACCACGGTCGCCCAGACCACGGCAATTCTCGGCACGGCTGCCTACTTCTCCCCCGAGCAGGCCAAGGGTGAATCCGTCGATGCGCGCACCGACCTGTATTCGACCGGTGTGGTGCTGTTCGAAATGCTCACCGGTCGACCGCCGTTTCGCGGTGACACGCCCGTGGCCGTTGCTTACCAACACGTCAGTGAGATGCCGGTCAAGCCGTCGGCGCTCAACCCCCGGGTATCGCCCGCCCTCGACTCGGTCGTGCTGCGCGCCCTGGCCAAGGACCGATTCGCGCGATACCAGAGCGCCGTGGAGTTCCGGGGTGATGTCGAGACCGCCGGATCCGGCCAGATTCCCATCCATCATTCCGGCGAAGAGGTCGGCGCAGGACTCTTCGGCGCCGCGCCCACCGCCGTCACCGGTTCGGCCCTGGCGCTCAAGCAGCTCTCCGAAGATACGACGATGGTGCGCACACAGCGACGCCCTCCCGTGATCTGGGTCTGGGCTGGAATAGTCTGCGTCGTCGTCATCGTCGTCGCGGTCATGATCTGGGTCGCGAACCTGCAACCGTCGGTGGAACTGCCCGACAGCTCCCGCCAGGTGCCCTCACTCACCGGCCAGAGTTACGATGAGGCCCAAAACGCGCTCCTCGACCTGGACCTCGCGGCCACCCGCGCCGAGGAATCGAGTACCACAGTGCCCGCAGACCAGGTTATTCGCACCGACCCTCCGGCCGACACCATCGTCAACCCCTCTGACGTGATCAAGGTCTTCGTCTCCACCGGCCCGGTGCCCGTTGTGGTTCCCGACGTCACCAACCAACCCATTGCGGATGCCCAGGCCGCGATCGAAGGCCTCGGTTTCGTTTCGGGATCGGTCACCGCCGAGAACTCGCCCACGATGGCGGCCGACGTCGTCCTGCGCACCGATCCGGCCGCGGCAGCATCGGAGTTTGCCGGCGTCACCGTCAACTACACCGTATCGAGCGGGCTCGTCACCATCGGGGACCTGACCGGCCAGTCCCTCGTAGCCGCGATCGACCTCGTCAGCAATGAAAGTCTCACGCCGCTCTCTGAACCGGATTACACCTGCGCCCAGGAGTCCGGTTCTCCGATCAAGGCCCAGTCGTTGGCGCCTGGCGACATCCCCCAGCGTTCCGAGATCACCCTGACCTACTGCGCCGGCTCCTAGCGTCCGGCGGACGGGGCCCGGGCCCCGTCCGCCGGCCCAGTTTACAGACTGGGCCGGCGGTCGTAAGGTGGGCCCAGCAGATTGGCCCGTCGCCGGCACCACGCAGGCCTCGCCCTCTTTGCTGTCCGGGCTTTGGCCAAAGCACGCGGAGTGGATTCAGGTAAGGCGTAACAACGGATGCAGGGTCTTGGCGGTCTCCTGTGCACCATCCAGGCCAGCCAGGGCCAGCCAGTTGCCGAGCATGAGGTACCCGCCCTCGGTGAGCACCGACTCCGGGTGAAATTGCACGCCCAAAATGGGAGCGGATGCGTGCCGCAGCCCCATAATGACGCCGCCCTGCGTGCGCGACGTCACAACGAGGTCACTTGGAACGGTCGACGCCACGACGGCGAGTGAGTGGTACCGAGTGGCCGTGAATGGCTGCGGTACTCCGTCGTAGAAGTCGCTGCCATCGTGCGTAATGAGTGACGTTTTGCCGTGCATGAGTTCTTCGGCATTGGTCACCGTAGCCCCAAACGCCTCCGCGATGGCCTGATGGCCCAGGCATACGCCGAACAAGGGAAGGTCGGTGGCCAAGGCCGCCTCGACCACGGCAATAGACACACCGGCATCTGATGGCTTACCGGGACCCGGCGAGATCAAAACGCCGTCGAAGTCGGCGATGCGGGAGACGGCATCCGCGTTTTCGAAGGAATCGTTGCGCACGACCTCGGTATCCGCGCCGAGCTCCATCAGGTAGCCGTTGAGCGTATAGACAAAACTGTCGTAGTTATCGATCACGAGAATACGGGTCATGAGCCACCCACCGTCGCTTCCTGATTGTTAATGATGCTGTCAATCCACGGGTACACCCAGGTGGCGAGCACGGCGAGCACGGCGAGCAGCAGGATCAGTACAAGAATAACGCGCACCCAGATTGGTCCGGGAAGAACACGCCACAGTGCTGCGTACATGGAGCCTCCTAGCCCTGTGCTGCGATGATCGGTGCAAGTTCGACGGGAGCGCCGGCCGAGAGCGGCTGCCACGATTCGAGCACGCCGTAAGCGATGATGCGTTCCGCGGTGGAATAGAGCGGGTTGCAACTGGTCAGGGTGATGATGCGGTCCACTGCGGTTGCATCGGGATTGTTTGGAACGGATGCCAGCACCTGTACCTGTGAGGGCGCGACGTACTCGGTATCGCGATACCGGTAGGTGTAGTAGCCGTCGGCAGTCTGAACGTAAATGGCATCCCCAAGCTGAAGTTCGTTGATCAGATGCATACCGCCGCCAAACGCGCTGCGGTGGGCGGCTACGGCGAAGTTACCGACCGCCCCCGGCATTTCCGTGCCTTCATAGTGTCCAATGCCCAAACGGTTGCTGTTCAAGACGTCATGTCCGGTGCCCTCGGCAATGGTGCGGCGATAGTCGGCGCCGAAACGAGGAACGTAGAGCACCGCGAAAGCTGTGGCATTCGCCGGAACGGCAGCCACAATCGGCGCTCCGTAGCCGACTGCGATCGGTTCGGCGCTCGGCTCAGCCGGGTCGACGCTCGGAACAAGTTCCAGCGGTGACGTACTTGAATCGATCCAATCCTGGCTGATCTGACGTGCAGCTGAGGATTGCGAGTTGGCCATGAGCATGTCATTCCACCAGAGCTGCCAGCCTAGAAAGAGCAACACGAGGGCGGCCGAGGTCATGAGAAGTTCACCCAGCACGCCGACCGCGCTGATCCTGCCCGATTTCACCCGTCGCGGGCGCTTGCTGACGATCATGATGGGATCGTCTGCTTGAGGGCACATACTGTGAGTCTACCGACCTGATTGGCAGCAGGACCCCGCGCCCGATCAACTGAAACAGGCGAAGACGCTAGGATCGCAGAATGGCACGTAAGAATCCCCGCACCCGGCCCGCCCGCACCGAAGTCGCCCGCTCAAACGATGACGCGCCCAATGCCGTCTGGTTCAAGCCGGTCATGTTCGGCTTCATGCTGCTCGGTCTGGCCTGGATCATCGTGTTCTATGTCAGTGGCAGCCAGCTTCCCATCGCGGGGCTCGGTGCCATGAACATTCTCGTCGGCTTCGGAATTGCCTTCATCGGCTTTCTCATGACCACCCGGTGGCGCTAACTTTTCACTCGACCGATCACCGGTCTCAGCCCGTTCATCGAACGCTCATCTCCCGGTTACCGGGGCGCTGTATTGAGGGTAATGACACCGGTGTAATTATCCCCATGTGGATAAACCTGTGGATAACTCGAGATGCGAATGGCGAAGTAGCCTGCCGCTGACTATCCCACCGGTGCGAGCAGACTCAAGATTCTGACTACGGCAATAGCCACAAAGACGACAGCAACCGCCGCGATCAGAACGATCTGCAAACCCTTTTGGTTGGGTCGTCGGGTGCGCATGAGCACGAACCCAATCAGTGCGCCCCCGACGATGCCGCCGAGGTGCGCTTGCCATGCAATCCCGGGTATAAAGCTCACGACAACGTTGATACCGAGGAGCACCAGCAGTTGCTTCGAGTTTCCGCCCAGACCTCGTTGAATAATCAGGAACGCGCCCATGAGTCCGAACAGTGCCCCTGACGCCCCAACGACGGAGGTGAACGGCGCCAGAACCAGAACGCCGACCGAACCCGCGAACCCGCTGATCAGATACAGTGCCAGAAAGCGTGCGCGACCAAGCATTCCTTCCAGCATCGGACCGAATATCCAGAGCGCGTACATGTTCAGCAGCACGTGAAACGGCAGTCCACCCTGCGAATGCAGAAAGACACTGGTCAGCATGCGCCACGGCTCGATAATCGTGAAAGCTGGTACGTATGCGAATCGCTGGGTGATCCCGAGGCCCGGGATCCATTGCAGGACGAACACGAATACGGTGAGCGCGATAAGCGCATAGGTCACCGTCGGCTGGCCGCTACCGGTCAATCTGGTGAGTACGGCCGGCTTGGTACGGGGAGCGTTCTTGCGCTGCATTTTCATGCACTCGGGGCAGATGACCCCGACAGCGGCCTGGGTTTGGCACTCGGCGCAAATGGTGCGACCGCAACGCTGACACAGAATGAAGCTCTGCCGCCCCGGATGGCGGTAACAAAAATTCGCCGCCGAGACCGGCAGATCAGTCATTCTCTGTTGAGGGGTACTGGTTAGACGGACTCGACAGAGACACTCTGAATGGAAACGTCTTCGAGGGGACGATCGCGGCCATCCGTGGCGACGGTCGCGAGCTTGGCAACGATTGCGCGACTGTCTTCGTCTTCGACGGCACCAAAGATGGTGTGCTTACCCTGCAGCCAGGTGGTCGGAACGACGGTGATGAAGAACTGCGAGCCATTCGTGCCGTGGCCACCCTGGATTCCAGCGTTTGCCATGGCAAGCACATAGGGCTGGGTGAAGTCGAGGTCGGGGCTGATTTCGTCGTCGAACTGGTAACCCGGGCCACCGGTGCCCTGGCCGAGCGGGTCGCCGGCCTGAATCATGAAGTCTTTGATAATGCGGTGAAAAATCGTGCCGTCGTAGAGCGGCGTAGAGGAGGCAACGCCCGTTGCGGGGTGCTTCCACTCAATATCGCCGGTCGCAAGGCCGACGAAATTCTTGACCGTCTTCGGCGCATGATTGCCGAATAGGTTGACCTTGATCGGTCCGAGGGTGGTGTTCAGGGTGGCGACAGCGGTGTGCTTAGACATACACCGATTCTTGCACAGCAATCTCCGCCGAATCTGACTACCGCCACGCGCTCCCAGTGCATTCGCTGGCAACACGGAGATTGAGTGGCAAGATGGGCACTCAGTGGCAAGATAGATACACATTCGCCACACGACATCGATGGAGGGTCCAGATGAGCCTGTCACGCAAGCGCCGCAAGGAACTCACTCGGCTGCGCAAAAGCGCAGACGAACTATGGAGCCACCAACAAGAGGTTCTGGAGCGAGCCAATGTTCTCGCTCGCCAAGCCGGTCATCAGGCCAGCGTCCTCGCACGCGAAGAAGTAGGTCCGCGCGTTCGCGAGGGTTACGACCACTACGTTCGCCCGAGCGTGAACGCCACCCACGATGCTGCCGACGGTGTGCGACGCCGCGTGGTCAACGAAGTCCTACCCGGTATCGGAACGGCTATTGGAACGGTCATGTCCGTCGGGGACATCGCGCGCGACGCCCGCGTTCGGGCAGCGATCGGCCGCATCCGCTTTCAAAAGCCCGTTGTGGCCGAACCGAAGGGCCCCGGTGCTGGAACGTACTTCGCCCTCGGCCTGGCCGTCGTCGCCGCCGTAGGCGTCGCGTACGCCGTCTGGCAGACTTTTCGCGCCGACGACGAGCTATGGGTCACCGACGATGAGGTCGAGCCGGCCACGGCGCAGGAAGACTAGGGCAAACGCCCACCAGCTCGAGCAGAGCCCGCATCCATCGGATGCGGGCTCTGCTGCGTTAAGCACTGCGCCGGCCACCACGCACCTACTACGGCCTGAGCAATGGATGCGCACCGTTGGCGAACGGTACCGCCGCACACCGACTCCACACGGATACACGAAAGGCCCGTCCGAAGACGGGCCGTGATCCTGAACTGTGGAGCCACGGGGAATCGAACCCCGGACCTCCTGCTTGCAAAGCAGGCGCTCTACCAATTGAGCTATGGCCCCGCGCGCTGGAGCTGTGAGAACCGCGTCAGCGTTTCTGCGACGCTAGCGCTGATGAAGCTGCGCTTCATCAGTACAAACTTCGCAAAGTGGGGATACCGGGATTTGAACCTGGGACCTCTTCATTATCAGTGAAGCGCTCTAACCAACTGAGCTATATCCCCCTCTTGGGCAGATTGAAGACTACCGGAAACTGACCGGAACCTGAAATCGAGTCACCGTCCGCACGGAGAAAAAACGTGAATTTGGCTTGCGAGGGCTGTTTCTTTGGGATAAAAACAGCCCTCAATCGGGCAGAGGGCTGATTAGTTATTAGTGAAGCCGACGAGCAAGCCGCCGGTAATTTTGACGCTCAGGTTGTACAGCACGGCGTAGATGGCGCCTAGGGCGGTGATCACGACCACGTTCAGCACGGCCACAACGACCGCAAAGCCCATGACATTGCCGATCGAGAGGATAGCGGCCAGGTCGGCCGATTCACCCGCTACGGTCGCGTATAGCTCGTCGACCGTGGTCAGTACCGTAGTCTGCACAAGCACTGTGTAGGTGAGGAACGTCGCCACTATCGTCACGATAGCGAGGCAGACCGCCACCAGGAATGACAGTTTTACGCTCGACCAGAAGTCGACGTAGACCAACTTGAGACGAACCTGCTTACTCGCGGTTTTGCGAGTGGACTTCTTGGCGAGTTTTTCGGCAACGCTACTCATTCGGTGTCTCTACTTTCCCTGGATCCGCGTTTGGAACAGCCGCGCCCGCAGCGGTGGTGTCGATGGCACCAGCCGGTACGTCGGCATCCGTCACACTGTCTTCATCGGTGGCGACCAGATTACGTTCGATGTTTTTCGCGATGGAAATGATTCGGTCTTCATCCGCGAACTTTGCAAAGACAACGCCCATCGTGTCCCGACCCTTGGCCGGAACCTCAGCGACGTCAGAGCGTACCACCTTGCCACTGGCAAGAACCACAAGGACCTCATCCTCGGGGTTCACAATCAACGAACCGACCAGGTCACCACGGTCGTCGTTGAGCTTTGCCACTTTAATCCCCAGGCCGCCGCGATTTTGCAGACGGTATTGGTCAGCGGCGGTGCGCTTGGCGTAACCACCCTCTGTCACCACAAAGACGTAGCCGTCGTCGTTGATAACGGATGCGTCCAGCAGGTTGTCCTCGCCGCGGAAATGCATTCCGATCACACCGGACGTGCTCCGCCCCATCGGGCGCAACGCTTCATCGGTCGCGGTAAAGCGAATAGACATGCCCTTACGAGATACCAACAGCAGGTCGGAGTCATCTTCAACCAGCAGGGCGGATACGAGCTCGTCGCCCTCACGCAGCTTGATGGCGATGATGCCGCCGGTGCGGTTGGTGTCGTACTCACTGAGCGGGGTCTTCTTGATCAATCCGTCGCGGGTAGCGAGGGTCAGATACTGGGCCACCCCGTAGTCGCGAATATCGAGGATCTGAGCGATTTCCTCCCCCGGCTGGAGCGCGAGCAGATTGGCGACGTGCTGGCCTTTAGCGTCGCGGCCCGATTCCTGGGCTTCGTAGGCCTTGGCCCGGTACACGCGCCCGGTGTTGGTGAAGAACAACAGCCAATGGTGTGTCGTGGTGACGAAGAAGTGTTCGACCACGTCGTCTGCGCGCAGCTGGGCACCCTTGACTCCCTTGCCGCCGCGGTGTTGGTTGCGGTAGTTGTCGCTGCGGGTGCGCTTGATGTAGCCGCCGCGCGTGACGGTGACCACCATTTCCTCTTCGGGGATGAGGTCTTCGACCGACATGTCGCCGTCGAAACCGAACATGATCTCGGTGCGGCGGTCGTCGCCGAACTTCGCGGTGATCTCCGCGAGTTCTTCACTGATGATCGTTCGCTGACGCGCGGGGCTGGCCAAAATCGACTTGAATTCCGCGATCTGCAGTTCGAGTTCGGCAGCCTGATCGATGATCTTCTGGCGCTCGAGGGCAGCGAGGCGACGCAGCTGCATGGTGAGGATCGCGTCTGCCTGCAGCTTGTCGACGTCGAGCAGGGCCATCAGGCCTTCGCGGGCGTCGTCGACCGTGTTCGAGCGACGGATGAGTGCGATGACCTCATCCAGGGCGTCCAGCGCCTTGAGATAGCCGCGCAGAATGTGGGCATCCGCTTCGGCCTTGTTCAGGCGAAACTGGGTGCGCCGAACGATGACCTCAACCTGGTGAGCGACCCAGGCCGAGATGAACCCATCGAGGGCGAGCGTACGCGGCACGCCGTCGACGATGGCGAGCATATTCGCACCAAAGTTCTCCTGTAGCTGCGTGTGCTTGTAGAGGTTGTTCAGCACGACCTTGGCGACGGCATCGCGCTTGAGCACAATAACCAGGCGCTGGCCGGTGCGACCACTGGTCTCATCGCGGATGTCTGCAATGCCGGTGACCTTGGCGTCCTTGACCAGGTCCGCGATCTTGATGGCGAGGTTGTCGGGGTTCACCTGGTACGGCAGTTCGGTGATGACGAGGCAGGTGCGGCCCTGCAATTCTTCGATACTCACGACCGCCCGCATGGTGATCGAGCCTCGCCCGGTGCGATAGGCGTCCTGAATACCCTTGACACCCAAAATCTGGGCGCCGGTGGGGAAGTCAGGTCCCTTGATGCGTGAAATGAGCGCTTCGAGCAGCTCATCACGGGTAGCGTCGGGGTTCTCGAGATACCACTGGGCACCGGCGGCGACCTCGCGCAGGTTGTGCGGCGGAATGTTGGTGGCCATGCCGACGGCGATACCGACCGAGCCGTTGACCAGCAAGTTTGGAAAGCGAGCCGGCAGCACGGTCGGCTCGAGGGTACGACCGTCGTAGTTGTCTTGAAAATCGACGGTGTCTTCGTCGATATCACGAACCATTTCCATGGCCAGCGGGGCCATCTTGGTCTCGGTATATCGCGGGGCAGCGGCGCCGTCGTTGCCGGGGGAACCAAAGTTTCCCTGGCCGAGGGCGAGCGGATACCGCAGGCTCCACGGCTGAACGAGACGCACCAGCGCGTCGTAAATCGACGAGTCACCGTGGGGATGGAACTGTCCCATGACGTCTCCGACGACGCGGGCGCACTTGGAGAAGGCCTTGTCCGGGCGGTAGCCGCCGTCGAACATGGCGTATATCACGCGCCGGTGCACTGGTTTCATACCGTCACGCACGTCGGGCAAAGCGCGCCCGACGATGACGCTCATCGCATAATCGAGGTAGGAACGCTGCATTTCCAGCTGAAGGTCGACCTGATCGATCTTGCCGTGCTGCACGAGGTGGGCTGCCGCAGCGGCCGCGGTTGCAGCTGTCTCTTCGGGGCTAATCGAATCGGAATTGCCCGTGGTGTCGTCAGATGTCAAGGAACCGCACGTCCTTCGCGTTTTTCTGGATGAAGTTGCGTCGTGATTCGACGTCTTCACCCATCAGGGTGGAGAAGATCTCGTCGGCGGATGCCGCGTCATCCAGGGTGACCTGCAGCAGAGTGCGGGACTCGGGAGACATGGTGGTTTCCCACAGCTCCTTGTAGTCCATCTCACCAAGGCCCTTGTAACGCTGGATGCCGTTATCTTTCGGGATCCGCTTTCCGGACGCTGCTCCGTCGGCCAGGAGCGCGTCACGCTCCACGTCCGAGTACACGTACTGGTGCGCAGAGTTGCTCCATTTGAGACGGTACAACGGCGGTTGAGCCAAATACACGTAGCCCAGGTCGATCAGTGGGCGCATGTAGCGGAACAGCAGGGTCAGCAGCAGTGTCGTGATGTGCTGTCCGTCAACGTCGGCGTCGGCCATCAAGACGATCTTGTGGTAGCGCACTTTATCGGGGTTGAATTCTTCCCCCATGCCGGCGCCGAAGGCCGTGATCATCGCTTGAACCTCAGCATTACCGAGGGCACGGTCAAGACGAGCCTTCTCCACATTGAGGATCTTGCCGCGCAGGGGCAGGATGGCCTGGAATTCGGGGTTACGCCCCTGCACGGCCGAACCGCCGGCCGAGTCGCCCTCCACGATGAAAATTTCGGAGAGCGACGGGTCCTTGCTCTGGCAGTCCTTGAGCTTGCCCGGCATGCCGCCACCCTCGAGCAATCCCTTGCGGCGCGCGGTTTCGCGGGCCTTACGGGCTGCCATTCGAGCGTTTGATGCCTGCAGGGACTTGCGAATGATTTCGCGGGCCGGGTTCGGGTTGCGATTGAACCAGTCAGTGAGCTGGTCGTTGGCAACTTTCTGCACGAACGATTTCGCCTCGGTGTTGCCAAGCTTGGTCTTGGTCTGGCCTTCAAACTGTGGTTCGGCGAGCTTGATCGATACGACCGCCGTCAAACCTTCACGCACATCGTCGCCGGTGAGGTTGTCATCCTTCTCTTTCAGGATGCCTTTCTCACGGGCATACTTATTCACCAGCGTGGTCAGTGCGGCGCGGAAACCTTCTTCGTGCGTCCCACCCTCGTGAGTGTTGATCGTATTCGCGTAGGTGTGCACGCTCTCGGTGTAGGCAGTGGTCCACTGCATGGCCACTTCGAGCGCCATCTTGCGTTCGTGGTCTTCCCACTCGAACGAGATGATCTCATCGTTGACCAGGTCGGCCTTCTTGGCACGGTTGAGGTATTCGACGTAGTCGACGAGTCCCCGGTCATACTTGAAGGTGTTGCTAATGGCTGTGCCATCGTCGGTCTGATGGTCTACACGCTCGTCAGTGAGGGTGAGGCGCAGGCCCTTATTGAGAAAACCCATCTGCTGAAAACGCGCGCGTAGGGTTTCGTAGTCGAACTCGATCGTCTCGAAGGTTTCAGCACTCGGCCAGAACGTGATGGTCGTGCCGGTTTCGTCGTTGGCTTCGCCCTGTTCCAGGGGAGCGTTTGGAACCCCGTTCGCGAAGCTCTGACGCCAGATAAATCCCTGCCGGCGTACCTCGACCTCGAGGCGACTCGACAAGGCATTGACGACGGAACTTCCCACGCCGTGCAGACCACCGGAGACGGAATAGCCGCCGCCGCCGAACTTGCCGCCGGCGTGTAGCACGGTGAGTACGACCTCAACGGTCGAGCGTCCCTCTGCCTTGTGGATGTCGACCGGAATTCCGCGGCCGTTGTCTTCGACCCGGATCGCACCGTCGGGCAGGATTCGAATATCGATGGTGTCGCAGTGACCCGCGAGGGCTTCGTCAACGGAATTGTCGACGATCTCATACACAAGGTGGTGTAAGCCGCGTGGTCCCGTGGAACCGATGTACATTCCGGGTCGCTTGCGAACGGCTTCCAGACCTTCAAGCACCTGGATATCATCGGCACCGTATTCGTGCTCCGGCTCCCGCTCCCCCTGTTGCTGGGACGTGACTGGAGATATATCTGGGGACGTGCGTTCGGGCGTCGGTTCAACTGTCATCTGAAATTAGGCTCCTGACCATCGCACGGGCGACCATTCAGTCTACCAAACGGGGGGAGACCCACCGGCCACAATCGCCGTTTGACGCGTTTTGTTCAAGGGGTTGACCTTAAATGTCGGGTTACCCATAGGTATCGCGTGGACCACGCCCTGGAATTGATCTGGGGCCCTTTTTCCAGGACGGCGCGTTGGGCCCCTGGAATCGAATTGATTGAATACCCGCATCCGGATACCGATTCGCTATGTGTTCCATGATCACATTGCGCATAAGCCGCAACTGGGTCGCCCAGGCCGTAGATTCACAGCGGACCGTGAGCACACCCTCATCGATGCCCACCGGGGTCGAATGATTGGCAGTTTCCTCACCTGCCAGCTCTGCCCACGTCGCGAGAAGTTCGGACTGGGCCAACGGTGAGTTCCATCCCAACTGAAGGGTTAGGGAATTGATCGTGTCGCCGAGACCGCGCGGGTCGCGTCCGATCCCGAACGGGACACTCGAGCCAGCAACCGGCGCAATTCGCTTACGACCGCGAGAACGCCAAGCGTTTGGATCGCCGAAAAGACTTTTGAAGCGCAGGTAGACGTTGGCTGCTTCACTGGTACTGGCTTCCACCGAATCGTAGGCTTCGGTGGTTTCACGTGGAACATTTTCGTCAACCATTGGTGACGACTCCGGCATGAATGTGAATGGTGTGCGCCACGAGCGCTGCGGGAACGTCTTCGAGTACAGCGGCCGTAATTAAAACCTGTTCGAACGACTCGATCGCCGCGGCCAACCGGGCCCGACGGTCTAGATCCAGCTCGGCAAAAACGTCATCGAGAATCAACACCGGGTCACCACTAGCGGACTCTTGCCGCAACAGCGAAGCGGATGCAAGTTTCAACGACAGCGCGAACGACCACGATTCCCCATGGCTGGCATACCCCTTGGCTGGCAGGGCGTTGAGCATGAAGACCAGGTCATCGCGGTGCGGTCCGGCCAGGGTGATACCCCGTTCCAGCTCGCGCTTTCGCAGTCCCACCAGCGCCGCGCGAAAGATCTCACTGGTAGACGACTCCACCGACGCTGCCGACTGAGCGGCGCTGGCGGTGACAGCGCCGAGATCGGCGTCTTCATCGGCACCGAGGATGCTTAAGCTTGCGATCAGTGCCGGACCATGGTCTTCATTGACGACGGCTCGATACGCCGAGCGTAACGGTTCACCGAGCTGCCGCACGAGTTTGGCACGTTCGTCGATGATTTCCGAACCGAACTCGACGAGCCTTTCATCCCAGATTTCGAGGGTTGAGAGCTGGTTGCCGCGCACTCCAGAGGCCCGGGCCGACTTGAGTAGGGTATTGCGTTGCTTGAGCACCCGATCGTAATCGCTGAGCACTGCAGCCAGTCGAGGATTGCGAAGCACCAACAGTTGGTCGAGAAACTTGCGGCGACCCGATGGGTCGCCCCGCACGAGGGCTAGGTCTTCCGGTGCAAAGACCACGCTGGAGAAGTAGCGGGGCAGATCACGGGTCTTAATGACTGACCGATTGACCTGTGCTCGGTTTTGCCCGGTGCGGTTTAGCTGGACCTCGGCCAGAATATCCCGGCCGTTGTATTGGAGTTTGGCCCGAATTATGCCGGCGTCCCGGCCAGCTCGAATCATGGCCTTGTCCGTGGAGACTCGGTGCGATCCAAGCGTACTGAGAAAGCCGAGGGCTTCGACCAGGTTGGTTTTCCCCTGCCCATTGCGCCCGACGATGAGGTTCGGACCCGGGAAAAAACCAACCTCGGCATTCGCATAGTTTCGAAAGTCGGTTAGTGAGAGGTGGGTAACCCGCACCGGCGTTAGCGCAGCAGCAAGTTCGGCTGAAGCAGGTACTTGTAGCTATCCACTCCGGCTTGCTCGCGCGAGGTCTGGCTGGTGATCAACACCGGCCCGGGCTTATTCGGATTCTCTGTTTTCGTGAACGAGATACGCACGAATTCGGAGTGAACAGCGCTGAGTCCGTCCAGGAGAAATTGCGGCTTGAGCGAGACCACGGTCTCAGTGCCGGAGAGGATGGCATCGATGGTTTCTGAGGCCTGCGCCTGCTCGGAGCCAACAGCTTCTAGGGTGACCCCGTCAGTGGCGAAGGTAAAACGCAGTGCGGCTTCACGCTCCAATACGAGTTGCACGCGCCGAGTGGCCTCGATGAGGTCGGCCGTGTTCATCACCGCGTAATTGTCGACGGTGGCGGGGAACAAGCGGCGAACCGGGGGGAAATTGCCCTTAATGAGCAAGGAGGTGACGGTCTTCTGGTTCGCGGTAAACGCGATGAGTTCGCGGTCATCACTGTTGGTGATGGAGACCGAAATGGTTCCACTGTGGCCGAAGGTCTTGCCGACTTCCTGCAGAGTCCGAGCGGGCACGAGGGCCGTGATGGTGCCGAGGGAAGATTCCGAGGTATTACTTCCCGGATCCCAGTCAATTTCTCGAACCGCAACGCGGTACCGATCGGTGGCGACCAGGCTCAGGCTGTTCTCGGTCACTTCAAGCTGCACGCCGGTGATAACAGGAGTGACGTCATCTCGCGACGCCGCAACAGCAACCTGGGCTACAGCCGCAGCGAATTCCTCAGCCGGCACCAGCCCCGATTGGGTTGTTACAACAGGAATGCTGGGATATTCCTCAACCGGCATGGACAGCAGCGTGAAGCTTGCCGAGCCGCAGCTGACCTTAATTCGCGAATTCTCCGTGGAGAAACGAACGGGTGCGTTGGGGAGGCGACTGGCAATTTCGGCAAGTAGACGTCCCGAGACGAGAACCTTGCCGGTCTCTTCGACCTCGGCGAGGATCTCCGTCTGTGCAGAAACCTCGTAATCGAACGATGAGAGGATCAAGCCGGTATCGGTGGCTTCGATGAGCACGCCGCTGAGGATCGGCAGTGTCGTGCGTTGGGGCAGAAGTTTGACCGCGAAGGAAACTGCTTCGCTGAAGACATCCCGATTGGCCTGAAATCTCACGAAACATTCCTTGCGTTCGACGGGCGGGTGGGTGGGCCTCAATGCTAGCTGTGTTCATGGGCTGGTTCGTTACCGTCGTGGTGCTTGGGCCGTGGGAGTCAAGGTTGTCGGCTGGATCAAGGTTAAAGAATTCTTGTTAATCTTCTTAACCGTTGTGGAAACTGTGGATAACTTTGTGAAAACGGTTCAGACATTGGGAACTACACGTTTGTAAGTTGTGGGCGAGTTGTGGAAGTTTGTCATTCGTTTGAGCAAGCGCGCCTCGGGGAAATGACACGTTTCTACAGGCTGGCCCCGAGTTTCTACAGGCGACGACCGGTTGTGTGAGTTAATTCCACAGGGTTATCCACAGGTGTGAAAACTAAAAAAAATTCGGCCCCTCCGGGTCTGAGCAGGTTGCACCTGCTTAAAACCTCCGGAGGAGCCGCGAAATTTCTTTTCTGCTCAGTGCTGCTTGTGCCCTACTTGTACCGGTGATCCTGCTTGATCCGGTTGGTCAGTTCGGTCACCTGGTTGTAGATCGAGCGACGTTCCTTCATTAGTTCGCTGATCTTCTTATTGGCATACATCACCGTCGTGTGGTCCCGATTACCGAACAGCTGGCCGATCTTCGGCAGGGACAGATTAGTGAGCTCACGGCACAGGTACATGGCGATTTGGCGAGCGGTGGCGATCGCTTGTGACCGGCTGGAGCCGTAAAGATCGTCGACAGACAGCTTGAAGTAGTTGGCCGTGTTCGTAATGATGTCCACGGGAGCGATGACGTTGTCCTCATCCAGGGTGATGAGGTCTTTCAAGACCGTCTGCACCAGATCCATATCCACCGGTGTACGGTTTAGGCTCGCAAACGCGGTGACGCGAATCAGGGTACCTTCCAGTTCGCGAATATTAGACGAAACCTTCGATGCCATGAACTCGAGAATGTCGTGGGGCACCTGTAACTTTTCGCTTTGCGCTTTTTTGCGCAGAATGGCGATGCGGGTCTCGAGGTCTGGAGCTTGCACATCCGTGATCAGGCCCCACTCAAAACGGCTGCGCATGCGGTCTTCGAAGCCGGTGAGATGTTTGGGCGGCAGATCACTTGTGATCACAACCTGCTTGTTGTGGTCGTGCAGGGTATTGAACGTATGAAAAAAAGCTTCCTGAGTTTCCGCTTTGTTCTGCAGAAACTGGATGTCATCGATCATGAGGATGTCGATGTTTCGATACCGTGCCTGAAATGCCGAGCCGCGGTTGTTCGCGATGGAGTTGATGAAGTCGTTGGTGAATTCTTCCGAACTGACGTATCGAACGCGAATTCCTGGGTACAGGCTCATGGCATAGTGGCCGATGGCGTGCAGGAGATGAGTCTTGCCCAGGCCCGATGATCCGTAGATAAAGAGCGGGTTGTAGGCCTTAGCCGGCGCTTCAGCCACAGCGACGGCGGCCGCATGGGCGAATCTGTTGGATTGCCCGATCACAAAATTATCGAAACTGTATTTGGGGTTGAGCCGGGTCTCGTGCGGTTGCGGCGCAACTGCGCCCTCAAACACCGATTGGGGTGGGGCGGGTGTGATGACATCGGGCGGGGTCAACGTTTGCTGTACTGGGCGCAACGACTCTTGCTCGAGCTCAGGGTTGACGACGACGTAGAAGGTTGAGACGGCAGTTGCTTGATCGAGCTGGCCCATCGCGGTAAGCAGTGGAACCCTCATCCGCTGGTTGAGCATGCTTGCCGTGAACTCGTTGGGGACCTCGAGATAGAAGGTACCGGCCGCGATGCCCTTCGGCTCGACCAGGCTGAGAAACCCGTACAGCATGGGTGTGATGGTGGCGTCGGATTCCAACGTGGTCAGAACAGACCGCCAGGTTTCGGCTATCGGCGCTTCTACGTCTGCCATTGTTCCTACAATCTGTGCATTTCGAGTTTTTTACTGTTGAGCGACCGGTAGGTGTGGGTGGTGCTGGAAGTAGACAATGACGCGCCCAGTCTCACCGGTCCGCGTGGCGCGAGGTTCGGGGGCCATGTAAGTTCTTGGTCCGTACTCATCGTTAAAGTTATCCACCGCCTGTGTACAAATTCAGCCGAATTCTCAGGTTGATGCTACCAACCTGTGGATAACTTGTCTTTACGGTAGTCAATCCCGCTCAGCGAGGCGAATTCATCGCGGGCGACACGCTTTCTGTTCAGTCTTTGCGTTGGGGTCATTATTGTCGCGAATGACTCGATTCGGGGTCTGAGTTTGACCAGACGTGGCCGAGGCCGTAGTTTTAATCAGTTGACCCCATCCCGCGGGCTTCCGACTTCTGTGCGCGCTGCTGTTTTGGCCGAAGGGAATTTGGCCAGCGGTGATTCAAATACGTGGAGATTGAATTATGAGCAAGAGAACCTTCCAGCCGAATAACCGTCGTCGCGCCAAGGTGCACGGCTTCCGCCTGCGCATGCGCACCCGTGCGGGCCGCGCCATCCTCGGTGCACGCCGTCGCAAGGGTCGCACTGAACTCTCCGCCTAGTCTCTCGTGGTCGCCAGGTTCTCGTGCTCGCTCACGTAAATCGCATCACGAGCGGCAGTGACTATCAAGGCGTGGTTCGGCGTGGTGTGCGAATCGTTGATGCGCACACCGTTCTCTATGTACGAATAAGTGCTGAGATTCATTCTGGTGCCGCCGGTGTTCCGGTTCGCTTCGGCTTTATCGTCGCAAAGAATGTGGGTAACGCTGTGAAGCGCAATCTCGTTCGACGCCGCCTCAAGGCGGTGACGTTCGAATTGCTCTGGCTGGTTCCGGCGGGCACGGATGTTGTAATCCGCGCTTTGCCGGCAGCGCGCGATGTTGACTGGCAGACGCTGCGCGACGAAGTTCACCGTTCCCTCTCCCGCCAGCACCCAGCGCGAAAGCGGAGTGTGAGCCGATGAACCGAGTACTCGCGACGATTATCCTGATACCCCGCAACACGGGTGTCGTAGTTCTTCGCGTGTATCGCGCCCTGATCTCTCCGCTCTACGGAGATGTGTGCCGGTTTTACCCGTCTTGTTCGGCCTACGCGCTGGGGGCCGTACAGGAACACGGACTAGCGTGGGGCTGCGCCCTTGCCGCCCGCAGACTGAGCCACTGTCATCCGTGGTCTGAAGGTGGCATCGATGATGTACCTCTAAAAAAGAAGCGTCGCTTTCGTGTGACGTCGTTCGGTTTTGTCGTCGCACCTAGCCACGGAAAGGGCTAACCCACAGTATGGACCTCATAGGTACGATTCTCTGGCCTCTGAAATGGGTGGTCGAGCTACTGCTCGTCGCCTTCCACTGGCTTTTTTCCAGCTTGGGTATGGGTTACAACGACGGTCTCACTTGGGTGTTGTCTATCGTCGGCCTCGTACTGGTGGTGCGTGCGGCCCTTATTCCTATCTTCGTACGGCAGATCAAGAGCCAGCGTAAGATGCTCGAGGTCGCCCCCCAGCTTAAAAAGATCCAGGACAAGTACAAGGGCAAGAAAGACCAGTTCTCGCGCGAAGCCATGTCCCGCGAGACCATGGCCATGTACAAGAAGACCGGTACCAACCCGCTGAGCTCGTGTTTGCCGCTGCTCCTGCAGATGCCGATCTTTTTCGCCCTGTTCTCGGTGCTCAATGATGCCCAGCGCTCCACCCGCGGTGTCGGCCCCCTCAACCAAAGCCTTGCCGAGAGCTTCGGCAACGCCACTCTGTTTGGCAATGCGCCGCTGCACGATACCTTTGCCTCCCAGTGGTCGCTATGGACTGCCGGTGACCCGTTCAATGGCACCGTCATGATCATCGCGGCCACAATGGTTGTGCTGATGACCGCCTCGCAGTTCATCACCCAGTTGCAGATCGTTTCCAAGAACATGTCGCCTGAAACCAAGGCGAGCCCCATGTTCAAGCAGCAGCGCATCATGCTCTACCTGCTCCCCCTCGTCTTCGCCTTCTCTGGTGTTGCATTCCCGCTCGGCGTCATGTTCTACTGGCTCACCTCAAACTTCTGGACCATGATTCAGCAGTTCCTGGTCATCCGAAACATGCCCACGCCCGGCAGTGAAGCCGCCAAGGCTCGGGAAGATCGTCTGGCGCGTAAAGGCAAGCTCATCGCGACTGACGGTGACATCATTGTGGTGGAGGAGCCAGCCAAGCCCGTTCAGCGGCAGCAGCCGGTCGGCAAGGCCCGTGCAAAAAAACAAAACGGCCCGAAAAAATAGTGGAGATCATCGTGACGGACAAAAACGGCCTCAACGAAGTGGGTACTGTCACTGTTGACAGTGCAGTTGTCATTGCCACCGACACGATAACGGATCCCTCCCCCGCCGTTCCGGAACCCGGGAGCGTTACCGAGACACCCCTGACGACCGATCAGCTCGAGCGTGAAGGTGACATTGCTGCGGACTATATCGAGGAGTTCCTTGATATCTGCGACCTGGACGGCGACATTGACATTGATGCGCGCAACGGTCGGGCCTACTTAGCGGTCAAAGCGTCAGAGGCTGACAGTCTGCGTGTACTTTCCAAGCCGGAAACGGTCAACGCCCTACAGGAACTGACTCGCCTCGCGGTGCAGAACAAAACGGGTTCTTTTTCGCGGCTGATCTTGGATATCGGCGGATCCCGTGAAGCGCGCGAAGCCGAACTCGCGGCCCTTGTGACCCGGGCTATTGAGCGGATTGAGGGTGGTGCGACCGAAGCGGACCTGCCGGCCATGTCATCTTACGAGCGCAAACTGGTACACGACATCGTAGCGGCCAGTGGTGGTTACCGGTCGGAGTCGTCCGGTGAGGGCCGCGACCGACACACCGTCATTACCGCGGCGTAGTCTCGTTGGTCATGTCGCAATCTGTCACGCCGGACCCGAAACGTACCGCGGGAAACATGCCTGCATCGATGGTGGCATCAGGGAGCACGGCCGATCCGGTTGCCGTAGAGATTGAGCCGCTAACGGCGGTCGACCTTTTGGGACCACAGATCGATGTCATGAGAGCCTTTGTCAAGAATTTAGCCGATCAGGGCGAAATTTTGGGGCTAATTGGTCCACTGGAACTCCCACGTCTGTGGTCTCGGCACATCCTCAATTGCGCCGTCGTGGCGCCCCTCTTGCGTCCGGGTCTCGTGGGTGACGTTGGCTCCGGCGCCGGCCTTCCCGGTCTCGTGCTGGCTATCGCCCGCCCCGACGTGGACTTCGTGCTGATCGAACCGATGGAACGTCGAGTCGCCTGGTTGAATGACCAGGTTGCGGCCCTACGCCTGTTGAATGTGACCGTGGTGCGTGCGCGCGCCGAAGAAACACGCCTGGCGCATCCACTTGATCAAGTGACTGCTCGAGCGGTGAGTGCCTTGAGTAAGTTGTTACCATTGACCGCTCCCCTACTGCGCAGCGGCGGTGAGCTCATCCTCATGAAAGGTGAGGGGGCGCAGCGTGAGATTGAGGCAGCGGCCAAACCGATTCGCAAGTATCGTCTGCGTGATGTTCAGGTCATTACACTCGGTGCTGGCGTGCTGCCCGAGGTTACGCGAGTCATCAGAGCTACAGTGGAGTAGTCCCGAATGACACTGAATTTCATGTTCGGGGGTCCCTTTCAGGTGGCTCATCAACCGTCGAGCGTAAAGGTTTCACGTGAAACATCCTGCTGAAGATCAGCGCAACGGTAAGACGGCAGGGTTCGACGGGACAACGCCGCTGGCCCGAGAAATTGCGGAACTCACGCGTCGTCGTCAGGTCATTGCTGCTGGAGATCTGCCGAAACCCGAGAACACGCGAGTATTAACGATCTCCAACCAGAAGGGTGGGGTCGGTAAGACTACAACCGCGGTCAACCTGGCCGCCGCGTTGGCTCGACAGGGAGCACGTGTCTTGGTCATAGACCTCGACCCGCAGGGCAACGCATCTACGGCCCTTGGCGTTGAACACCGTGCTGAGACGCCGAGCGTCTACGACGTCATCATTAACGACATGCCCATGGACGAGGTCGTACAGAAGAGTCCCGAATTTGGTGCGCTGTTCTGTGTTCCCGCGACGATCCACCTTGCCGGTGCCGAGATCGAACTGGTCTCACTCGTCGCGCGTGAGCAGCGCCTTCGCCGTGCACTCGACCTCTACCTGGCCGAGATGGTCGAGCCCTACGATTATGTTTTTATTGACTGCCCGCCGTCACTTGGGCTATTGACCATCAACGCTTTCGTCGCCGCACGTGAGGTACTTATCCCCATCCAATGCGAGTATTACGCACTCGAGGGACTGAGTCAGCTACTCAAGAACATCGCTCTGATCGAGAAACACCTCAACCCCGACCTTGTCGTTTCGACCATTTTGCTCACGATGTACGACAGTCGCACCAATCTGGCAACCCAGGTTGCGAAGGAAGTGCGTGATCATTTCCCCGACGAGGTGCTTAATACCGCAATTCCACGCTCTGTGCGCGTCTCTGAGGCTCCAAGCTATGGCCAGAGTGTCGTCAGCTACGATCTAAACTCGGCAGGATCGCTCTCCTACCTGGAAGCAGCCGCAGAAATGGCCCATCGTGGGGCGCCACGAGCGGAAAATACTTCTCAAACGAAAGAACAGCACTAATGGCGAAAAGAACCGGCCTTGGCCGCGGTATCGGCGCACTCATTCCGGTGCAGGACGATGCCTCCGCTCCGCGCCCGGTCGACGTGTTCTTTCCGCGGGGTGTGACGACTTCAGCGGGCGAGTCGCCCGAAGTCGTCCCCGATGTTCCGCTGACAGCTGGCGCCCGACTGGCACACCTGAATCCGCAAAATATCGTTCCTAACCGTGCGCAGCCGCGTACTATTTTCGACGAAGATGACCTTGCTGAACTTGTGCACAGCATTCGTGAAGTTGGGGTGTTGCAACCCATCGTTGTTCGCCCATTATCCGATGAACCGGGTAAGTATGAGCTTGTTATGGGTGAGCGGCGTTTGCGCGCCACGAAGTTGGTTGGGCTTGACACCATTCCGGCAGTGGTGCGTGAGACCGCAGACGTCGATATGTTGCGTGACGCCTTGCTGGAGAACCTGCACCGCGCCCAGCTGAATCCACTGGAAGAAGCCTCCGCTTATCAGCAGTTGCTTGCGGACTTCGGTATAACCCAGGAGGAATTAGCCAAACGCATTGGTCGATCTCGTCCGCAAATCACTAACACCTTGCGCCTGCTAAAACTACCGGAACCGGTTCAGTTGCGCGTTGCTGCTGGTGTACTTTCGGCCGGTCATGCGCGCGCGATTCTGTCAGTGGGCGACCCGGCCGGGATGCTACGTTTGGCCGACAAAATCGTCGAGGAAGACCTGTCTGTTCGTGCGGCCGAAGCGGCTGCGATTGCCGTTCCGCGGGCAGTGAAGGCGAAAGCACTGCCCGGTCGACGCCAGGGACATCTAGATGAGATCGCAGAGCACCTCGGAGATCGGCTCGACACTCGCGTGAAAATCAATCTGGGAGCTAGAAAAGGCCAGATCACGGTCGATTTTGCGACTATCGGTGACTTGAACCGTATTCTGACGGTCCTCGGAGAGCCGGGCTTCAGCGCAAATTAGTCGGAGGGTCTTTCCGCGCGACGTTTCACGTGAAACAGTCCATGACGGGCGTGGCACGTCAAATGTTCCGGGGTGCGTGCCGGGTCCGTCCGCAGGAAACATTCTTTTCTGGCCGCTCTTGTGGCGGCCCGGCTTTCTTGTGGCGGCCCGGCTTTCTTGTGGCGGCTCAGCAGGCGCCTTGCCACGTTTCACGTGAAACAAGAGTGTCCCTGGGAGAGGCGCGGCGTTTCACGTGAAACGGGATGTGCGCGTAAGGGAAGCGGCGATGTTTCACGTGAAACGTAGCTTATTGGGTGACTAGGGCGTTCGTCGCCAGCGCAGAGTAGGTGGCGCCGAGAGTGTGACGGTCGGCCTCGATGGCCTGGGGAACCAAGGATGTTTCGGTGAGGCCGGGGAGCACATTAGCCTCGAGAAACCAAGGCGTGCCGGCGGCATCGACAATGAGGTCCACTCGGCTTAGGTGGCGCAGCCCCAGAAGAGTGTGTATGGCCACCGCTGCGGCGGCGACGGTCACTGCGACATCGTCAGAGAGACGGGCAGGCGTGTAGAAATCGGTCTCACCAGCGTTATAGCGAGCCTCGAAGCTGTATACGCCGTCGAGGGGAACGATTTCCACGATCGGCAGTGCCTCGGGACCATCTCCGGTGTCGAGGACGGCAACAGTGACCTCGGCCCCGTCGATGTAGGCCTCAACCAAAGCGGTGTCGGCGTAGGTGTACGCGTCGACCATGGCGCGCGGCAGGTCGGCGGGGGCGCGCACAATCGTCACGCCCTGTGACGAGCCGCCCTGGGCAGGCTTGACGACGAGCGGCAGGCCGATCGCCCTCACCAAGTGCTCAAGCACGCTCGTGGCTCCGAGATCGCGGAAGGTTTCGGTCGACAGTGCAATTGCGGGGGGAGTTGCGAAGCCGGCCCGAAGCACCAGCTCTTTGGCGATCGCCTTGTTCCAGGCCAGAGCGGCCGCGGGGCCGCGCGAACCGACAAATGGAATTCCGGTGGTTTCCAGCAGGGACAGAAGGGCGCCATCCTCTCCCGTGGCGCCGTGCAGGGTGGGCCAGATGAGGTCTGGGGCCTGTTCCGCCAGGGTGGTCAGTAAGTTGGCGCCAGGGTCAAGCACGGTGACGAAGTGGCCTTCGTCGGTGAGGGCATCCGCTACGCGTCGTCCCGATCGCAGTGACACGTCACGCTCATGGGAGATGCCACCGGCCAGCACGATGATTCTAAGTGCGGATAATTCGCTCATGATCAGGTTTTTTCCTTGCTGAGTGTCGGTAGTAATGCGCAATTAAGAAATATTCGCCGGTGGGCCACCGAAACGCTGATTGTGGATGCCGGGTCGGTCGGGGGCAACGCCGAGCGGCCCTGTGCCGGCAAAAGTGTCCAGTAGGTCGAGTTCGCCGCGAATCACAGTAGCCAGACGACGTATGCCAAGTCGAATACTGTCGGGGGTGGGATAGCAGAAGGCGAGACGCAGGTTCTGACGCCCATCTCCGTCCGCGTAGAACGCGGTTCCAGGTGTGTACGCAACTAGTTCCTTGACCGCACGGGGAAGCATGGCCTTGGAATCGAGTCGTTCAGGCAGGGTGACCCAAACGTAGAATCCACCGGTTGGATTGGTCCAGCTCAGGTCCGGCAAATACTCATCCAGGGCGGCCAGCATGGCATTTTTGCGCTCGTGGTACACGCCGCGAAACGTGTTGATTTGCGCTTTCCAGTCGGTCGTAGCCAGGTACTCTGAAATGATCATCTGGGTGAGGGAGCTGGGGGAGAGCACGGCCGCCTCGTTGGCAAGCACGAGTTTCTCACGAATAGCATGCGGGGCGAGCGCCCAGCCAACTCGGAAACCAGGCGCGAGCGTCTTCGAGAAGGTGCCCAGGTAGACGACGCCGTCGCGCTCGAGCGAGCGAATGGCATCCGGTGCTGGCTTATCGAAGTACAGCAGGCCGTAGGGGTTGTCCTCAAGCACCAGGATATTGTTCGATCGGCAAATCTCGAGAATCTCCACGCGCCGCTCCCAGCTAAGCGTGACCCCGGCGGGATTGTGAAAGCTGGGGATCGTGTAGAGAAACTTGATGGTTCGTCCGGCGGCCTTCAAGGCAGCGATGTGCTCGATCAGAGCGGCCGGGATCAGACCGTTCTCGTCCATCGGAACATGGTCGACTTCGGCCTGGTACGACTTGAAGATGACCATAGCGGTGACGTAACTCGGGCCTTCGGAGATAACGACGTCGCCAGGGTTCAAAAAGAGCTTGCTCACGAGCTCGAGGGCATGCTGGGAGCCGGTCGTCACGACTACTTCATCGGCGTTGGCCTTGATGCCTTCGAGGGCCATAACGTCGAGAATTTGTTCGCGAAGCAAGGGAAATCCCTGACCAGATCCATATTGTAGGGCGGTAGCACCTTTCTGGTGCATGACTCGGTCCATTGCATCAATGACGAGGTCCTGCGGCAGGGCAGCGACATATGGCATTCCGCCGGCGAGTGAAACCACTTCGGGACGTGAGGCCACAGCGAAGAGTGCGCGCACCTCGGAGGCCTTGAGCCCAGCGGCTCGGTCGGCGTAGTGGTGGTACCACGGGTCGAGATTGTTGCTGCCCTGCGCAGTAGTTGTCTGCACAGCGCCGGTCTGGGGGGAACCCTGAATTGTCACGTCACATCCGTTCTGCTGTCTTCCTTATCGTATGGGGTGGCACCGGGCACGAAAAAACCCGCCCGGCTGATGCCGGACGGGTTTGATCGCGTGTGAACTACTGGTTAGACGAGGAAGTCGGCCAGGTCCTTCTCGAGCTGCGGCTTCGGCTTGGCGCCGATGACGGTCTTGACGACCTCACCCTTCTGGAAGACCTTCATCGCGGGGATGGAGGTGATCTGGTACTTAGCGGCCAGAGCGGGGTGCTCGTCGACATTGAGCTTGACAATGTCGAGCTTGTCGGCGTTCTCGGCTGCAATCTGGTCGAGGATCGGGCTGACAGCGCGGCAGGGGCCACACCACTCGGCCCAGAAATCCACCAGAACGGTCTTTTCGTTGTTGATGACTTCTTGTTCGAAGTTGGCTTCGGTAACGGATCGTGCGGTCATGTAATACTCCTTAGTTGACTGGTGCGAGTTCGGTTTCGCCGGCCTGGGCCAGCAAGGCGGGGGGAAGGGTGCTGAGGTAGTGCTCCGCGTCGAGAGCGGCCGCGCAGCCGGAACCAGCCGCAGTGATGGCCTGACGGTAGCTGGAATCGATTACGTCGCCGGCTGCAAACACGCCAGCCTGGCTCGTAAGCGATGATCGGCCCGCCACGGCAATGGTGCCTTCCGGGGTGAGGTCGAGCTGCTTGTGCACGAGGTGCGTGCGCGGATCATTGCCGATCGCTACAAACACTCCGCCAACGGGCAGACCGGTCTCGGTTCCGGAGACAGTGTCGCGCAGGATTAGACCGTCGACGGCGTCGATACCGGAAATACCGACGACCTCGGAGTTCCAGATGAACTCGATCTTGTCGTTTGCGAAGGCACGTTCCTGCATGATCTTTGACGCGCGCAATTCGCCCTTGCGGTGAATGACGTGCACCTTCGAGGCGAACCGGGTGAGGAAGGTAGCTTCTTCCATGGCAGAGTCGCCACCGCCGATCACGGCGATTTCTTTGCCTTGGAAGAAGAAACCGTCGCAGGTGGCGCACCAGGAGACGCCACGGCCGGAGAGACGTTCTTCATCGCTGAGGCCGAGCTTGCGGTAGGCAGAACCGGTGGCGAAAATGACTGTGAGCGCCTGCTCGACGTCACCGTTGCCGAGGGTGACCGTCTTGACGGGTCCTGACAGGTCAACAGATTCGACGTCGTCGTAGACGACCTCGGTGCCGAAGCGTTCTGCCTGCTCCTGCATTTTGGTCATCAGGTCGGGTCCCTGGACGCCTTCCGGGAAGCCAGGAAAGTTCTCGACGTCGGTGGTATTCATCAATTCACCGCCGGCCTCGACCGAACTGGCAATCAGAAGCGGTTTGAGGTTGGCCCTGGCGGCGTAAATCGCCGCCGTGTAGCCAGCCGGTCCGGAACCGATAATGATGATCTGACGCACGCGCACACTCCTTGCAGTGGTGGGCGAGACGAGCAATATCCCGCCTCACGCTTCGATACAACACATCCTAATCGGCTGCTATTCCATGGCCTCCCAGCTTGGAGGTTCGGCACAGTCTCGGGAACCGATCGGGAAAACCGGGCGAAGCCTTCACCCTGGCGCTGGGGGCTGCTGCGCCCGCCGCGGTGGTTAGCGGCGCAATCGATCACGCAGGGGCGTCAGGAACGCTGTGAGCTCGTCGCTGCGCATGAGCAGCAGCAGGCCGAAGTAGCTCGCGGCCATGATCACACCGGTCAGAGCCATGGAGACCATGGCCGTGAGTCTCGAGGACACCGCGAAGCCACCCTCGACACCGGCCCCCAGAATCACCATGAGGGTCAGGCCCGCAGCCAGGGGCATGATGACCGCGACCAGATATTTCACGAGGCTGCGCAGAATGCGACGCCCGTCGATACCGTGCATTCGACGGCGCAGGAGCAGGGCAGCCAGAATGGCCTGCAGCGTGCCGGTCACGGTGATAGAACCGGCGATGCCCACGGCAATCCAGTCTGTCGGCAGCCACGCGCACGCCAGCACGGCGCAGATCAGCAGAACGACCTGAAACAGGGTGAAAAAGAACGGTGTGCGTGTGTCGCCGAGGGCATAGAAAGTGCGCTGCAGAACGAACAGTACGCAGAACGGCACGAGCCCCAAAACGAACGCGATGATGACGTTGCCGATGGATTGAACCTGGTCGAACGGTGCCACGAAGACGGCAGCGACGGGGTAGGCGCAGACGGCGATCACGGCCGCAGAGAGCACGATTACCAGCGACGTTCCCCGAATCGCGCTCGAAGCATCCGTTTTGACCAGAGTCCAATTACCCAGTGAGGCGTGTTCGCTCATGCGGGTGAAGTATGCCGTCGCGACCGACACGGTGATCACCGAGTGCGGCAGCATGAAGATCAGCCAAGCGGTCGCGAGCACGGCAACGGATGCTTCACCGTGCGCGCGGGTGACGACCTGCGTTTCGACGATTCCCGCGAAGGTCGTGAGCAGAAGCATGCCGAAGGTCCAGCTCGCCATTTTGCCCGCGGCCCCGAGACCGACGCCGCGAAAGTGAAAGTCCGGGCGATAGCGCAAACCGATGCGACGCCAGAAATACAACAGAACGACGGCCTGGGTGATCACGCCGAGGGTGGCGCTGCCTCCCAGCACAGCGACCATGGCCGATGTGATCTCGGCAGCCGATCGATCACCGGTCGGGTCGGGGCTGAACAGCGTTGCGAAAACGATCAGGCCGGCGATGGCTACGAGGTTGTTGAGCACCGGCACCCAGGTGAACGGTCCGAAGGATTTGCGGGCGTTGAGGACTTCGCCAAGCAGCGTGTAGAGGCCGTAGAAGAACATTTGCGGAAGGCACCAGTAGGCAAATGCCACGGCCAGTGCCTTTTCGTTCTCGGGCAGGTTCAGGCCGATGAATCTCGTTATCAGCGGGGCCAACAGGGTAGCCGCGAGCGTCGCCGCCAACAGCACGACCAGGGCTAGCGTGAGCAGCTTGTTGATGTACGCAGTGCCGCCGTCGGCGTGCAGGCTGGCACGAACGATCTGCGGAACCAGAACGGCCGTCAGTATTCCACCGGCCACGATCACATAGATGGTATTCGGCAGCTGATTGGCGATCGCGAAGGTGTCAGCAGTGGCGCCGAACTGGCCGATTATGGCGGCCAGCACAATGACCTTCACGAAGCCGAGAATGCGCGACACGATCGTGCCGGAGGCCAGGAAAGCGCTGGCTCGACCGATTCCGCCGTTGGCGGTCGCGGTGTCAGACATCGGATTCCGTCTCAGTTAACACGACTCTGCCGGGAGTCGCGGGTGCCTCACCGGCACGTTCCCGGCGTCGGCGCACGATGTTCCGCCAGATGCCGAAACCGAAGAAGCCGACGACAAGGATCGCGAAGATGCTCGCACCGACTCCTTCCCAGTCGGCGCGCACGCTGACGTCAATGGGGGCTGGCTGGCCCAGCGGAGTGCCGTTCAGGGTGAACAGGGTGACTCGCAAGACGACGTCGCCGTTACCGACGGCGGCGCTGAGTGGCACGGAAACCGCTTGTGAAGAGTTGGGCTGAATGATGGTCTCGAGGGTGTCACCGACAACGAGTCGACCGTTGGAGGGCACAATCTTGGCGCGCACGGTGACGGCTTGGTCCAGGGCATTGTCGAGCGTGATGCGGAGGTCGACCTTGCTGCCCACCACAATAATTGGTCCGCGAGTGGTGACGGTCACGGCGTGAATCAGGTCGAAGGAGGCAGCCAGGCTCGCCCCGACCTGCTCAGCCCAGGCCGACGTCTGCGAAGCCCAGGTCGTGTCGAAAAGGGCGAGCACATTCAGTCGTGCCGGAGCGGTGAACGCGAGGGGATCAGCCAAAATGGTGGCAAATTCAGAGATCGCCGCCTCGCGATCCAACAGGGAACGGGCGAGTGCGACCCGGTTGCTGTCAATTGCCTGGTCTTGAAAGGTTACCGTGGTGGCCGGGGCGGACTCCAAGGCTGACTGCAGGGGAGCCGCGTTCGACCAAGCCGTAGAATCGAGCGCCGCGAGGGTCTGACTGATCCGGGTGGCACTGGCCGGGCTGCTGCGATCGAAGGTGACCAACATCGTGCGTGCTGAATTGGGGTTTTCCGCAGACACGATCGCCAAAAGCGCAGCAGCCTCGGAGACGTTAACCCGCCACTCATCCTCGGACGTCGCCGCGGCGGCGGCCCGGATGGCGGCCGAGAGCACGGAGTCACTGACGAGGGCCAGCCCGCCCGGAAGGGCGAACGCTGCATTAGGGGTGAAGACGTCGGATTGCTCGACGTTGCCGCTGGAGAGGATAGTCGTCGTCTGGCCGCTCGCGGCAAACACGTCGAGGTCGGTGCGCGCAACACTCCCGGCGACCGGCCAGCCGATCGCGGTGCTCGTGTAATCCCACGCCAACAGGTCGCTGGTCGACGGAATGACCGTTGCGCCGGGTTCCAATGCGGGAGTCGGGGTGGGCGTTGGCGAGGGGGCAGTTTCAGCCCCGGCGCGAGAGGTGATGCTGGGCACAGCGGTCGGGCTGGTCGTGGGCTCAGGGATGGGTGTGGCCGGCGGCACGACAAACAGACTGGCATCAATTGCCGACGAGAAAGAGGTCGGCGTGAGTAGCGTCGTGGCTCCGGCCTGCGCTTGCAACGCAATGTCGGCATCCGCGTAACCGAGCGGAAAGATATCGTTGCTGGCCCCGGCCAGACGGTCGAGCCAGGCCACGGCCGATGCCGGAGCTTTGGTGCCGAGCACGCGAATCGAGGCGATAATCTGCGGATCAAGGGCGATCGCTGCCGTTGGGGTCTCTATGGCGGCATCCAATTGGCGAGAGAGCAGACCGACCGAGCTCGTGTACGACTCGAGCGCCTTCAGGGTGATCAGCCCGGTCGCGCTTTCCGGGGTCGTGATCGGCAGGATGGAAGCGAGCCCGACCGGGGTGATCGCGCTGCCCTGCGACCAGACAAATGTGCCACGGCCCTCTGCCTGAATCGCATCACCCACGCTGAGAATCGCGGCGATCCCACGCGATCCCCACGCGTTTCGGTCGCTCAATCCCACGGCCTCGGCCGAAACCGTGATGCTGAGGTTTGTACTGGCCCGAGCCGGAATAACTTCCGTCGTTGGTACGCTCACCAGCTGGTCGCCAGAATTTGTGTCCGCATCGGGTCGTAGCCAGTCATCGAGCGCAGCTCGCGTGGTCAGCGCCAGCTGCGCGAGGTACACATCAACGCGGCCGATCGGAATGCCTGCGTCTGTGTTGTTGTGCACGGTCACCGTCAGAACCAGATCCTGGCCCGGCGACAATTGCGGCGAAGTGGTCGGAGATACGGTGACGCTGATGGTGTCTTCGGGGGTTGTGGCGCTCGTGACCGCACTGTTCTCCGTAGCGGCCCGGGACAATGGCAAAGAGGAAAGCGGCGCAAAAATCAGGGACGCCAGGGTTAGGAATCCCAACAGAAACGCCGTGATTGGTCGCCATCGCCGATGAGAAAACACGCTTGCGGCCGGGGGCACGGCAGCGCACGCGGCAACCGGGAACGCGGGCCGATGCGCGGGATCTGACTCGGCCACCATAAGGGGATTCTACGGCGTACCAGCGTAGAGCCGCCTGCACCGCGACTGCGCGCCTCAGTATGGCAACTAATATGGGGCTTATGCAGAGCGTCGCGGCAGCCCTCGCACGACTGGGCGACCTGGCTGCCACTCCCACGGTATCCCGTCTGGCGAACGCATTTGCGGTTGCCGGCCACGAACTCGCTCTGGTCGGTGGCCCGGTGCGCGATGCGTTCCTTGATCGTCCACTGCACGACCTGGATTTCACCACGGATGCGACCCCCGACCAGATTCTCGCGCTCGTCAGGCCACTGTCTGAAGCGCAGTGGGACATTGGCCGGGCTTACGGCACAATCGGTGCCAGCCTGGCCGGCGAGACGGTGGAAATCACCACCTATCGAGCTGACAGTTACGACGGCACCACCCGCAAGCCCGACGTCGTGTTCGGACGCCACCTCGAACCTGACCTGATGCGCCGCGACTTCACCGTCAACGCGATGGCACTGCGCCTGCCCCAGTTGACGCTCGTTGATCCGGCCGGCGGCATCGACGACCTGCTGGCCAAGCGCCTGCGCACGCCGAGCACTCCGGAGGTTTCTTTCGGAGACGACCCGCTGCGGATGCTGCGCGCGGCCAGGTTTACCGGGCAGCTGGGTTTCACGCTGGATCTCGACACCGCACTGGCCATGGAGAAGATGCGAGACAGCATCCGCATCGTGTCAGCCGAACGCATCGGTGACGAACTGTCGAAACTATTGGTCTCGAAGGACCCACGCGCGGGCATCGAAGTGCTGATGGAATCCGGCCTGGCCGAGATCGTGCTCCCCGAGATTCCCGGTCTGCAATTGGAGATCGACGAGCACCACCACCACAAGGACGTTTACCAGCACACCCTCACCGTGCTGGAGCAGGCCATGGGCTACGAGAAATCACGCGGCAACCTTGAGTCTCCCGACCTGATCGTGCGCCTCGCAGCCCTGCTGCACGACATCGGCAAGCCGGCCACCCGCAAACTCGAGCCGGGCGGAGTCGTGAGCTTCTACCACCACGACGTGGTCGGGGCGAAGCTGGCTAAGAAACGACTGCGCGCCCTGCGCTTTGACAATGACACCATCAACGCCGTCGCTCGCCTGATCGAGCTGCACCTGCGATTCTTCGGCTACACCGAGGGCGCCTGGACCGACTCCGCCGTGCGCCGATATGTGCGCGACGCCGGGGACCAACTGGAACGGCTGCATATCCTCACCCGCGCCGACGTCACGACCCGCAACCGGCGCAAGGCCGATCGGCTCGGCTTCGCCTACGACGACCTGGAACAGCGCATTGCCGCCCTGGCCGAGCAGGAAGAACTCGGCGCCGTACGCCCCGACCTCGACGGCGAACAGATCATGGCCGTGCTCGGCATGAAACCGGGGCGCGAGGTGGGCGAGGCCTACCGCTATCTGCTCGAGCAGCGGCTGGACGATGGACCCCTCGGCGAGGACGAAGCCACTCGCCGGCTAGTGGGCTGGTGGGCGGAGCGTGTCCAATAGGGGCAGCCTGCGTCGACGCAGGGCGATCACCGGCTATGCCCTGCTCGCGCCCAGTCTGTTCGGCGTGGTCTGCTTCCTCCTCCTTCCGGTGCTCGTCGTGCTCTGGCTCAGCTTTCAGAGCTGGGACCTGATCGGCCCGATCACCTTCGTCGGCCTCGACAACTACCAATCCGTTCTCAGTGACGGCATCTTTGGCAACTCCCTGCTGGTCACGCTCATCTTCACTCTGCTCGTGGTGCCGATTCAAACCCTGATCGGCCTCGCCGCGGCCACTGTGCTCACGCGCGGCCTGCCGGGGTCAGCATGGTTTCGCACGATCTACGTACTGCCGTGGATTTGCGCGCCACTTGCTCTCGGCGTCGTCTGGAAGTGGATCCTCGCGCCCACGGATGGGGCACTCAACACACTGCTCGGGCAGCGCGTCGAGTGGCTCAGTGACCCCGCACTCGCGCTTCCGGCTGTGGCCGCCGTGGTGATTTGGACCAACGTCGGCTACGTAACCCTGTTCTTCATGGCCGGGCTGCTCAACATTCCTGGGCAGATTCTCGAGGCGGCCCGCATCGACGGCGCCGGCGCGGTGAAGATGTTCTGGCATATCAAGCTGCCCCTGTTGCGCCCAACCATGTTCTTCGTGCTGGTCACCACGGTTATTTCGGCCTTTCAGGTCTTCGACCAGGTGTACGCGCTCACCCAAGGCGGCCCGGCACGATCGACGGATGTCGTGGCCGCGCGCATCTACTACGAAGCTTTCGATGCCTTCGACCTCGGCCGCGCGGCCGTGATGGCCGTCGTTCTGCTGGTCATCCTGGTCGTCATCACCCTCGCCCAGCAGCTGTATTTTCGCCGGAGGGTCACCTATGAAATGGACTAGATTATCCTCCACGGTCGCCGTTTACCTTGTGCTCGTGCTGGGCGCACTGTTCACCCTCGGCCCGTTCCTGCTGAGTATCCTGACCGCGTTCAAGACACGGGAGCAGTTCGCGCAGCAGTCAGCGCTGAGCTGGCCTGACCCGTTCACCCTGGAAAATTTTGCGCTCTTGCTGAACGGTCCGGCCCAATTCGGGCGCGCCATCCTGATCACGGTACTCGCGGCCGTGCTGATTCTGGTCGGGCAGTTGATCTGTTCGATTCTCGCCGCCTATGCCTTCGCCCGGGTCGACTTCCCCGGTCGCCAGATACTGTTCTGGGTGTACCTGTCGACCCTGATGATCCCCCCGGTCGTGCTCGTCGTTCCGCTGTACCTCATGATGACCGAGGCCGGCCTGCGCAACTCGTTTTGGAGTCTCGTGCTGCCATTCGCGTTCGCCTCCCCCTACGCGATTTTTTTGTTGCGCGAATATTTTCGCGGCATTCCCCAGGAGCTCATCGATGCCGCCCGGCTCGACGGGGCGAACACCCTCGACGTGTTGGTCGAGATCGTCGTGCCGCTGTCCCGCCCGATCATCGCCACCCTGACCCTCATCACAATCGTGAGCCACTGGAATAGTTTCATGTGGCCGCTCGTGGTCACGACCGGCACCGAGTGGCGGGTCGTGACCGTCGCCACCGCAAGCCTGCAAAGCCAGTTCAACGGCAATTGGACGCTCGTCATGGCGGCCACAACGCTCGCTCTGGTTCCGCTCCTCGTGCTGTTCCTGATGTTCCAGCGCAGCTTCGTCCGGTCGATCACCATTGCGGGTTCTGCGTAGGCTAGTCCCTTGGGGAAGGTTCGATCCGTCAACAGAGGACATCATGGCCAAGCGTTCCACCATCATTGCCGCCGGCGCAGCCGCCGTGCTTCTCATCATCTCCGGGGCCGTCGCCGCACTGAATTTCTCCGACTCCGACACTGGAAACTCCGCGACCACGGTGACCGTGCGACTCTGGGACGAACAGGTCGCTGCCGCCTACGAGAAGTCCTTCACCGCTTTCGAAAAAGACAACCCCGACATCCACGTCGACGTCGAGATCGTGCCGTGGGACGACTACTTCGAGAAGCTGCGCACCGACGTCGCCGGTGACAGTGCCCCTGACGTGTTCTGGGTCGACGGCGGCAGCTATCCTGCCTATGCCGACGCGGGCGCACTGCTCAACATCACGACCGCCATTCCAGCGGATACCCAGGCCGGCTGGGTTCCAGCCGTCGTCGCCCAGTACACCCGGGATGCCACGCTGTGGGGAGTGCCGCAGCTGGCCGACCCCGGCATCGCGGTGTATTACAACGCCGACCTGCTTGGTGATGCCGGTCTGACCGTCGAAGACGTGTCTGCGCTCACCTGGGATCCCACCGGTAATAACGACACCCTCATCAGTGCGCTGCAGAAACTCACCAAGGACTACAACGGGAATACGGCCGACAGCGCAGATTTCGACGGTTCCAACCTGAGTCAATACGGCTACAACGCTGGCTACGACCTGCAGGCGATGGTGCTGAACTATCTGGCCTCCGGTGGCGCTCAGTTCCAGGATGAAACTAACCAGTATGTCTTTGCGTCTGACGCGGGTCTCGCTTCATTCCAGTACCTCGTCGACCTTATGAACAGGTGGCACGTCGCTCCGTCCGCCGCCGATACCAACACCAACGGCGATTTCAGCCGCGAGCAGTTTCTGCAGGGCAAGATGGCTCTGTTTCAGAGCGGGGTGTACAACCTCGCCAATGTGAGCGCTGGGGCGAACTTCGACTGGGGCGTCGTGCAACTTCCCAGCGGTCCCGCCGGCTCGATCAGCGGGGTCGATGGCATCGCTGCTGCCGGAAATGCTTCGTCGGAGCACCCGGCGAAAACCCAGCGGGTGTTGGAATGGCTCGGGAGCGCTGCCGGCTCTGAATTCATTGGCGCTTCCGGCGCAGCGTCTCCGGCCGTCCTGGCCGCGCAGCCCGCCTACGCTGCTTATTGGGCGGCCGAGAAGGTCGACATCAGCCCGTTCTACGACGTTTTGGCCGGCGGAACGGCGCCGGCGCCGCGCGGTGCTGGCTGGCCGGCCGCCGAGAACGCCATGCGGCCACTGCTTGACGAAGTCTTCCTCGGTCGCATTCCGGTGCAGCAGGGTGTGCGCGCAGCCCAGGACGCAGCGAACGCGACCCTGACCGAGTAAACCAGCTGATCGACTGGCGCAACGACAAGGTATCCGGTAGTCTGGGCAGGTTGCCTGCGTGCCGGATTCCCGGCCTCCGCGTTCAGCACATGCACAACCCTCCTGTTGCAGAAAGTCTGTAGCCGTTTTAGTCCGAAGGAGGTGGGTTAGTCATGCATCAGTACGAACTAATGGTTATCCTCGATCCCGAGATCGATGAGCGCACCGTAGCTCCCAGCCTTGACAAGTTCCTCAACGTTGTTCGCAACGATGGTGGAACCATTGACAAGGTTGATGTCTGGGGTCGTCGTCGTCTCGCATACGAGATCAACAAGAAGACCGAAGGCATTTATGCCGTCGTTGACTTTACCGCGAACGCCTCAGCCACGGTCGAGCTCGACCGCCAGCTGAGCCTGTCCGAGGCAGTCATGCGCACCAAGGTGCTCCGCGCCGAAGAGGGCATTGCCCAGGTCGTCGTCGCTACCAAGCTGGCCGCAGAAAAGGCTGCCCGCAAGGCTGCCAACCCCAAGGTCATCGCGGCCAAGGCTGACGCTGCTGCTGCAGCCGCTGCCGCTCCGGCGGCCAAGGTTGCTTCTGCTGCGAAGCCTGCCGTCGCCGATGCAGTCGAGGCTCCGGCCGCTGCTGCTCCGGTTGCCGCCAAGGTAGACGCTTCCGCGCCGGTTGCTGCCGCCTCCACCGCGGTTCCCTCCGCGAAGGTCGCTGCCGCCAAGCCTGCTGCTGCCAAGGCCACCCCGGCTCCGGCCGCTGTTGCCGACAAGGCAAGCGACAAGTAGCCCATGGCTGGCGAGACCGTAATCACCGTGGTGGGCAACCTCACCAGCGATCCGGAACTGCGTTACACGCAGAACGGGCTGGCGGTTGCCAACTTCACCATCGCTTCTACTCCGCGCACATTCGATCGTGCCGCTAACGAGTGGAAAGATGGCGACGCGCTGTTCCTGCGTGCGAGCGTTTGGCGTGAATTCGCCGAGCACGTGGCAGGTTCACTGACCAAGGGGTCGCGTGTCATCGCTTCCGGGCGTCTCAAGCAGCGTTCGTACGAGACGAAGGAAGGTGAAAAGCGCACGAGCATGGAGCTCGAGATCGACGAAATTGGTCCCTCGCTGCGCTACGCCACCGCTTCCCTCACTCGCGCGCAGTCGTCCGGCCCCCGCAGCGGCGCTCCCGCTGTCGGTGGCCAGGGCAATGATGAGCCATGGGCACCCAGCGCCCCTGCCAAGACTGCTGCGCCCGCAGCGTCCGGCGGAGATGTTTGGAACAGTCCAGGCAACTTCAGCGACGAGACCCCCTTCTAAGCCACGCCACGCGCGTAGCTAACACCTTTTGAGAAAGTAAGGAAATCATGGCTGGAAAGTCGAGCGGCGACCGCCGCAAGCCGCTTCGCGGAGCTAAGGGTGGCAAGAACGCCGCTCCCGCGAAGTCGATTCGGGTTGGTGTCATCGATTACAAAGATGTCCCCACCCTGCGCAAGTTCATCTCCGAGCGTGGAAAGATCCGCGCCCGCCGCATCACAGGCGTCTCCGTTCAGGAACAGCGCCTCATCGCCCGTGCCGTCAAGAACGCCCGCGAAATGGCTTTGTTGCCCTACGCAGGCTCAGGCCGGTAAGGAAACCAAATGTCGAAATTGATTCTGACGCATGAGGTCTCCGGCCTCGGTGCACCCGGTGACGTCGTAGACGTCAAGAACGGGTTTGCTCGTAACTACCTCGTTCCCAAGGGCTTCGCTGTGGCGTGGACCCGCGGTGGCGAGAAGCAGATCGAGCAGATCAAGGCAGCCCGCGCAGCCCGCGAGCACGCAACCTTCGAAGAGGCTGAGGCGCTCAAGGTTAAGCTTGAGAACACCAAGGTCACCCTGGTCGTCAAGGCCGGCGCGGGCGGACGCCTGTTCGGTTCGGTCAAGACCACGGATGTGGCTAATGCCGTCGCAGCCGCTGGCCTCGGCACGGTCGACAAGCGCAAGATCGAACTCACCGCGATCAAGCTGACCGGTGAGCACACAGCAACGGTTCGTCTTCGTGACGAGCTGAGCGCCACGATCACCCTCGTGGTCGTCGCCGCCAAGTAACAACGCACCTCGGTAGGTCCGGCGCTCTACGGCCGGCAGCTTTTACCTAGCCACGTAGCGGGAGATTCCTCAGGGAATCCCCCGCTACGTGGCGTTAACGAGCGATTTTGGGGCATTGACCCGCTGCTCTTGTGCACAGGTGAGCATTCGTATCGGCAAGGTTCAAGGGTTGATTGAGGCTACTTTATTCACAACCTATTTTTATACTTAAAGTCCTGATCAAGACAATTTTATTTGCAAAATATCAAAGTTTGTCCACAGGCGAGTGCACAGGTTCTGCACAATCTCCACGGCGTTTCGCGCAGATTATCCACAGCGTTATCCACAGGGGGGTTTGTGGCGGGTGCTGCTGGCTCCTTAGGGTAAATCAGTGTCGGCATCTCGCTCAGGCTGGTGTCTCCCGTCCCGTGTCGGTGGGCCCTGATACACCTATACGAACGACAGAGAAAGAGGTGCCGAGTGTCAATCGCTCACCTGGGCCTGGCAAATCAGCCAGCGTCAAATGAGTACGGTTTGTCAGCGAGTGGTGGGCCTGCCCGCGGAGAGCGGCCCGCTGAAGCCTGGAAGTCGGAGCGAGCACTGCCGCACGACCTCCTCGCAGAACAGAGCGCCCTCGGCGGCATGATGCTCAGCAAGGACGCTGTCGCTGACGTTGTTGAGACCGTCCGAGGCGGCGACTTCTACATTCCCAAGCACGAGATAATTTTTGACGCAATTCTCTCGCTCTATGCCCAGGGCGAGCCGACCGACGTGATCACCGTCACGGATGAGCTCACCAAGGTCGGTGAACTCTCCCGGGCCGGCGGTGCCGACTACCTGCACACCCTGACGAGCCTCGTGCCCACTGCTGCCAACGCGGGGTTCTATTCGACCATCGTGGCCGAGCGCGCGCTGCTGCGCCGTCTGGTCGAGGCGGGCACCCGTATCGCCCAGATGGGCTACGCCGCTGAGGGGGAGGTTCTTGACCTCGTCAACACCGCGCAGGCAGAAATCTATGCCGTCACGGGGGGAACGCAGACGGAGGACTACGTTCCGCTCACCGATGCTGTGACGGCGGCGATCGAAGAAATCGAGGCCGCCAAGCTCAAAGACGGACAAATGAGCGGCGTCCCCACCGGATTTGCGGATCTCGACGAACTGACCAACGGATTCCACGGCGGCCAGCTCATCATCGTGGCCGCTCGTCCGGCGTTGGGTAAGTCCACCCTCGCCCTCGACTTCGCACGCTCGGCGTCCATCCACCACAACATGCCGAGCATCTTCTTCTCGCTCGAAATGGGGCGCAGCGAGATTGCGATGCGCCTGCTCGCGGCGGAGGCTTCCGTACCTCTCCAGAGTATGCGCAAGGGCACCGTTGAGGCACGCGATTGGACCACGATTGCCGCCACTCGCGGTCGCATCAATGACGCACCGCTCTACATCGACGACAGTCCGAACATGACCCTGGTTGAGATCCGTGCCAAATGCCGCCGACTCAAGCAGCGGGTGGGCCTCAAGATGGTCATCATCGACTATCTGCAGCTGATGACCAGTGGCAAGAAAGTCGAGTCCCGCCAACAAGAGGTCAGTGAGTTCTCGCGCGCTCTCAAGCTGCTCGCGAAAGAGCTGCAGGTTCCGGTGATAGCGCTATCCCAGCTCAACCGTGGGCCAGAGCAGCGCGCTGACAAGATGCCGGCCATCTCCGACCTTCGTGAGTCGGGTTCACTCGAGCAGGATGCCGACATGGTTATTTTGCTTCACCGCGAAAGCGCCTACGAGAAAGACAACCCGCGCGCCGGTGAGGCCGATCTCATCGTGGCCAAGCACCGGAATGGCCCGACGCGCACCGTCACGGTTGCCTTTCACGGCCACTACTCGCGTTTCGCCGACATGGTGGCGGGCGGGTAGTTCGGGCCTGCGCCGTCGGCATCAGCGCGTGCAGCGCGCTCGCAGATCCGGCCGGTGTGGCCGCGTAGACTAGGCCTGACAGATTTTGCAACGAAAGAGGTCGTGCGTGGCAAACGCGCAGGTACCATCAGGCGTCGGGCCCCGCTATTGGGCTGTACCCGTTGGGCGCGCCTTGATCGCAGTCATCCCTGCCATCATCATCACGTTCAACCGTGATCACTCCGCGCAGCTGGGTTTGATCGTTTTCGGGGCATTCGCCCTCGCGAGCGGCATCCTGCTCGTGTTGGCTGGACCGCGCACCCTGACCGTTGCTATCGACCGCAGCCTGTTTCTCATTCACGGCATCGTGAGCATGATCGCTGGCGCGCTAGCGCTCGGTTTCCACACCGGTGGACACGGGTTTTTTCTTTTCATCGTGAGCGTCTGGGGTGCCATCACTGGTTTTCTCGAAATCTATGCCGGCATCCGGTTGCGCGCACGTCCTCTACCCGCCAAGGACTGGCTTTTTACCGGTATTGGCGGGGCGGCACTCGCTCTGCTTCTGCTGCTGCTTCCGCCCAACCCGGTGGTCTCGGTCGGACTGTTCGGCGCCTACCTGGTCTTCCTCGTTGTATTCCTGCCGATTGCCGGGCTGTCCCTCAAAGGGGATTCTCCCCGACAGCGTCCTCGCGCCACGGCAACAGCGGACCCCGCCCCCGCGAACACTGCAACCAATGATTCGGACTCCCTGTGACCAAAAAGACTCCTGGTACCCCCAACCCGGCGCACCAGCCGAGCCGCTCCGATCGGTTGAAGCCGGCCGAATTGCTCGGAATTTCCGGCGCGATGTCTCTCTTCGTCGGAGTGACCATTCTTCTCACGACGCGAGAACTCATGCTCTCGGTCATCGGACTCGGGGTGACGTTCATCGTGGCGCTCGTGGTAATTGCGATGCTCGTGCTCGGCATGAAACCGAACGCGTCGGAGCAGACCGACCTGGACGAGCAAAACGGCCACTGACCGGCGCCGGACAGGGCACCTGGCCGGGCTCAGCACTGTGCCCTACACCGTGATCCCTGCGGCCACCTCGAGCACGGACGGATTGCGCCGGGTCTTGAGGTCAAGACTCGGGCTCGTCCCCTTCGGGCGCTCATCGGCATCCAGCCGCCGATAGCGACTCGGGGTCATACCCAGCTCGGCGTAGAACTGGCGATTGAAGTTGGCCAGATTTGAATAGCCAACACCGAGTGATACCGAGGCGATCGGGTCATCGGTCTGGGCAAGCAGCCGGCAGGCATTCGCGATGCGCAGCTTCTTCACCATGGCAGTGAAGGTCAGTCCACTCGCTTTCTTGAAGTACTTCGAAAACGTTGGCTCCGACATGTGCGCGAGCCGGGCGGCGTCGGACATGCGGATGCGGCTCGCGAGGTTGTCAAAGATGTAGGCCAGACCAGCCTCGACCGCGAGTTTGCCGTCGCCTTGCCCGGTGGTGGTAAACCACTCCCGGGCGACGAAGGATTTTTCGTCAGCCGGCGCTTCGGCCAGGGTGGCGAGTACCGCAAACACGTGGGAGATTCTGCGCGCACCCTGCGTGATTCCGATGAGCTCCAGCTCGGCGGCCGCGCGCTCGGCCGTCGACCCGCTGAAAATTATGCCGTGACCCGACGCTTCCAGGAGTGCGCGCACCGGATTGAGTTCGGGCATCGTGCTCGCGCAGCCTTCAAACCACTCGTCGGTGAACTGCAGCACGACGTCACGGTTGTAGACAACCTCGTCGGCCTGCAGGTCGCTCATCCAATCATGCGGAACACCCGGTCCGATAAGCGCTACTTGGCCCGGTCCGAACGGACCGACCTGGTCGCCAATGATGTAGCTGCCCGTGCCGTGCCGGATCAGGTGCAGCTCGTACTCAGGATGGTAGTTCCAGCGTGCGATTTGGCTCGGGTAGTCGTGCTCGAGCCAGCGGAAAGATTCGCTCGGCAGGTGCCGGATGAGCTCGCGGGTCGCGGGTCGTTCGAGGAACCGCGCCGCGATGGCGCCGGGTTGAACGATCTCACCGGGTAACGCTTTCATCACAACTCCGATCAGACCGGGCAGGCAACTACCGTGGAGACGATGTAGCCGCGGCATCCGCTGGAAAGAAAGTATCAGAAACGCAGTCTGCGCGGGATATGAGTGCAGTATCCAACCCGGGTAATTTCAAGCATCGGATGACGGCGGGCACACACTCCGGACAGATCAGCAGCGAATGCGGATTGGTCCTGCCTGCCCCGGCACACGGCAAGAGCAACGACAACAAAGGAGTTCCAATGCTTGGAAAGAAACGTGCGATCACGCTGGGGGCTGGGCTCCTTGTGACCGCCTTCGCGATCACGGGCTGCACCGGTGCCGGCGGAGGTGGATCGGCGTCGGGAGACGTCACCCTCACCCTCGCCACGGTGAACAACCCGCAAATGAAAGACATGGAGCAGCTCAAGGGAACGTTCGAAGAGGACAACCCGGGCATCAAGATCGACTTCGTGCAAATGGAAGAGGGCGACCTTCGCGCCGCCGTCACCGCTGACGTCGCCTCCGGAGCCGGCCAATATGACATCGTCACGGTCGGTGCCTACGAGGTGCCGCAGTGGGGCGCCCAGGGTTGGCTCACCGACCTCACTGCGGACCTCGCCGACGACCCGGCCTATGACGTCGACGACACCCTTCCCGCCGTGCGCACCGCACTCACGGTCGATGGCAAGCAGTACGCCGTTCCCTTTTACGGTGAATCATCGATCCTCATGTACAACAAGGAAATGACCGACGCGGCCGGCATCACGATCTCGGACCACCCGACCTGGCAGGAAGTCGAGACGGCGGCCAAAGCCCTCAACACCTCCGACGTTGCGGGCATCTGCTTGCGCGGCAAGCCCGGCTGGGGCGACCTCTTCGCACCGCTGACCACCGTCGTTCAGACCTTTGGTGGCGCGTGGTACGACGAGGACTGGAATGCTCAGGTGAATTCGCCCGAGTTCGTCGAGGGTGTGAACTTCTATGTCAACCTGCTCAAGGAAGCGGGCGAGCCGGACCCGGTATCGAACAGCTTCACCGAGTGCCTCAACCAACTCCAGTCCGGCAAGGTCGCGATGTGGTACGACGCATCGGTGGCCGCGTCAATCCTCGAAGACCCCGCCACTTCCGCCGTTGCTGGCAAAATGGGCTACGCCCACGCTCCGGTCTACAAGACGGAGGAATCCGGCTGGCTCTGGTCCTGGAACCTCGCCGTTCCAAAGACCACGAAGAACGCCGACGCCGCGACCACGTTCGTCAAGTGGGCCACGAGCAAGGAATACCAGCAGCTAGTCGGCACGACTCTGGGGTGGACCCGCGTCCCCCCGGGAGCGCGCACGTCGACTTACTCGATCCCTGAATATCAGAAAGCCGCTGCGGCCTTCGCCCCGATCACGCTCGACGTCATGAATTCGGTCAACCCGAAGCAGCCCGGGCTCAATCCGCAGCCGTGGGTTGGCATCCAGTACGTGACGATTCCCGAGTTCCAGGACGTTGGTAACCAGGTCGCCCAGTTGGTAGCGGATGCCATCGCCGGACGCACCACTGTGGAGGAGGCCCTCGATAAGGGCCAGGTCATCGCTCAGACCGCGGGCGACAAGCAGAAGTAGCACCGCACAAGAACGTGCTGTCGGGGGTCGGTCAAACGGCCCCCGACAGCACAGCAACGATGAGGAAGAAGCAATGACAACCCTGACGTCAACCCGGTCGCCGGCGCCGGCACCGCCCACGGCGAAACGATCGCACGCCGCCGCACTCTCCCTGCGCACGAAGGCTCGACAGTCACGGGCACTCGTGCTGCCCGCACTCTTCTTTTCGATCGTGCTCACCCAGATTCCGTTTTTGGTCACGATCTACTTTTCGTTCCTCAACTGGAACCAGCTCCGCCCGGCCGAGATCGCGTTCGCCGGGTTTCAGAACTACGCGGTCGTCTTCACCGGCCCAGACTTCTTCCCGTCGCTGATGGCAACCGTCGTCATCACCGGCTCGTCCGTGGTGCTCTCGCTCGTCTTTGGTTTGTTTTTCGCTGTCTTGCTCGATCGTAAGTTCATGGGCCAGGGTCTTGCCCGCACACTCATGATCACCCCGTTCCTGGTGATGCCGGCCGCCGCCGCTCTCATCTGGAAGTGGTCGATGCTCGACGTCAACGTCGGCTTGGTCAACGTGGGACTCAACCTCATCGGTATACCCTCGATCGCCTGGAACACCGACTTTCCGGCGCTCACGATCATTATGATGCTCACCTGGCAATACACGCCGTTCATGATGCTCATCCTGCTTGCCGGGCTGCAGAGCCAAAGTCGGGAAGTGCTCGAGGCCGCGGCCGTTGACGGTGCCGGCCCGTTCCGAACCTTCCAGTGGATGACGCTTCCGCACCTGCGCCAGTACATCGAGATCGCGACCCTCCTCGGGTCGATCATGCTCCTGCAGGCCTTCGACCCGATCGCGATCATGACGAAGGGAACGGGCGGTACCAAGACCCTGTCTTACCTGCTCTATGAGCGGGCGTTCATCGGACTCGACGTCGGGCAAGCTGCCGCCTTCGGAGTCGTCACGGTCATTGTGACGATCGCCGTCGCCACCCTCGCTCTTCGCACCCTCTTCAAAGTATTCATGAATGGAGGTGACCGCTGATGCGCAAGCTCACGGGCACCCTGATCACCGCGGCGACCTGGTTTCTGGTGCTGATGTTCTTCTTTCCCATCGCCTGGATGGTCTTCACTAGTCTCAAGACCGAAGGCGCAGCCGCCTCGATCCCGCCGACCATCTTCACCGCGTTGAGCTTTGACCAGTACGCGCTCGTCTTTGACCGCGGCATGGGAACGTATCTCCTCAACTCGCTCACCGCGAGCCTGTCGTCGACGGCGATCGTGCTTCTCCTCGCCATTCCAGCGGCCTATGGCCTGAGCATCCGCCCGATCAAGCGCGTTCAGGACGTGTTGTTCTTCTTCATCTCCACGCGCTTCCTGCCGGCCGCGGCGTCGATCCTGCCGGTGTTCTTCATCCTCAAGGCCCTCGGCGCTCTTGACAACATCACCGCGATCGGCCTGCTCTACGCGGCCATGAACCTGCCGATCGCCGTGTGGATGATGCGGTCGTTCTTCAATGAGGTACCGCGCGAAATTGTCGAGGCTGCCCAGATTGACGGGGCGAACCTGCGAACCGAACTGATCCGGGTGGTGTTGCCGATTCTGGTGCCCGGCATCGCGGCCGTCGCCCTGATCTGCTTCATCTTCGCCTGGAACGAGTACTTCCTTGCGACGCTTCTCACGACCTCGATCGCTCGCACCACGCCGCCGTTCCTGGCGAGTTTCGTCGACGGTCGTGGTCAGTTCCTCGCGGTGCTCTCCGCCGCGTCAACGATCGCCGTGCTGCCGGTCATCATCGCCGGGTGGGTTGCTCAAAAGCAGCTCGTGCGCGGACTGGCCATGGGAGCGGTGAAGTAAATGACTCAGCCCACACTGTCTAATGCGACACTCGGTAATCTGACGTCCGGGGTTGCCCGGCCTAACTACGACCGCTCGAAACTAACGGCGGGAATCGTGCACTTCGGCGTCGGCGGCTTTCACCGAGCCCACCAGGCCGTGGCGCTGGACGCCCTCATGAACGCGGGCCTCGCCCATGACTGGGCGATTTGCGGCGTCGGCCTCCTCGAGGGTGACCGCAAAATGAAGGAGGTGCTCGACGAGCAGGATTGCCTCTATACCGTCACGCTCAAATACCCGGACGGACACCGCGAGCCGTCGATCATCGGCAGCATCGTCGAGTACCTGTTCGCGCCCGACGATCCAGAGGTCGTACTCGAGAAACTGGCGAGCCCCGCTATTCGCATCGTGTCGCTCACGATCACGGAGGGCGGCTACAACTTCGACCAAGTCACGGGCACGTTTGACCAGACCCACCCGGGAGTGGTCGCCGACCTCGTCGACGGCGCCGTGCCGACGACCGTCTTCGGCTACGTCGCCGAGGCGCTCCGCCGACGCCGGGAACGGGGACTCGAGCCGTTCACAGTGCAGTCCTGTGACAATATTCAGGGCAATGGCGACATGGCCAAACGCATGTTCTCCGCCTTCGCGTTGCTCAAGGATGCCGAGCTCGGCGACTGGATGGTGCATAACGTGCACTTTCCGAACGCCATGGTCGACCGCATCACGCCCGTCACGTCGGCCGACGACATCGTTGAAGCCGCAGCCCTCACCGGGCTGCACGACGGCTGGCCCGTTGTCTGCGAACCGTTTTTTCAGTGGGTCGTCGAGGACGACTTCGGTCTCGGCCGCCCACCGTTCGAGCAGGCCAATGTGCAGCTGGTCGAGGACGTCACGCCATACGAGTACATGAAGCTGCGGCTGCTCAACGCCAGCCACCAGGCCCTGTGCTACTTCGGCTATCTGAGCGGTCACCGATATGCCCACGAGGCCATGGCAGATGTGGCGCTGCGAAGTTTCGTTGAACGCTACATGAATCGGGAGGCGACGCCCACGCTCAAACCGGTGTCCGGAATTGACCTCGACGAGTACAAGGCCACGCTGATCGCGCGGTTCTCGAACCCCGAGGTGCGAGACACCCTCGCCCGGCTGTGCGCCGAATCATCCGACCGAATCCCGAAATGGCTCGTGCCGGTCATTCGTGACCAGCTCGCCAGCGGTGGAGAGATCGAGTGCTCGGCCGCTATCGTGGCCAGCTGGGCACGGTATGCCGAGGGCGCCGACGAGCAGGGTGAGCCGATCACGGTCGTCGACTCCCTGAGCGCCGAACTCGTGGCGATCGCGCAGACTCAGCGGGGCGACCGGCTGGCCTTTGTACGCAACGAGAAATTATTCGGCGACCTCGCCAGCAACGAGCGGTTTGCAGCAGCGTACCTGGCCGCCCTGGATTCGCTCGTTGAACACGGCGCACAAGTCACCGTTGCGTCCTACCTCGCAGGCGGGGAACGCTCGTGACGGATGCCTCACTTACGACACCCCTAACGAAAGAACACCCCGTGACCACGCTGATGAAAGCCGCCCTGCTGCGCGCCCCCGGGGAGGTCACCCTCGACACAGTGCCCGTTCCCCTCCTTGAGCCCGACCAGGTTCTGGTGCGGGTTGCCGCCGTCGGCGTCTGCGGGAGCGATGTGCACTACTACCAGCACGGCCGCATCGGACCGTACGTGGTCGAGCATCCGCTCATTCTCGGTCACGAGTTGTCCGGGCGCATCACCGCGGTCGGCTCGAACGTCGACCCGGCTCGCGTCGGGCAGCGCGTTGCTGTCGAGCCGCAGCGGCCGTGTCGCGTCTGCGAGCAGTGCAAGGCCGGTCGCTACAACCTCTGTCCCGACATTGAGTTCTTTGCGACGCCGCCGATCGACGGGGCATTCTGCGAGTACGTGGCGATTCAAGCGGACTTCGCCCACGCGATTCCCGACAGCATCTCCGACGAGGCCGCGGCGCTCATTGAACCCCTCTCGGTCGGCATCTGGGCATGCAAGCGCGCCGACATTGGTCCGGGAAGTAGCGTACTCATCGCAGGGGCCGGCCCGATCGGCGTGATCATGGCGCAGACCGCGCGGGCTTTCGGCGCCACCACGGTCTACATCACTGATATCGAGGATGACCGGCGCGCGTTCGCCCTGGAGCACGGGGCGACCGTGGCCCTCGACCCGCGGGTCGACTTGATCGAGGGTCTGGAGGTGGATGCGTTCATCGATGCCTCCGGGGTGGCGGCGGCGGTGCAGGCCGGAATCCTGGCGGTGCGGCCGGGTGGCCGCGCCATTCTCGTCGGGATGGGCAACGACACGGTCGAATTGCCCGTCTCTTGGATTCAGAACCGGGAGATCTGGTTGAGCGGCGTCTTCCGATACACCAACACCTGGCCGCTCGGTATAAAACTCGTTGAGAGCGGCGCCGTCGACCTCGATGTTCTGGTCACGAGCACTTTTGTGCTCGCCGACGCTGAGCAGGCCCTCAATGCTGGTCGCCAGCCGGGCCAGATGAAGGTCATCGTCTACCCCGGTCGCTAGGAAGCGGCGTCCGTCCGGCCTAATCCGGGCGGACGCCGCTCAGGCGTGGCCGCCCCAGCTACGGCAGATAGTCGATCAAAGAATCCGCGAGACCGACGTAGCTGGCCGGGGTCAGGGCCAGGAGCCGGGACTTGGCCGCGGCGCCAATGTCGAGGGCCGACACGAACTCGGCCAGGTCGGCGCTCGAGATGCGCTTGCCGCGCGTTAGCTCCTTGAGCAACGCGTAGGGGTCTTCAATCGATGAGCGCCCCGCCGAGACCTCGGCACGAATCACGGTCTGAATCGCTTCGCCCAGGATTTCCCAGTTGGAGTCGAGGTCGCTTGCGAGAAGCGCACGGTCAATATCGATCTCGCCGAGGCCCCGCAGAATATTGTCGAGCGCGAGAAGCGAATGCCCAAAACCGACACCGATGTTGCGCTGGGTCGTCGAGTCGGTGAGGTCGCGCTGCAGACGGCTGGTCACGAGGGTCGACGCGAGCGAGTCCAGGATGGCAGAGGACAGTTCGAGGTTGGCCTCCGCGTTCTCGAACCGAATCGGATTGATTTTGTGCGGCATGGTGGAAGAACCGGTGGCGCCAACCTGAGGGATCTGGCGAAAGTAGCCAATGGAAATGTAGGTCCAGATGTCGGTGGCCAGGTTGTGCAGGATGCGGTTCGCGTGGGAAGTACGGGCATACAGCTCAGCCTGCCAGTCGTGCGATTCGATCTGGGTAGTAAGCGGGTTCCACCCGAGGCCAAGACCCTCGACGAACTCGCGCGAAAGCGCGGGCCAGTTGACGGAAGGCTCCGCAGCTACATGAGCGGCAAAGGTTCCGGTAGCACCGCTGAACTTGCCCAGGTATTCGCCAGCATTGATCTGCCGAACAATGCGCTCGAGCCGGTAAACGAATACAGCGAGTTCTTTTCCCATTGTCGTCGGCGTCGCGGGCTGCCCGTGGGTACGCGCCAGCATTGCATCCGCTCGAAATTCCAGCGCGCGGCTGCGCAGCGCATCAATGACCAAACTCAGTTTGGGTAGCCAGACAGTCTGGACGGCGTCACGAACGGTCAGGGCATAGGAGAGATTGTTGATGTCCTCGCTGGTGGCGGCAAAATGGGTGAGTTCGCTGATGTGATCGAGGCCCAGTGTTCCCAGGCGTCGACGGACGAGGTATTCGATGGCCTTGACATCGTGACGGGTGGTGGCCTCGAGCTCGGCCAGTTCGTCAATCTCGGCCTGACCGAAGTTGGTTACGAGCCCGCGCAGCGCGAGCTTCTGCTCGGCGGTCAGGGGGGCGGAACCAAACAGGCTGCGGTCGGTGAGGGTGATCAGCCACTCCACCTCCACTCGCACCCGGGCGCGGTTAAGACCGGCCTCGGACAGGAACTCGCCCAGATCGGAAACGGCGGCTCGGTAGCGGCCATCTAGCGGGCTTAGAACCTGTACGGGTAGGTGACTCATCGGACTCCCTGTCGAATTGCGGGTGCAAGTTGTTTCACAAGTGCGTGACTTGCCCTCTCAATCATGCCCAATACGGCGTCAAACAACGCATCGTCGGAATAGTAGGGGTCTGGCACGTCGAGCAGGGGGGCCTGCTCGACGTCAAAGCTCAGCAGGAGGCGCACCTTGGCGCGATCGCGATCCTCCAATGCCCAATTCCGCAGGATGCGCTCCTGGCTGCGGTCGAGGACAACGACAAGGTCGTGCTCGGCGAACCACAGCGGGTCAAATTGACGGGCCCGATGGTGACTACCGTCGTAGCCGCGCTTGGCCAGGGCTGTGATCGTGCGACCGTCGGCTTGCTCACCCACGTGCCAGTCTCCGGTGCCGGCTGAACTGCTTGCGATGAGACGACCAAGACCAAGCCTCGTGACGACGTCGCGAAGCACGACCTCGGCCATGGGTGATCGGCAAATGTTACCCGTGCAGACGAAAATGATTCGAAACGGCGTCGACTCATCCGGGGTGAGAGACGCAAAGGGCATGCCTCCCATTGTGGAGCAGTTTTGTCTTCTCCACACGCCCAGTTTTTAGCGTTTGTGCACAGCTTGCGCGACAGGCCACGGGACGGGTCGCTGATCCTGCGACGATCGTCCCTGACTAGGAGGTGTCATGGACCGTGTGGAGGTTCTGCTGTACGGTCAGGATCGCAATGAACGTCTGGCCATGTTGCGCACTCAGCGCAATCTTCTCTTCACGCTGCACGCAGAGATCACAGCGGGCCGCCGACACCTGGGCATGCTTGACCCCAGTGAGGCCTGGAGTTCGCGCTCGCAGCGCGAATATTCGTTCCGAGTGGCCGAAATGCTTGCAGACCTCGATGTGGTTTTGCACTATCTCGATGACGCGCTCGCCAGTGTTCGCAGGCACATTCACGAAGAGGAGCGCATGTGTCTAGCGTGAGTAATGGCTTTGAAGACGGCGACCTGGTTGTCTCGGTGGGTGGCACCGCGATCGTGGCAACGGATGCCATTCTGGCTCAGTCCCAGTTTGTGGATGCACTCCGGGACGATGCCGCCGACTGGGCTGGTCGCGCCTATCGCATTCGAAATTTGGATCCGATGCGGCCGGCGAACTGGCTTGGACAGGATTCCTGGCCGGATCTTCTGCAGGCGGCCGGCAGACTCCATGGACTCGCGACGCTGTGTTCGGAAGTCGCGAGTTATCTCCGGGCAGCAGCCCGAAATTATGGCTATGCGGAGCGGCTGGCGCAAGAACTCGCGCTGCTTAGTGCCGCAGACGTGGCTCACGACCTTGGCCGTCTGGTTCGCGCTTGTTTTTTGGCTCTGTACAGCACGCCGCTCGGTGTCACCCTGACCGGGATTCTCACCCTCGAACTGATGCGCCGTTACGGAACCACGCAATCTTTGTCCGCGGTGCAGAACGGCGCAGCCGGCGGAGTGCAGATCAGCCCTCGCTTGCTCACCAACCCGGCTGTGGTGCTGCTCGTTCGGTTAGCGGCCTCATCAATCGACGACGCCGCCGCTGGTCTTCAAGGGACGCCGCGAATTGTTGGTCGTACATTCGGCGACGAGGGATTGGGACTGGTCGGCGTTTCCCAGACCGCCCTCGGGGTGGTGGCTGCGGCGCGCGTCCTTGGTCTGCTCCAGGAAGGTCCAGTGACGGCGACGGCGGTGGGAGCAGGAACGCGAGCGACTCCACCAGCAGGGGTCGGTGACCTGGCGGCTCGCATACCGAAAGCCGTTCCGGGCGAGTCGCAGGTGCGCATCGAGAGATACGGCACGCTCGAAAACCCTTCCTGGGCGGTCTACATCGGCGGAACTGTCGATTGGAACCCTGTCGCGACGACTGAACCCTGGGACCTCACGGCCAACATTGCTGCGCTTGCCCGCCAGAATGCGGGATCCTTCTCGGCTGTCATCGACTCTATGAAAGCGGCTGGCATTGCACCGTCCGATCCGGTTGTCCTTGCCGGCCATTCTCAGGGCGGGCTGGTCGCAACCCAGGTTGCGGCGTACACCTGGTTCAATGTGGAGGCGGTCGCAACCTTTGGGGCACCCGAATCGCGAGTTCCGGTGCCACCCGGCGTGGCCACGATGACGATAGAGCACACCGATGACGTCGTGACCGCCATGGGCGGCGCCAGCATGATCGATTCCGACGATCGACTTCTCGTTCGGCGCGAAGCGTTCGCTGGGCAGGAGCCGCCAACCGGGACCGTGCTGCCTGCTCACGATCTCGATACCTACCAGGAGACGGCGCGCATGATTGACGCCTCGCCGGAAGATAACCTCAGCAGCTTTCGGTCCACTGTGACCGAAGTCATCGGGAACGAACCGGGCGAGGCCATGCTGTGGCGCGGCATCCGCTTGCCGGGAGGACCTGCGCACGGGTAGGGCGCGCGTGGGTGCGGCCCGATCAGTCGCGCGCGGTGACCGGGCGCAGAATGAGGCCGAGCAGCCAGGAGATAACGCCGAGTACGAGTGCGCCGAGCACGCCCCACCAAAAGCCGTCGACGACGAGGCCGAAGCCCAGAAACCCGGAGAGCCACGCCACCAGCAGCAGGAGCAGTCCGTTGACGATGAGTGAGAACAGGCCCAATGTCAAAATATAAAGAGGAAAAGCCACGACGCGCAGCACACCGCCGACCACCGTATTGACGAAACCGAAGATCAGCGCAAGGAGCAGATACGTGAGCACGCTGGCACCCGGGTCCGGCGCGTAGGGCGTGACATGCACGCCGGTCACAAATAGGGCCGTGAACCACAGGGCTACCGCAGTGACGATCAGTTGGATCAGAAATCTGGCCATGCCTCCACTATCTCACCGGCTTGCAGCGGGCGAAAGTCCAACGAACGTTCATTCGTCATTGCGAATATATCCGGGCGTAGACTCGCCGAGTGAGCCTCTCAGACCGACCCTCCGTCCGCCTGCGCCCGGAGATTATCGCCCTTCCGGCCTACAAGCAGGGCAAACCGGCCGATGCCAGCGCCTACAAGCTCTCCAGCAACGAAAACCCGTTCGATCCGCTGCCCGGCGTCATCGCGGCGGTCACGGCCGAAACGGCCTACAACCGGTACCCGGACGCCTCGGCGCTGGTTCTGCGCGAGCACCTTGCCGCCAAGTACAGCATCGGCGTCGATCAGGTGCACATCGGTTCCGGGTCGGTGGCCCTGCTGGCCCAGCTCATTCTCGCCGCTGCAGGTGCGGGCGACGAAGTGCTCTACTCGTGGCGGTCGTTTGAGGCCTATCCCTCACTCGTAACCGTTGCGGGTGCGCTCAGTGTGCGCGTACCCAACCGCACCGATCACGCCCATGACTTGCCCGAAATGGCCGCCGCGATCAGCGAGAACACCCGGGTCGTCATCGTGTGCTCGCCAAACAACCCCACCGGCACGATCGTGACCAAGGACGAATTCGAGGCTTTCATGGCCGTCGTCCCGACCGACCTGCTGGTCATTCTCGATGAGGCATATATCGAGTTCGTTACCCAGGCGGATGCTGTCAGCGGGCCATTGCTGCTCGCTCGCTACCCCAACCTGGTTGTCCTTCGCACATTCTCCAAGGCGTACGGCCTCGCCGGGCTACGGGTTGGTTATGCGCTCGGCCCGGTAAACGTACTCAACGCCGCCCGATCGACGGCGATCCCTCTCTCCGTGACCGCGCAGGGGGCAGCCGCCGCGATCGCCTCCCTCAACGCGGAGAAAGAGCTGCTAGATCGGGTTCGAGTCATCGCCGCGCGTCGCGATACGACCTGGCGGGCGCTGATCGACCAGGGCTGGAACATCCCTGCACCCCAGGGCAATTTTCTCTGGCTGCCCACGGGCGATGAAACGACCAGTGTCGCCGAGGCACTTAGCGCGGCCGGCCTGGTTGTGCGTCCCTTCGCGCACGAAGGTATTCGGATCTCGATCGGTGAGGAGCAGGCTGTGGCGACACTCCTATTAATAAGCGCGGATCTTGTCGACGCGCTTCCCGCCGACCACCCGGCTCGAAAGATAGGTTAGTACGATGCCAGCCACTCGAAACGACGCGACAGCATCACGCACTGCTGCAGCGTCCACACCTTTTGGTCTCGATGGGGCCGACACCTGCGTGCGCATGATTTCCCCGACCGGAGTATTCGAGCCGAACGCCGCCGCTGAAGAGTTTCTGCCCTACCTCGACCGGATCACCGAGGCCGACCACCGACGTTTTTATCGCGATATGGTCGTGGTGCGTAAGTTTGACACCGAGGCGGCCAACCTGCAGCGGCAGGGCCAGCTCGCGCTCTGGGTTCCGAGCCACGGCCAGGAGGCCGCACAGGTGGGATCCGCCTACGCCACCCGGCCGCAGGACCATGTGTTCCCGTCATACCGGGAGCACGTTGTTGGAATGATCCGCGGCCTTGATGTTGTGGACATTCTGCGAATGTTGCGCGGGGTGACCCTCGGCGGCTGGGTACCCGAAGAGCACGGAAACTTTCACCTCTATACCCTCGTGCTCGCCTCACAGACCCTGCACTCAACCGGCTACGCCATGGGCATGCAACTGGACGGCTCGACCGCGACTGGCAACCCAGAGACCGACCAGGCCGTCATTGTCTACTACGGCGACGGAGCATCATCGCAGGGCGATGCCAATGAGGCGCTCGTTTTCGCGGCGAGCTACCAGACGCCGCAAGTGTTCTTTCTGCAGAACAACCACTGGGCCATCTCGGTGCCCGTCGCCCGTCAGTCCCGCACGCCGCTGTACCTGCGTGCCGGCGGTTTTGGAATGCCCGGCACCCAGATCGACGGCAATGATGTCCTCGCGAGCTTCGCCGTCACGGCAAAGTCGATGGATGACGCTCGCGCCGGTCACGGACCGTCGCTGATCGAGGCACTCACCTATCGGGTCGGCGCCCACACCACCGCCGATGATCCGACCAAATACCGCGACCCAGAGGAACTCGCCTACTGGGTGGCCCGCGACCCGATCGTGCGCTTTCGTAGCTATCTCAAGGGCTTGGGCGTCGAGCAGCACTTCCTCGACGACGTCGACGATGAGGCGGCCGATTTCGCCGCCGACTCCCGTCGTCGTGCTCTCGAGATCACCGGTCCGGAGCAATCGGTGATCTTCGACAACGTCTACGCCGAACCGCATCCGCTCGTGGCTGAGCAAAAAGCCTGGCTGGAACGCTACGAAGCATCCTTTGACGAGGGCAAGAACTGATGACCACTGCACTAGACACCAGCGTGGCATCCGCTTCGCTACCGATGACCAAGGCTTTGAACGCCGGGCTGCGTCGCGCAATGCTCGACGACCCCAGAGTTCTGCTGATGGGGGAGGACATTGGCCCCCTCGGTGGAGTATTTCGGGTCACCGAGGGCCTCATCGCCGAATTCGGGGACAAGAGGGTGCTCGATACGCCGCTCGCCGAATCCGGCATCATCGGCACGGCAATTGGCCTGGCCATGCGCGGGTTTCGACCGGTCTGCGAGATTCAGTTCGACGGATTCGTTTTTCCCGGCTTTGACCAGATCACCAGTCAGCTCGCTCGCATGCGCAACCGCCACGAGGGCGGGCTCATCATGCCGGTGGTCATTCGTATCCCCTACGGCGGACACATTGGTTCGATCGAGCACCATCAGGAAAGCCCGGAAGCCTACTTCGCGCACACTCCCGGTTTGCGTGTGGTCAGCCCCTCTAATCCGCACGATGCCTACTGGATGATGCAGGAAGCTATCGCCAGTGACGACCCGGTGATCTTCTTCGAGCCCAAGAGTCGCTACTGGCCCAAGGGTGAGGTGCGCTTTGACGAAAGCGGAACACCCCTGCACGCCAGCCGTGTGGTGCGGGACGGCACCGACGTCACCCTAGTCGGTCACGGCGCTATGGTCAGCGTGCTGCTCCAGGCAGCTGAACTCGCCACCGCGGAGGGCATCAGCCTTGAGGTCATCGACCTGCGCTCGATCTCCCCGATCGACTATGGACCGATTCTGGGTTCGGTGCAGAAAACTGGCCGCCTCGTGGTCACCCAGGAAGCCCCCGGCTTCGTGAGCGTCGGCAGTGAGATCGCCGCCACAGTCGCCGAGCGATCGTTCTACACGCTCGAAGCCCCCGTGCTGCGGGTCTCTGGCTTTGACACACCGTTTCCGCCGGCCGCCGTCGAGACGCATTTTCTGCCCAGCCCCGATCGGGTGCTCGAAGCCGTGGACCGCGCTCTCGCTTACTAATTGGCACTAATACACTTCAAGAAAGGCACCTTATGAGCGTGTCGAAATTCACCCTCCCCGATGTCGGCGAAGGCCTGACCGAGGCTGAAATCGTCGAGTGGAAGGTCGCGCCCGGCGACACCGTGACGATCAACCAGGTTCTCGTTGAGATCGAAACAGCCAAGTCCCTGGTCGAGCTGCCGTCGCCGTTCGTTGGCGTGGTCGCGGAGATTCTGGTCGCGGCCGGCACTACCGTCGACGTGGGTACCCTCATCATCACGATCAATCCCGATGCCAACGCGAGTGGAGACCAGCCAGCGGCAGCTCCGACAGCGGATGCCGTCGCATCCGCCGTTGACTCTTTGGCCACAGATACGAGCAGCACGATCAGCGATGAGGCGCCGGAACCGGTGCTCGTCGGCCGCGGTGCCGCCGCTACTATGCCGACCCGTCGGCGTCGGCACACCGCCACGAGCGTCGCCCACGAGACGCTCGCGCCAAAAGCCCCGGCGCGCGCGCGCGCGCAGCCGCTGGAACCGACCCGGCGCGCGGCATCCGTTGGACCGGTAATGGCTAAGCCGCCCATTAGGAAGCTCGCCAAAGACCTCGGCGTCGACCTCTCCCTGGTCGAGGCGACCGGGCCGGTCGGCGACGTGACTCGCGAAGACGTGCTGCGCGGCGCGACCCAGGCCAGCGTGTTCCGCAACATCCAGACGCCGGAATGGCCGGTCGATCGCGACGAGCACATTCCAGTGAAGGGCGTGCGCAAGGCCATCGCGCAGGCGATGGTGAAGAGTGCGTTCACGGCCCCGCACGTGAGCCTGTTTGTTGACGTCGATGCCACCCGCACGATGGAATTCGTCAAGAGGCTCAAGGCGTCCACGGACTTCGCGGGCATTCGCGTGTCGCCCCTGCTGATCATGGCCAAGGCCATGATCTGGGCCGTGCGGCGCAACCCCACGGTGAACTCGACCTTCACCGATGAGGAAATCATCGTGCGGCACTACGTGAACCTCGGCATTGCAGCAGCGACCCCGCGCGGGCTGATCGTGCCCAACATCAAGGAAGCGCAGGACATGAGCCTGCTCGAACTCGCGGCATCCCTCGAGAAACTCACCCTGACCGCGCGGGACGGCAAGACCAGCCCGGCCGAGATGAGCAACGGCACGATCACAATCACCAATATCGGCGTGTTCGGCATGGACACCGGCACCCCCATTCTCAACTCACCGGAGGCTGGAATTGTGGCCCTCGGCACGATCAAGCAGAAGCCGTGGGTCGTGGACGGTGAGGTGCGGGTGCGGTATGTGACTACCATCGGTGCGAGCTTTGACCACCGCGTTGTTGATGGGGACGTCGCGAGCCGTTTTCTCGCTGACGTTGCGAGCATCATCGAGGAACCGGCACTGTTGCTCGAGTAGACCTGCCTTTTTCGCCTTCTTAATGGTTTTGACAATCATTATCAGTAAGGCTATTCTCAGGAAATGCCCAAGAGATACTTTGTCCTTCCCGCGCTGCTCGCATCTGCCGCCCTCGCCCTCTCGGGATGTTCGGCCGGAGAGACCGTGCGCGCTGACGGCCCGGCCGCTGACCTCAAGGTCGTCGCCACGACCACCCAGGTCGCCGATCTCACCCGCAACGTGGTCGGCGATGCCAGAGGTGTCGACCTGACCCAACTCATCCAGCCAAATCAGAGCGCCCACAGCTACGACCCGTCCGCGGCCGACCTGACCGCGCTCGGCGCCGCCGACGTGCTCGTGATCAACGGCGTCGGACTTGAAGAGTGGCTCGACGACGCCATTGCCGCCTCCGGCTTTGACGGCGTCACGATTGACGCCGACACCGGCATCGACATCTCCGAGGTTGGGGCTGGCGAGGATCACGCCACCGACGAAGCGGATGCGCACACCGACGACGCCGAGGACGCGAGCGACGACGACGCCGAGCACGCCCACGAGGGCGGTGACCCGCATATTTGGACGGACGTGCAGAACGCCGCGACCATCGTGCAGACGATCACCGACGGCCTCACCGCCGCCGACAGTGCCAACGCAGCAACCTTCCTGGCCAATGCGACGGCGTACGCGGCTCAACTCAATGGCCTCGACGAATGGATCCGCACCAACGTCGACACGGTGCCGGAGAGCGATCGACTGCTTGTGAGCAACCACGACTCCCTGGGCTACTTCACGGCTGCGTACGACATCGATTATGTCGGTTCGGTGATTCCAAGCTTCGACGACAACGCCGAGCCGAGCGCCGCCGAGATGGACTCCCTCGTCGCGGCGATCAGGGTGACCGGCGTCACCTCCGTCTTTTCTGAGGCATCACTCAGCCCGAAAACCGCCGAGACGATTGCGACCGAAGCTGGTGTTACCGTCTACTCCGGCGACGACGCCCTGTACGTTGACTCGCTCGGCCCGAACGGAAGCGCCGGCGATACCTACATCAAGGCGCAGCTGCACAATGCCACGCTTATGCTCGAATCGTGGGGCGTCACACCCTCTGCACTCCCCGTCGACCTGAAATAGTTAACACGTGATCGAGAACACTGCCCAAGTAACACCCACAGCGAACGCTGCCGTTGCACTTCGCGTGGTAACGGCGTCCTTTGCGTACGGCGCAGACCCTGCGCTGACCGGCATCGACTTCACGGTACTGCCCGGCCAGGCCGTTGCCCTGATCGGTCCGAACGGATCGGGTAAGTCCACCCTGCTCAAGGGGATCCTCGGGCTCATCACCCGCACGTCCGGTACCGTGGAGGTGCTTGGACAGTGGCCGGCGCCGGCCGGCTACATCGGCTATGTGCCCCAGACCGACCAGCTCGACCCCCATTTTCCGGTTTCCCTCGAGCAGGTCGTCATGATGGGCCGTTACCGCTCCCTCGGCTGGTGGCGCATGCCAACCAGGGCCGATCGCCGAGCCGTGGCCGAGGCACTGGAGACCGTCAGCCTGGGCAATCGCGCGAAGACACGCTTCGGTGAGCTTTCGGGCGGGCAGCAGCAACGTGGTCTGCTCGCGCGCGCTGTCGCATCCGCCCCGCGCTTGCTTCTGCTCGATGAGCCCTTCAACGGCCTCGATCAGGTCAACCGGGATGCCCTCATCGAAACCGTGAAACGGCTCAAAACTCAGGGCGTCGCGGTGCTCGTGTCGACCCACGACCTCGATCTCGCGCGCGCCGTCTGCGAGTGTGTGCTGCTACTCAACGGCGCCCAGGTGGCGTTCGGACCGCGCGATGCGGTGTTGACCCTCGCCAACGTACAGCAGGCATTCGGCTCCGTTGGCGTGGAAATGGACGAGCACACCATCGTGGTTCCCGGTCACGGAGGTCACTGAGTGGATGTCTTCACGCCGTTAATGAATACCGTGCTGATCACCGCCTTCGACCTGCCGTTCATGGCCAGGGCGCTGCTCGTGCTCGTCGTTCTCAGCCTCGTGGCCGGACTCGTCGGTGTACTCGTCAACCTGCGCGGGCTGGAGTTCATCAGTGACGGACTCACCCACGCGGTCTTTCCCGGTGTGGCCATCGGATTTGTCTGGGGTGGCCGCGACGGGCTGTTCGTGGGAGCCATGGTGGCGGCGCTCATCGCCGCCGTCGTACTCACTATCATCGTCAAGCGTGCGGTCACCTCGGACGCCGCGATCGCCATCGTCTTCACGGCCATGTTCAGCGTGGGGATCATTGTAGTTTCACGGGAAACAAATTATGTCGGTCAGTTGGACGCCCTGCTGTTCGGACGCCTGTTGACCGTCAGCCCGGCCGAGGTCAACCAAACCGTTGTGGTCTGCCTAATCGCCCTGATCATCGCGGGGTTCACCTTGAAAGAGCAGGTCTTTCGGGCTTTCGATCGTGAAGGCGCGGCGGCGGCCGGCTACCGGCCGCTTCTGCTCGACATTCTGCTGAACGTCGCCATTGCCCTCGTCGTCGTGGCGGCAAGCAGCGCTGTGGGCAACCTGCTCGTCCTGGCCGTGCTGATCGTGCCGGGCGCAGTCGCCCGCCTGGTGACCAATCGGTTGTGGCTGCTCTTTCCGGTCGCCGCCGGCTTCGCGATACTGGCCGCCTGGGTGGGGCTGACGCTCGGCTACGAAGCATCCGTCAACGGTGGCGTCGACCTGCCGAGCGGAGCCACCGTCGTGCTCGTGCTCGTCGCGGGCTACGTGTTGGCCCTGGTCGTGCGGCTCGCACTGGAGCGAATCGGCGGCCCGCGTCGACAGCGCAGGGCCGTACCGGTGGCACACTGATGGGCTACTTCGAACAGGCCCTCCTGGCGTCACTGCTGATCGGGGCGCTCAGTGGCCTTGTCGGCACCCTGGTGGTGCTGCGCCAGCGCACCTTCTTCGCCCAGGCACTGACCCACGCGACTTTTCCGGGAGCGGTCAGCGCGGCGATTCTCGGTTTGAGCATTCCACTCGGCGCCGCCGTGGCGAGCGTAGTCATCGTCGGCGTCATGACGTTGATCGGGCGGGTCAAACGCCAGGGAAACCAGGTGGCATCCGGCATTCTGCTCACCGCCGGATTTGCGCTCGGCGTTCTGCTGCAGGGGCTCAATCCGTCTTTGCCGGTCAAGGTCGACTCCTACCTGGTGGGGTCGATTCTCACGGTGAGCAGCAATGATGTGGCGCTCGTGGCCATCGTGCTGGCGTTTGCCGTACTGGCCATTGTCTTTCTGGGCAAGCAGATCATATTCTCAACCTTCGACGTGAACGGATTTCGCGCGGCCGGCTATCGAGAATGGCCGATCGAACTGCTGACTCTGGTACTCATCACGGCCACCGTCGTCACCGCGATGCCCGCAGTGGGGGCCATCCTCGCCATCGCCCTGATCGCTGCCCCCGCCGCAGCCGCTCGGCTGGTCTCGCGCACCACCACGCAGATGTTTATCATTGCCCCCCTGCTCGGGGCCCTGGCCGGACTGGTCGGTGTGCTGCTTTCCCGCTCACTCGACATTGCGGCCGGCCCGGCAATTGCCCTCACTGCGGTCGCACTGTTTTTGCTCGCCCTGCTGTTGCGGCGGTTGGCTAGCGCACGGCTCCCCCGCGAAGCGGATGCGCGCCGGACATCGCGAACATCGCTACGGTTGATGTCATGAAGCGAAACACCTGGCAGCGTGAAGCCGTTCGGGGTGCCCTCGGCGCCAACGACGGCTTCATCAGCGCGCAGGCGTTGCATTCCTCCCTGCACTCGACCGGATCCCCAATCGGTCTGGCGACGGTTTACCGCGCCCTGGCCGATCTAGCGGTCGAGGGTGATGCCGACTCGCTCCAGTCGCCGGAAGGCGAGAGCCTCTATCGCGCGTGCAGCACCAATGACCACCACCACCACCTGATCTGCCGCAATTGCGGTCTCACGGTCGAGATCGAAGCGGATGCCGTCGAGACCTGGGCCAAGGACGTCGCCGCCCAGAACGGGTTCACCCAGGCCGCTCACGTCGTTGATGTGTTCGGGCTGTGCGCCGCCTGCACTGTCCAAGCCGCAGCATCCGCTCGGTGACGCGAAGCGTCTCGATGGTCCGCCGGAGTGCTGGCCGGTAAAAGCACGTGTTCGCGCAATTTCGACGGAGATTCGCGGACGAATTTGCACTGCGTCCCGGGAGCCCGTATCGTAGAGGGCTGCTGCGCCTCTGCGCGCGCATTGCGAGTTGGTCATTTATGAGCAGCTCGCCGACAAGGGATCTTGGGAAGGGCATTCGCCCTTCGGTAATGGAGGAAACCATGGCATCTGTTTGCCAGGTGACCGGAGCTGTTCCCGGCTTCGGACACAACATTTCGCACTCGCACCGGCGCACCAAGCGTCGTTTCGACCCGAACGTTCAGAAGAAGACGTACTACGTGCCGTCGCTTCGTCGCAAGGTCACACTGACCCTGTCCGCAAAGGGAATCAAGGTTATTGATGCTCGTGGTATCGAGAGTGTTGTCAAAGACGTTCTCGCTCGTGGGGTGAAGATCTAATGGCTAAGGCTCATGACGTACGTCCGATCATCAAGCTTCGTTCCACGGCCGGAACCGGTTACACCTATGTGACCAAAAAGAACCGCCGTAACGACCCCGACCGTCTCGTGCTCAAGAAGTACGACCCGGTTATTCGCAAGCACGTTGATTTCCGTGAGGAGCGCTAAACATGGCGAAGAAGAGCATGATTGCCAAGAACAACCAGCGCAAGGTCATCGTCGAGCGGTACGCCGTCAAGCGCCTTGAGCTCAAGAAGGCCCTGGTTGACCCTGCTGGCACCGACGAGTCGCGTGAAGCCGCTCGCAAGGGCCTGCAGAAGCTGCCGCGCAACGCGAGCCCGGTGCGCCTGCGCAACCGTGACGCCGTTGACGGTCGTCCCCGTGGCCACCTCTCCAAGTTCGGCATCTCGCGGGTTCGTTTTCGCGACATGGCGCACCGCGGCGAGCTGCCCGGCATCACCAAGTCCAGCTGGTAACTCCTTCTGGCAACCGCTGAAGCTTGTCTTCAGCGGCTTCTGAATCATCCAAACGGGATGTCGACTTCGGTCGACATCCCGTTTTGTGTACCCTGCTCGGTGGCCCGTTCCGTCCCCGGCGGTTTCGCGGAGAGCGAAAATCGGGTGCCCAGAGGGGAAAACCACCCCGAAATGGCCAAAAAACGCCGTAAATCCGCGGATTTTGGCGGATCAATGCTAGATTTCAACTCGGTCGAACCGACCAGCGGGGCTTCTCTTCGAGGAGCATCCGTATTACGAATATCGCTGTTTTTACAGACGAAGGTCCGAGGAGGACACTCAATGGCTGACAAGTCGCTGAACAAGACCGAGCTCGTTGCCAAGGTTGCCGCTGACTCCGGACAGAGCCAGGCCGCCGTTGACGGCGTTCTGAACGCATTCTTTGCAACCCTTGCTGAGACCGTTGCCGCCGATGGCAAGGTCACCATCCCGGGATGGCTGGGCGTCGAGCGCACCGCAACCGCTGCTCGCACCGGCCGCAACCCGCAGACCGGCGAAGAAATCGCCATCGCTGCCGGCCACCGCGTCAAGCTGACCGCCGGAAGCAAGCTCAAGGCTGCCGCCAAGTAGCTTTTGCTCAAAAAAGGGGCGTCGACCACGGTCGGCGCCCCTTTTGGTGTCTTCTAACTTGTCGAAATACACGACCTCGTGCCCGCCGCCGCTGCGCGTGCGCGAAGAGGCAAGACGGATGCTCAGGGCCGGGCGAATAAGCTGGGTGGGTGCCCCGTATAGTCCGCGTTCTCGGACCGGCAGCCCTGCTGCTGGTCGCTGTGTTGTCCACCCTTGTCGCCCTGGCCTTTGGCGGTGGCGCTTCTGCCCAGCTCCTCGCCGACCCGGGACCGGTGGTGCGCTGGGGACTGCCCATCGCCAAGCTCGTGGTCAACCTCGCGGCCGCCGGCACGATTGGTGCCCTCGTGCTCACCCTGTTCGCGCTCAGTCCCAAGGAACGCGAGTTCGGCACCGCCCTAGACTTCGCCGCAGCGTGCGCGGCGCTGTTTGCCGTCGCATCCGCTCTCACGGGCTTTTTGACCTTTCTGCAGGTCACCAATGTGCCACTCGGCATCAGCGATCAGTTCAGCGCCACGGTCGGCCAATTCTTCAGCCAGATCGAACTGGGGCAGGCCTGGCTCGCGACGACCTTGATCGCGGCCGGCGTCACCGTATTATGCTTCGCCGTACGCAATCACACCGCGCTGGTTTTTGTGACCCTGCTGGCTCTGACCGCCCTGCTGCCCATGGCGCAGCAGGGGCACTCGGCGGGTGCGTCGGGACACAACGCCGCGATCACGGCGCTCGGGCTGCACCTCGTCTTCGTGGCGATCTGGCTGGGTGGCCTGCTCACCATTGTGGTGCTGCGTACCCAGTTGGACGGCGAACGCATCCGCCAGGTGATCGGTCGGTATTCCTCGCTCGCGCTGGTCTCATTCATCGTGGTTGCCGCGTCCGGCTATGTCAGCGCTGAACTGCGCATCGGCAGCTGGGACAACCTTCTCAGCCCCTACGGCCTGCTCGTGCTCGTGAAGGTCGCCGCTCTCGTCGCACTCGGCGGGTTCGGCATTCTGCAACGCCGGTTTTTCATCAGGCGGATGCAGCGGAGCGGGCCAGCGAACGGCCGCTGGTTCTGGTGGCTCGTCGTGACTGAGCTCGGTTTCATGGGCCTCGCGTCCGGTGTGGCCGCCGCGCTCGCCCGCACGGCGACGCCCGTCGTGCAGGTGGTAACAACCGAGATTCCCCAATCAACGCCGGCGCAGATTCTGACCGGTGAACTTTTGCCGCCCGAACTCACCTTCTCGCGCTATTTCACCGAGTGGAACTTCGACCTCGCCTGGATTCTGTTCTGTGCCTTCGGCATCTTCTTCTATCTCGCCGGCGTCTGGCGGTTGCACCGTCGCGGCGACACCTGGCCGATCTACCGCAGCGTGCTCTGGGTTCTGGGCATGCTCACCCTGATCTACATCACCAACGGTGGAGTGAATGTGTACGAGAAGTACCTGTTCTCCACCCACATGCTCGTGCATATGGTGCTGACCATGCTCGTACCCTTGATGCTCGTGCCTGGCGCCCCGGTAACCCTCGCCGCGCGAGCGATCGCCAAACGACAGGACGGCAGTCGGGGCGCGCGCGAGTGGATCCTCACCGCGGTGCATTCGCGCTTTGCCAGCATCGTCGCCAACCCGATTGTCGCGGCCGTGCTGTTCGGTGTCTCACTGTGGGTGTTCTACTACACCTCCATCTTCAGCTGGGCCACCACCGACCACATCGGCCACCTGTGGATGATCGTGCACTTTCTCATTACCGGCTACCTGTTCGTGCAGTCCCTGATCGGCATCGACCCGGTGCCGTACCGCCTGCCGTACGCCTTCCGACTGCTGTTGCTGCTGGTAACGATGGCCTTCCACGCGTTTTTCGGCCTCGCCCTGATGAGCGGAACTGGGCTGCTTCTGGCCGACTGGTACGGAGCGATGGGCCGGACTTGGGGAGTGTCACCAATCGCTGACCAGCAGATGGGTGGCGGTGTCGCCTGGGGAATCGGCGAGCTGCCGACCTTCGTGCTGGCCGTCGTCGTCGCGATTATGTGGAGCCGTGACGACACCAAAGTCACGAAACGGCTGGATCGCACGGCGGACCGCACCGAGGACGCCGAGCTCATCAAGTACAACGCGAATCTGGCCCGCATCGCCGAGCGCGACGCCCGGAACCCCAGCTAGCCGTGCCTAGTGAAGTTGGATAGCGAGGGCACCGCTCGGCTGCACGACAGCGCTGAGCCCCATCGTGAACGGTACGTCTTCGTCGCGGGTGCTGATGTCGCCGTCAAACAGTGACTGCACCTTCACCACGATATGAGCCTGCCCGGGGGTAGCGGCCATCTCAAATGACAGCTCGCCGGCGCTGAGGGCGACAATGGGGTACGCGGTGATCGACCAGGCCGGAGTGCTCTCGATGCGGTCGTCGATTTGGATGCCCCACGGGCAGCTGGTCGGTTGCAGCACCGTCTGCGTGGCGCACTGGTCGAGGAACTTATTCAGCTCGGACTGTACCTGGCTCACCATGGCTTCGTTCGGTAGGGCGGTGACCTCCACTGCGGTGGGACCGCCTTCCGTCACACGCACGGTGTTCTTTTGAGCGGTGAGCATGGCCGACTCGTGTTCGAACGTGTAGCGGTTCGGGGCGAACGCGAGATACGCGGCGGACGTGGAGAACGTGGCGGGGGCATCCGCTGCACTGTGGGCTCGCGTGTCCAGGGTGAGGCCGTTGACCGTGAACGATCGTTCGTGCAGCACCGAGACCTGCAGCACGGCAAGGGGGCTGGTGCTGAACGTCCAGGCGTTAAAAACGCCAGCGAACGAGCCCGCCCGCTCCACAGCGAACGCCATGCTCGACGCGGTGCCGTTCAGATCGAAATCGAACACCACGGTCTGGAGCGTTCCGTCGTCGGTGGCGGGCGTAGCAGTTGCGCTCGCGAGTTCGATATTGTCGAGACCGCTCAGAACAGATGCCCGCAGCAGCGTCTCTGGCAGACCTCTCGCGACCTCGTTGGTGAGCCCCCAGTCGGCCAGGTCAGTTTGGCTGGGCATCACTCCGTCGAACGCGAGGGCGCCGAGCGTGTCGCCGCGGACCAAAGCGTCAAGGTATTGTTCGACAAAACCGCCGGCGCTGTAGACCGTGCGATTGAGGGCACTGATGGTACCCGCGAGGCCGACCGCGAGCAGCCCGACGACCACCACAATGGCGAGAACGGCCCGGAGCAAACTGCCGCGGCGCCCGCTCGCCCGATGCTGTTCGGCCGGAATGGTCACTTCAATATTGTATGGGCAGGTCGCTCGGCCGTGCTGACAAGCCCCGGCTCGTGCCCGTGCGCGCTGCTGGAGGCTACAGTGGAATATTGCCTGTGCCGATTACCCGTGCAGCGCTCGACTGTCAGAGAAAGTGTGCCGTGTCCGAGATTCCGCTCAGTCGTGAACAGGCGCTGGTCTTCGCGGCGATCGAAGGCACCAAACAGAACGTGTTCGTCACCGGTCGGGCCGGAACCGGTAAGTCCACCCTGCTGAACCACCTGTCGTGGAATACAAGCAAGCAGATCGTGATCGCCGCGCCCACCGGCGTCGCCGCATTGAACGTTGGCGGCCAAACCATTCACTCGCTCTTTCGCCTGCCGATCGGTGTGATTGCCGACAGCCCGATTGACCAGAACGACCAGGTACGCAAGCTTCTCAACACCATCGACACCCTAGTCATCGACGAGGTCTCTATGGTCAATGCCGACCTCATGGACGCGATCGACCGCAGCCTGCGGCAGGCCAGGCAACGCCCGTTTGAGGTATTCGGCGGAGTGCAGATCGTGCTGTTCGGCGACCCGTACCAGCTGGCCCCTGTACCGGGCGGCCCGGACGAGCGCGCTTATTTCGCCGACCACTACCGCTCGATGTGGTTCTTCGACGCCAAGGTGTGGCGTGATGCAGAGCTGCGCATCTTCGAGCTCACCGAAATACACCGGCAGCGTGACAACGATTTTAAGCTCATGCTCAATGCCGTTCGCCACGGACAGGTCACTCCTGAGATCGGCGGAGCCCTCAACGGCGCGGGGGCGCGAACGCCGCCGAGCGAGGGTGTGATCACCCTCGCGACCCGCAATGACGCTGTGAACCGCATCAACGCATCCGCCTTAAAAAAGCTGTCAGGTAAGTCGCTCACCGCGAAAGCCGACATCACCGGGGATTTCGGCGGCAGGCAGTTTCCGGCCGACGAGGTGCTCGAACTCAAGGTGGGCGCGCAGGTGATGTTCCTGCGCAATGACTCGCCGCTGGACGGTGGCCCACGCTGGGTGAACGGCAGCATCGGAACGGTGACCAAGGTCACCTCTACCGTGTTCGTGGACATCGACGGCGACGTGCACGAGGTCGAGCCGACCGTGTGGGAAAAGTACAAGTACACCTACAACGCCGCGACCAAGAAACTGAGTCGGGATGTCGTGGCGGAATTCACGCAGTTTCCGCTGCGGTTGGCCTGGGCCGTCACCATTCACAAATCGCAGGGTGCCACTTACGCGCGGGCTATTGTCGATCTCGGTGCGCGGGTGTTCAGCCCCGGCCAGACCTACGTGGCGCTGAGCCGGCTGACCAGTCTGGACGGGCTGTACCTCACCCGTCCACTGAGACCGAGCGATATCATCGTTGATGAAAACGTCAAGCGGTTTATGAACATCGAGGTTGTGCCGCCGGTGGCTGACCTGGCGGGCTTGGATGCGTCGGGCCTCAATGCTGCAGGGCCGGGGCAGAGCCAGCCCTGAAACGGCCACTCGCCTGACATCGGTGCCGGCGGGCCCCTTCCACGCTCTGCTTAAGGCGTCAGTGCGACCCGTGGCCGCCCGATTCCGGCGTAACACCCTCGGTCACTCCGTGCGACCCGTGGGGTACGGCGTGGGAGCCGACTTCGGTGGCAGCGAGGGCCGGGGTGGTGAGCGCCGAGAGCAGGAAGCCTCCCACGACGAGACCAGTGAGAAACCGCCACCCGCTGGGCGTGGCAGCGCCGTGAGTGGCGGTTCCGACGGGTGGCGGGACTGTGTTTGATGCGTGCCGCAGTCCGATGGCCACGGTCGCGGCGAGAAATATGTTGAACAGGGACGCTACGGCCATCGGATACAGCGGCAGCCCGGTTTGGGCGCTCGTGACGCCGAGACCACTTCCGAGGGCGGCGGTTACTCCCCAGATGAAAACCGGGATGAGGGCTGCCCCCACGATGATGCGGGGAACAGTTATGCGGCCCAGGGCAAGGGTGGCGATTCCCCAGCCGAGTTCGGCGACGCCGAACCCGACCAGAAGAACCGACAGTGGAAACGGGGCGGTTACGCCCACGGCCAGGTGGATCAGAGCGGCGCCGAGAGCGGCGAAGCCCATCCAGGTGCGAATGACCGGGGACATGATGCTCCTTGGTGAATCTTCTGCTGCGAAGGGATGGAGTGGTGCTGAGGGCCGGTCGTTACACCGTGGCGTGGTTACGAACCGTCTTGTCGGCGGTGAGGCCAACCCCGAGGAGCACGATCGCGCTGCCGAGGTGCAGGAAGTGGTCAGCGGTGTTGAGCGCCAGAATGTTCAGCGAGGTGCTCGCGATGAAGAATCCAACGATGCCCAGGAGCAAATACACGGCGCCGACGGTGCTGTTGGTTGCCTTAGCGGCCGAGACGTTAGAGAGTCCGGCGATGAGCAGGGCGGCGCCGATCAGAAGGTGCGCAATGTTGTGCAACGGATTGACCTCGAAGATTCCGAGAAGCAATTCGCCCTGTGTGGCAATGAATCCGACGCTGCCGGTGACGGCGAAGCCCAGCAATCCAACGAGAACGTAGACCGCGCCGAAGACGGTAGCGATCAGACGATTAGGTGATGTGCGCATTTCAGGTGCCTCCTGTTTGTTTCACGGCTAACCCGTGCTTGCTATGAATTCGGAGCTCCATCAACTTCGGATTGGTACCAATTGTGCCCCTAATCTCCCCTTTTGGGTGTCGGCGCCTCAACTGATCGGCAACACCAAAAGCGTGGCACCCAATTGAGTGCCACGCTGAGGAAACGGTTGAAACGGTCTGGTGGTCGTATTACGACTTGTCGTGGCGGCGATTCGTGATTGCCCCCGTAGATCAGCAGCACGATAAGAGAACCGACGATCGCGAGGACCCACGTCGTCAGGGAGAAGAACTCGCCCAGCCTGACGTTGAACAGGAGCCCGCCCAGCCACCCACCGAGGAAGGCACCGATCACTCCGAGCAGCAGGGTGATGAACCAGCCTCCGCCCTGCCGACCGGGAAGGATTGCCTTCGCGATGGCGCCGGCGATGAGACCGAGTAAGAGGAATCCGAGAAAACTCATGAGAACTGCCGTTCAGCGGGTCAGGCTGTCAGTTGGTCGGCGGTGCGAGACGGGCACATCCCCGTCCGCGTGAATTTACCCGTGTGCGTGCTCATCGTCAATGGTGCGTAGGTATCGATCCAAACGGACTCACGGAACTGATAACCCAGCGTTCGAGCGAGGAAAATCCGTGAAATTGAATTCAATCCAGCCAGTAATCATCATCGATGTACGAGTGGCCAAGGGTGGGAGTTGACTCGACGGGGTCAGGAAGATCCTCGGCACAGATGGCTTCCAGCTTCACGATCGACTGTGCCGTGATCAGAAGGGAGGTCTGCAAACGCCGGGAGCTAAAAATATCGACGAAGCCGCCGCCGCTGTGAACTGCTGCCGTCATCGCTGCTTTGAGAGCCGAAACGTTGTAATCGCCGGATAAGTAGAACCAGTCGTCGTTGATCGTCAGGCGGTAGCTCTGCATTGCATGGTCCGTTTCGTTAGTGCAGGGTGATGGCCGCTCTCAAGGGGACCTGTCGGCGGCTCAAAAGCGGCCGGTTGCTGGAACCTGGCTGACCCCAGGAGCACATCGATCCGCGAGCGCGCCTATCAATATACGGGAAATAATACAAAGAGCAAACTACTCACTTGGCAAGAAACTCTGGAATTGAGCTACCCGTTAGAATAGGAGGCCAGAGCGGCTGGGACGAGCCGATTTGAGGGCCTGCAGCGCGGGCATGACAATTAGACCAGAGGTCGGAGAACGTATGAAACTCAATATTTCGAGACCCACCGGGGATGGCCTTTCAGCATCCGCCGTCGCCTTTTTTCGAGGAATGGATCGCAACCGCAACCGGGTCGCTTCGGAAACCAGCCTGACGTGCAGCGAGCTGCGAGCCCTGGCCCGCATCGCTGAAGCTGGCAGCATCACGCCGAAGTTGCTCGCGGAATCATTGCAAATGACGACGGGCGCCGTGACCGCCCTTTCAAATCGCCTGGTGGCATTGGAACTGGTCACTCGGGTGGCTCACCCGAGTGATCGACGCAGTTTGCTTTTGGTACTCACGCCCGCCGCAGAAAAGATCACCCAGAAGGTCTACAGCGACTTCCGGGCATTGATCGCTCGTGCCGCGCGTGACGTCAGTCCGGATGATCAGGTGCGTCTGGGAACGCTGCTAACAGCGATGGCTCTCGTGGTGGAGTCGGATGCGGATCTGATCCAGGCCGGCCCTGCCCGGTAGCTGCCTACGGGTGGCGTTTTCCGGCTCCGGCCAGAAGTGCGCGGTAACCCTCTCGATAGGTGGGGTACGTGAAGGTGAAGTCAGTATCTCGCAGCAAGCGGTTGCTGAGGATCTTGTCCCCGCCGCGCTGACCTTCCCGGGTGGAAGCTGGCGGATTTTTCGTCTCCAGAGCTAGTTCGGGAAGGCCGAGCTCAGCGGCCAGAAAGACCAGCACCTCGTTGCCTGGGACCGAGGCATTGTCGACGCCAAGATACAGGGGTGCCGGCTGCTCCGGGCGCAGCAGGAGGTGCACGATCGCGGCTGCTGCGTCGTCCCGGTGGATGCGGTTGGTGTGGCGCGACGTCGCGGAGAGCACGGTGCCATCCCGTACCTGTTTGATCAGTCGTTCCCGACCGGGGCCGTAGATGCCGGCCAGGCGCAGAACGGTGGCGTTGGGTATGCGGGAGTGCAGCATCCGCTCGGCGTCGAACACGATGGAGTCGGTGCCCGGCCTGGGGTTCGCGGGGGTCTGCTCGTCGACCCGGCTGCCGTCGTTGATGTCGTAGACGGCCGTTGATGAGACCAGCAGCACGCGGCGGGGCGTGGCACGGGCATCATCGAGCGCATCGAGCAGGTTGCGCAGGCCGTCGAGGTACGCGGCTCGGTAGGCCTCGATCGTTGGGCTTCCAGCGGAGATCGCGATGACGACGTACTCGGTGTCGGACGGAATGGCGGGCTTCTCAAGGCTCAAGTCGATCGACTGACCGCTGATTTCTGCGGGGAGCACACTCGCGTTGCGACGCACCCCGACCACCGCGTGCCCTAATTCGGCCAATCGTAAGCCGACCTCGGTGCCGAGGTCACCGCATCCGGCGATTACTATCGTCATCTGTCTCCTTGTCCGTATTCACGCTATCGGGCGCACCGTGACAGTTTGCCGTGCCCAAGCGGCCGATAGCATAACGACATGCCTATTGTTCCTGACACGTCTGACTGGACCTGGGTGCTTGACCGCCCCTGCTCCGCCTGTGGATTTCGAGCGAGCGAGGTGGACTTCGAGGACCTACCGGGCCTGATTCGCGAGAACGCCGCCGTGTGGCCTACCGTGCTGGCGCGAGCGAATGTCGCGGTGCGGCCCGACGATCACACCTGGTCCCCGCTCGAGTACGCGGCCCATGTGCGTGACGTCTGCCAGCTGTTCGAACAGCGCTTGCGCGTTATTCACGACCAGGACGACCCCCTACTCGCCAACTGGGATCAGGACGCCACCGCGATAGAGGAGCGGTACGACCTGCAAGTGCCGGCGAACGTGGCCCGGGAGCTCGCCGCGGCTGCGGCATCCGTGTCGGATGCCTTTGCGTCGGTGCCGCCGGACGCCCGCTGGCGCACCGCGCGCCGCAGCGACGGTCCATCGTTCACCGTGGAGACGCTGGGGGCGTACTTTCTACACGACATTGTGCACCACCGGCACGACGTTGGTGCTGACTAACCTCGTCGTTAACTCGACAACGTTGTATCGCTAGTGCCCGATATCACTAAGCAAAGTTGTCCAGCGACGTTCGGCAATGGTGACAGACTTACCAATGCATAAGTTAAACAAAAAAACAGAGACAGAAGAAGGCGCTGGTGGCATCACCAGCAACTATGACGACGCGAGAAGGAACCTCATCAAAACGCTTGGATCAATTCTTCGTAAACCCGTGCTCGCCGTCGTCATAGCGGGAACAATGAGTCTCAGTTTCGGGGGCTGTGCCGCGAACGGCGAGGAGACCGACGCTGAACCTCTTGTCACACCAACCGATGCTGTGCAGGAGCCCGTTACCGCATTTGCTTTTGGGGATGTTGTATCTCTCGCCACGGTAACTGACGATCTCGGAACTTACACTCATATGACTATCTCACCAGAGGCTGAGGCGATGTCCTTAAATACGGCAATCATCGACCCGACCGTAGCAGAGACCGGTTACACCGATGCTGACACACTGAGCGCCCAAAAGTTTATTGTCACGTTTTCCATAGAAGAGGTTTACGACAGCTCAACTATCGATACTCACCGCACTGTGGGGTGGGAGGCGTGGAAGGAGAAGAATAGAGAGAAGTATATTCTCGAATCACAAGTTTCCATATTGGACAATAACGACGGAGTCGATCGCCCAGGCTTAATCAACAACAACGATTTAGATAGGAATCCTGAGTTTATTCGTGACGGTGGGGCTCGCATGCAGGATGCAACCATCGATGTCACAAGCATTACGGCAACGGATGACCCGACATGGGGCAAATTTTTCGGTTTCACCATGACGGGCAGCGCAGATTACCGGGTCACTGATGCAGCGGCAATTGCGGCTGCTAAAGTGGAGTTTCCGGATTGGTCTGCTGAAGACCTAGAAGCCAAACTTGAAACTGACCTGCTCGATAACACGGGAACGAACGTCTGGCGGACTACGTATAGTCTCAACTTCACAGTTATGAAAGAAGATGGACGCTGGAAGATTGGTGGTTACGACAACCAGTTCTCTTCGAATGGCAATTTGTGGATTCGGTGATATAAGAGCCTTTCAAGAATGCACCTTTACACCGGAACCGGTGGTGTCAGCTCTTGAGATAATCGAGACTGCTTGACCTAAACGAGATCAGGTCTTCATTGTGGATTTAACGTCCCCGGTAATTAGGGTCCGGTCATTCATGGCGAGACCATTTTGAGGCTGAGATAAACAAAGAAACGATCAGCGCGAGCTTTCGTGGTCGTCGCCCGTGCGGCAATTCATATTAACAGCGGTCACTTATCCCTTGGACGCCAGCGCCGCCCGATTGTTGACGCTGGCGATCTGTTCCATCGGTCAGGAATGATTAGTTCACATTCGTTTTTCCCCGCTTGCGCCCGCGGCTGCGATACGCCCGAGCTACTCCGCAGATCGCGAAGATGGGTATGAGCTTCTAGCCGAAAACCAGAGCATTCCATCATTTGATTTTCATGTCCCGGTAATACCCATTCCAGCTGTCGGTTGCAACCCCTGTCCTGACGGTAAGCGCAAAAAAGAAGCTCGTGCTGTATGGAATGGGAGGACACTCACCGATGCCTGAGAACACTGTGGAGCGGATGACGGGAATCGAACCCGCGCTATCAGCTTGGGAAGCTGAAGTTCTACCATTGAACTACATCCGCGTGCCCGACCGTGAGTGAACAACAATCGGAACGGTGCCAGCATATCAACCCCGCGGCGCTAGGCTGGCACCGTGCTGCTCTCCGATCGCGATATCAAGGCTGAACTGAACGCTGGACGAATCGGTTTGGAGCCGCTGGACCCCGCGATGATCCAGCCATCGAGCATAGATGTGCGCCTCGACCGCCTATTTCGGCTGTTCGACAACCACAAGTACGCCTACATCGATCCGGCCGAGGACCAGCCAGAGCTGACCCACTTGATTGAGACCAAGCCTGACGAGCCGTTTATCCTGCACCCGGGCGAGTTTGTGCTCGGCGCCACGTACGAGCAGGTCACCCTGCCGGACGACGTGGCGGCTCGGCTCGAGGGTAAGAGCTCCCTTGGTCGTCTCGGACTGCTGACCCATTCCACGGCCGGCTTCATCGACCCCGGCTTCTCTGGCCACGTCACCCTCGAGCTCAGCAATGTCGCGACACTGCCGATCAAACTGTGGCCCGGAATGAAGATCGGCCAGCTGTGTTTCTTCCAACTCAGCTCTCCGGCTGAGAAACCCTACGGCTCCAGTGAATACGGCTCCCGGTACCAAGGCCAGCGTGGCCCGACTGCTTCGCGCTCGTTCCAAAACTTTCACCGCACCAGCATCGATCGCTGAGAGACCTGAGCGGACGCCTGCGGGCCGGGCAAACGCAGTACGTCGAACGCGACCTCACGTCGGGTAAAATTCAGGTATGACCCCCCTGCCGACCCGATTCGACGAAGCGCTCATCGCGCACGGCCCAACGCTGGAATACCCCGGACGCATGCACCGCTTCGGCCAGATGGTCGGATCCTGGGCCGCCAAAGGCTCCCGGCTCGATGAGACAACGGGCGAATGGATCGAGCGCGACTTCATCTGGATGGTCGAATTCATCCTTGACGGCCGGGCCGTTCAAGACGTCGAGATCGTCGCGAGCACGACGCATCCGTCTGGATTTGAAACCGTCGCCACGACGGTGCGCGTCTACGACCCGTTCGCTGGGGCCTGGCGCGTGAGCTACTTCGCCCCGGCGCTGGGTGAATACTGCCAGCTCGTTGCCACGCCGTACCGGCACGGCGTGCGGCAGGAAGGCACACGCACCGACGGCCGTCCAATCCGGTGGAACTTCACCGCCATCACCCCCAACAGCTATAAATGGGAAGGTTGGGTCTCCGGCGACGAGGGCGCGACCTGGCAACTCATTGCGCACAACGAGGCCACCCGCATCCGCTGAGAAACGGATGCTGATGGCCTCGATGCGTGGGCGGCTACAGGGCGAACTTGAACCCGAGGTCGTCGGGGTAGTCGCCAAGTGCGGTGAGGTTCGTGGCTGCGGCCTGCAATGCCGCGAGGGTCAGGGCGAGGGTGCCAGGGCCGAAGCTGACTCGGCTGATGCCGAGCTCGGCGAGGCGCCGGAGCGGAACGAGTCCGGGCGCGCCGATCACGGAGATTTTACCGTTGACCTGCTCGATTGCGCGTGACACCTTGTCTTCGTCCGTGAGGCCGAGAAAGAAGATGACGTCGGCTCCGGCTCCGAGGTAGGCGTTGGCGCGGGCGACGGCTTCATCCCAGTTTCCGCCGCCGGCGAGGGTGTCGACGCGCGCGTTGATCACCAGTGGAATGCCGCTCTGGTCGGCTCCGGCCCGGGCGGCCGCCACGCGGGCGGTGGCGGTCTCGATGTCGAACTGCGGGGCCTTTGTCGCGCCGACGGAGTCCTCGATGTTGATGCCGACGATGCCGGATTCCTCGATCAGGCGACGCACGTTGCGAGTCACGCCAACGGCATCGGTTGCGTAGCCCTTCTCGAAGTCGGCCGAGACCGGAAGGTCGACGGCGCCGGCGATGATCGTGGCGGCGATGATGGCCTCGTCGAGCGAGAGTCCCTCGCCGTCTTGCAGGCCGCGTACGTTCGAGATGGAGTGGCTCGCCGTCGCGAGGGCTTTGACGCCGGGCGCGTCGGCCACGATCTTGGCGGTAATGGCATCCCACACGTTGGTCACGATGAGAGGCTCGCCCGGAACGTGCAGCGAGAGCAGGAGTTCGGCCTTTTGGAGCTGGGTAAGTGTCATGCGTTCGAGTCTGACCGGCTTGCTCCCTGTAAGCGAGCGAACAGCCTTATTTCAGCGGATACTCAGGCAAAGGCCGGTGAGCGCCTAGCCGGCGACCCGGCGCTGGTTCGCCGCGACCGCTATTGGGCGCGCAACCGCAACTGCTGCATTCCGCCGTCGACTGCTAGCGAGATGCCCACGGTGGAACCGGAACGCGGGCTAGCCAGATACGCCACGGCGTCCGCGACTTCCTGAGCATCGACGAGACGGCCGTGTGGTTGCCGCGCGTTGAGCGCGGCTCGTTCCGCTTCGGGGTCGGCGGACTGTGCGAGCAGCCGGCCGATCCAGGGAGTGTCTGCGGTGCCGGGGCTCACGCAGTTCACCCGAATGCCGTTCCGGAGATGGTCGGCGGCCATCGCACGGGTAAGCGCCAGAACCGCCCCCTTGGATGCGCTGTATAAGGCCCGCTCGGGAAGTCCCGCGGTGGCCGCTATCGACGAAGTATTGACGATCGCTGCCGACGGGGACCGAAGCAGCCAGGGTAAGGCTGCGCGAGTGACGCGGGCAATGCCGATCACATTGATGCTGAGTACCCGCGCCCACTCCGCGTCGTCATTGTCTGCGATCGTTCCCTGCGCACCGATGCCGGCATTGTTGATGACGATATCAATGCGTCCAAATTTCGCGGCCACTTTAGCGATCGCGGCATCAACTGATGCGGAATTAGCGATATCGGTCTGCACCGCGAAGTGAGTGACGGCAGCGTCGTGCGGGTTCAGATCGAGGACGGCAATTCGGGCGCCGCCGGCGTGCAGGCGGTCGGCGATCGCCGCGCCAATTCCGGATGCACCACCCGTGACGACAGCGACGAGGTTTTCGAACTCATGCATTCTGGTGCCTTTCAATGGAGGCCGGGACGAAGCTCTGGCGCTGGCGTCCGAGGCCGGCAATTTCGATTTCGCACGTGTCGCCTGCGGCCAGGTAGGGAAAACGTCCGGAGAGCGCCACTCCCTCCGGCGTGCCGGTGAGCACAAGGTCGCCGGGTTCCAGCGTCAGGTACTGGCTGAGATGCCAGATCACAAAGTCCACGCTGAAGATCTGGTCAGCGGTGCTCGAATTTTGTCTCGGTTCGCCGTTCACCCAGCTGCGTAAGGCGAGGTTCTGGTACTCCACCTCATCGGGAGTGACCAGCCAGGGACCGGTCGGGTTGAAACCCGGTGCGCACTTGCCCTTCGACCACTGTCCGCCTGAGACGTTCATTTGAAAATCACGCTCGGAGAGGTCGTTGGCCGCGACGAATCCTGCAATGTGACGGATGCTCTCGGCCGGGCTGGCCAGATAAGCGGCCCGTCGGCCGATCACCACGCCGAGCTCCACTTCCCAATCAGTTTTAGTGCTTGTTGGGGGGATCTCGACAGTGTCATTAGGACCCACCACGGTGTTGGGTGTTTTGAGGAACATGATCGGAATTTCGGGTGGGAGAGCGCCGGACTCTGCGGCGTGAGCGGCATAGTTCATACCGATGCAGATGACCGCGCTCGGCCGGGAAATGGGCGCGCCGATCCGCAGGGATTCGGCGTGCTCCAGTTTCGGTAGATCTCCGGCCAAGAGGGCGGCGCGGGCCGCTGCCGGGCCGCCGGTGGAGAGGAATTTTCCGTCGATGTCCGGAGCGATCGTCGACAGGTCGAAATAGGTGCCGTCGTCCAATACTGCGGGTTTTTCGTGGCCGATAGGGCCCAGTCGTGCAAACTTCATGCGCCAACTCTCGTCGATAAGTGTTCGGTGACTTCCGAATCAGGTTCTCGATTGACATTCTATACATCCGATGTTTAGGCTCAGGGTGCCAAACAAGGAGAAAATTCTGTGAGTATTATTCTCGCGCTGCACACCAGTGATATTCGATTTCCCACGTCGGCGTCGCTCGACGGCTCGGATGCGATGAATCCCGATCCGGACTACTCGGCTGCCTATGTGCGTATTGTGACCGATGCCGACGACGGCCTTGAGGGCCACGGGTTCGTCTTCACCATTGGTCGCGGCAACGACGTGCAGGTCGCGGCGATCAAAGCCTTAGCCGGGCAGGTGGTCGGTCGCAGTACAGAAGATCTGCTCGAGCACATGGGGGCTACCTGGCGCGAATTTGTCTGGGATTCGCAGCTGCGTTGGCTGGGCCCGGAAAAAGGCGTCATGCACATGGCTATCGGGGCTGTGGTGAACGCCCTGTGGGATCTCAAGGCGAAACGCGCCGGCCTGCCGCTGTGGCAGCTTCTTAGCCGGATGACACCGGAGCAGCTGGTCGAGCTCGTCGATTTTCGCTATCTGACGGATGCGCTCAGTCCCGAAGACGCCTTACAGATCCTGCGGGCCGCGGTACCGGGCCGCGCAAAACGTGAAGCTGAGCTGCTCGCTTCGGGATATCCCGCCTACACGACCACACCGGGCTGGCTGGGCTACAGCGATGACAAACTGGTGCGCTTGGCCACCGAAGCCGTCGAAGAGGGCTTCGGCATGATCAAGCTCAAGGTGGGGGCAAACATCAACGATGACATCCGTCGGATGCGCCTGGCCCGAGCGACGGTCGGTCCGGATATTCTGATCGGCGTCGATGCGAACCAGCGCTGGGGCATTGCCGAAGCCATCGAGTGGATGTCGCGTCTGGCCGAATTCGATGTGGCATGGATCGAAGAACCCACGAGCCCCGACGATATTCTCGGGCATGCGGCGATTGCCCGCGGCGTGGCGCCGATACCCGTTGCCACGGGCGAACATATGGCCAATCGCATCATGTTCAAGCAGTTTTTGCAGGCCGACGCCCTTCAGGTGCTGCAGATTGACGCCACCCGCGTAGGCGGGGTCAACGAAAATATCACCATCCTGCTGCTGGCGGCTCAGTTTGGCGTGCGCGTCTGCCCCCACGCCGGCGGGGTCGGTCTCTGCGAGGCCGTGCAGCACCTGTCCATGTTCGATTTCGTCGCCGTCTCCGCGACCAGGGAAGGCCGGGTGATCGAATTCGTCGATCACCTGCACGAGCACTTCCTGACCCCCGTCGTGCTTGATCGCGGCGCGTACCGGGCTCCGACCATACCGGGTGCTGGTACCGAGATGCTCGCCACCAGCCGGGACGAGTATTCTTTTACCGCACATGAGTGAATTCATCCCGGGGCGCCTCGGCTACGGAGCTGCCAACGTCGGCAACCTGTATCGCGCGATGACGGATGCCGACGCGCGCGACGTGCTCGACGCCGCCTGGAACAGCGGAATTCGCTACTTTGACACGGCTCCGCACTATGGGCTCGGCCTCTCTGAACGCCGCCTCGGCGAGTTTCTGGCGGACAAGCCGCGGAATGAATACGTCGTCTCAACCAAGGTCGGACGTCTGTTGCGACCGAATCCGCTCGGCGCGGGACACCTCGATCTGGACCAGGATTTTGCGGTGCCGGCTGATCAGAAGCGGGTATGGGATTTCTCACCCGACGGCATCCGCTCAAGCCTCGATGAGTCGTTGCGGCGCACCGGGCTGGACCGCTTCGACGTGGTCTACCTGCACGATCCAGAACGTCATGATCTGCAGGACGGCATCGACCGTGCTATTCCTGCCCTCGTCGGCCTGCGCGAAGCCGGCCTGGTCGATCGAATCGGAGTGGGATCGATGACCACGGCCGCTCTGCTGGCGTGCGTTCACACCGGTTACCTCGACCTCGTGATGATCGCCGGCCGCTATACCCTGGCCGACCAGTCGGCGGTGCCCGAACTGGTGACGGCTTGCCGTGAACACGGAGTCGGAATTGTGAATGCCGCTGTGTTCAATTCCGGGCTTCTAGCCACGGATTTTCCCGGATCCGATGCTCGCTATGACTACGGCGCGGCTCCCGACGGGCTGCTGCACCGCGTGCAACGCATTGCCGCGCTGTGCCGGGAGGCCGGAGTCTCGCTGGCCGCCGCGGCGCTGCAGTACTCTCTGCGGGAACCCTTGGTTCGAACCGTCGTCGTTGGCGGAAGCAGCCCGCAGCAGATCCGCCAGAACGCGTCCCGGCTGCACGAAGTGATCCCGGCCGAACTCTGGCAGCGATTGATCGAGCAAGAACTCACCACGGCATGACCGGATCGGCCCCGCGCATCGACGGACACCTGCACGTGTGGGACCTCGACGTGTCTGCCTATGGCTGGCTCGGCTCGCAACACGGCCTTCTGAACGCCAGTTGGACACCGCAACAGGCGGCGGTCGAACTGCAGACTGCCGGCATGCACGGCGCCGTGCTGGTGCAGGCCGAAGATTCGCACGCTGACACGGCCTACCTGCTCGATGTTGCCACGCGCTACCGCTGGGTGCGCGGCGTCGTCGGCTGGGTGCCACTGGACGACCATCGGGCGAGCGCCGAGGCGCTCGCCCGATGGAGCGAGCATTCGGCTTTCTGTGGCGTGCGCACCCTGCTCAACGATGACCCGCGCGAGGATTTTCTGGAGTTACCGGCCGTGCGGAACTCCCTGGCTGACGTCGCGGCGCGCGGGCTTCCGTTTGACCTGCACGATGCCTGGCCGCGTCACCTCGGCCAGGCCGAGCGCCTCGCGGGGGACCTCCCCGGGCTGACCCTCGTCGTCGACCACCTCGGCAAGCCGCCGCGGGAATCGGACGCTTTCGAAGCCTGGCACCTGGCGCTTGCCCGCGTCGCCCGCCATCCCCACACCGTGGCGAAATTCTCCGGACTGTGGAACGTGAGCGGCCCGTATTCGGTGGATGCGCTGCGCCGGGTGTGGGAGATCGCCCTCGATCTTTTCGGCCCGGACCGCCTCATGTACGGTGGCGATTGGCCCATCAGCGAGCTCAACGGCGGCTACCAGCCCGCCTGGCAGGTCGTCGACGGACTTGCAGCCGAACTGAGCGAACCCGAACGCTCAAGCATTCTGGGCGGCACGGCCGCACGGATTTACCATCTGCCCCTTAACGATTGGACCTGGCCATGCTGAACGGAATCAACCCCCTCCTCACCGGAGAACTGCTCAACCACCTCGATGCCATGGGGCACTCGGACACGGTGCTCATCGTGGATGCCCATTTTCCGGCCGCCCGCCTCGCCAACCGCCTGGTTGAACTTCCCGGCACGACGTCGCCGGAGGTGCTCGCGGCTATTCGCAGCGTACTGCCCCTCGATGATTCCCCTGCGGTGGACCTTATGACCTCAGCCGATGGCTCGGTGCTGCCGGTGCAGACCGAACTGCTTCGGGCCGCCCAGGTGGTGTCGGACGCGGCTCGGTTCGTCGACCGCTTCGATTTCTATCGTGACGCAGTCGACGCCTATGTAATCGTGCGCACCGGTGAAACGCGCACTTACGGCTGTGCCATTGTGCGCAAGGGCCTGGTCGGGATCGAATAGCCACGTACAGCGCCGCTCGCGCCGTGCGGTCGAATGCCCTCCAACCTAGTGCAGGGCGATCGACTGCACCGCCCGCAGCTGATTGCGGATAAACGTGTTGGCATGCGCCGCCAGGTCATCGGAGTCTTCCCACAGGTTGCGCCAAATACCCAGGGTGCGGCTCAGGTCACGATTTACGACGGACGAGGAGAACGACTCAAACACGACGGGTCCGTCGTACTCGATCCGGGCCAGACCGCGGAAGAACGATCCGAAATCAACCGTTCCGGAGCCCAGGTAGCCCCGGTGGCTTTCGCCGATGTGCACGTACCCGAGGCGATCCGCCACATCCAGTACCGGGGAGAACAAATCGGACTCTTCGATATTCATGTGGTAGGTGTCGAGGTGCACGGAGACGTTGTCGTGATCGATCTCATCGAGAAACCCCAGGGCCGCTCGCCCGGTGTTCATCACGTTCGTTTCGTACCGGTTCACCACTTCGAGTGACAAGTGGATGCCGAGCCCGGCCGCCCGAGACGCCAGCCGGTTGATTGCGGCCGCACTCGACGCCCGACCTGATGGAGTAACGGGTTCCATGTATTTCTGCATTGCGCTGTAGAGCACACCGCACAGTCGCGTGCCGCCGAAAGCATGCACGATGTCCAGGCACTCCTCCAGCATCCGCTCACCGGCCGCGACACACGCGGGATTCGCGCTCGTAAGGTCCGTTGATTGGCTGAGTCCCAGCGACGCCGTGGCGACGAGGTCGTAGTCGGATAGTAGCCGACTCGCCAGCGCACGGTCGAAAGTCGCCGGATCCATCAGCGGAATTTCGATCAGGTCGAAACCCGCCTGCTTGGTCTTCTCGATCGCGAGAGTTAAGCCTGCCTGGTCAAAAGATCCTGTAAAGACGAGGGCGTGGGCGCCGATTTGCATGTGGACTTCTCTCTGAAAAATTTCTTCATCGAATGCTGATTTGCGAAAAATCCAACACCCTCGCACTATTGTTCCTGGCTGGTTTTAGATACATTATGATACAACTCAGAGTCAATCGATTGTTTCGCAATTGGTCTGATCTTTGACGCAATATCTGTCATGATCGAGTTGCTCATAATCCAGGTCCATCCTCCGATGAAGTAGGTGATGTATGTCAAACCAGTTGTTGAGAGTCACCGGAATCAGCAAGAGCTTTCCGGGCGTTCAGGCGCTCAAAGACGTTCAGTTTGAACTCGATCGTGGGGAGGTCCTCGCGCTTGTCGGAGAGAACGGTGCCGGCAAGTCCAGCCTGATGAAAATCTTGTCCGGGATCTACACAAAGGACGAGGGCAGCATCTTCCTCGACGGGGTGGAGGTGAACATTGACAGCCCAAAGACCGCCCAGGCGCTTGGTGTCAGCATCATTCATCAGGAGATGAACCTGATGGCGCACCTCACAATTGCGCAGAACATCTTTATTGGACGTGAGCCGCGGGACGGATTGTTTTTGCGCGAGCGGGCGCTCAACCGCAAAGCGGACGAGTTGCTCAAGCGCCTCGGCATCAACCTGGACCCCAAGGCTCTCGTGGAAACGCTCACAGTCGCGAAGCAGCAGATGGTGGAGATCGCCAAGGCTTTGTCTTTCGACGCCAAGGTGCTCATTATGGACGAGCCCACATCGGCACTGACTGATGTGGAGACCGAAACGCTGTTCACGCTGATCGAAGCACTGAAGCGCTCGGGCACCGGCATCATCTATATCTCGCACCGCATGGACGAATTACGTCGGATCACCGATCGCGTCACTGTGCTGCGGGATGGTGAATACATCGGAACCTTGCAAAAAGAGCAACTGGATATTCCGACGATCATTGAGATGATGGTCGGTCGCCATATCGAAGAGGGTGCGCGGCCGAAGGCGCGCGAGCATTCGAGCGACGAGGTGGTGCTCAAGGTGGAGGGTCTAAATACCCGCCAGCTGCTGAAAGACATCTCCTTCGAACTCAAGCGTGGCGAGATTCTCGGCTTCGCCGGCATGATGGGTGCGGGGCGCACGGAGGTGGCCAGGGCCATTATCGGTGCCGACCTCTCGGAGGGCGGGCGCGTGCACATCAACGGCAAGCAGGTCAAGATCAGGCAGCCCTCAGATGCGGTTTCGCACGGAATTGGCTATCTCTCGGAGGACCGCAAAGCTTACGGTCTCCTGCTCGAGCAAGACGTGAACACCAACGTTTTGCTGGCCTCCCTGCGCGACTACACCGATGCCCTCGGCTTCGTGCACACCATGAAGGGCAAACAGAAGTCGCGCGAATACGTCGCTTCTCTGCGAATCAAGACCCCTTCGATTTCGGCGACGACCAAGAACCTCTCAGGGGGTAACCAGCAAAAGGTCGTCATTGCCAAATGGCTTGCGCGGGACTGCGACATTCTGATCTTCGACGAGCCGACCAGAGGCATCGATGTCGGCGCCAAGGAGGAGATCTACAAGCTCCTAAACGATCTCGTGGCCGCCGGTAAGTCGATCATCATGATCTCCTCCGAATTGCCGGAAGTGCTGCGTTTGTCGCACCGCATCGTAGTGATGGCGAATGGCCGAATCACCGGAATTCTCGACAACGAAGATGCCGATCAGGCAAAAATAATGGATTACGCCACCCGCATGGGTGACGAGAGAGAGTTGTGACGGCCATGAACGCTACCCCCGTAACTGACCAGACACGCGTTGGGGGAGGGGCCCCGGAACCGCGTCGTTCGGCCAAAAGCTTTTTGCGCACCCAGATCCAGCAATCGCTCGCGTTTGCAACGCTCGTCGTTTTGCTGGTCTTCTTCTCGTTCGCGAGCAGCAACTTCTTCACCTGGAGCAACATCTCCGGCATCCTGCTCTCGACGGCCGTAATCGGAATCCTCGCCCTCGGTACGACCTTCGTGATCATCACGGGCGGGATCGACCTGTCGATCGGCACCGGTATGACGCTCGCGGCGGTCATGACCGGAATCTTCCTGGTCAATCTCGAGCTCCCGCTCATCGTCGGAGTGATCGGTGGAATCCTCACCGGTGGCCTGATGGGTTTTGTAAACGGCTTCAATATCGCCATTTTGAGACTTCCGCCGTTCATCGCCACCCTTGCGATGATGCTTATCGCGCAGGGACTCGCGCTTGTCATCTCCGGAGTGCGCCCGATCTATTTCAGCGGCGTCGTCGGGTTCAAGAACATCGCGCTTGGGTCCGTCATCCCTGGCCTGCCGAACGCAGTGTTGATCTTGTTCGTGCTCGCACTGCTGGCGTATGTGCTGCTGAGTAAGACCTTGCTCGGGCGCTACACCTTTGCCATCGGCAGCAATGAAGAAGCGACTCGGTTGTCGGGCGTCGATACCCGCAAGTGGAAAATTGTCATCTACACGGTCGCCGGCCTGTTCACCGGTGTCGCCGGCGTCGTCATCGGCGCCCGACTGGACTCAGCCCAGCCGCAGTTGGGCACCGGCTATGAGCTGCAGGCCATCGCTGCCGTCATCATCGGCGGAACGTCGCTGTTGGGCGGTCGAGGATCGATCCTCGGTACCCTGATCGGTGCCCTCATCATGAGCGTGCTGATCAACGGGCTGCGGATCATGTCGATCCAAACCGAATGGCAGAACGTGGTCATCGGCGTCGTAATTCTGATCGCCGTATTTACTGATGCCCTGCGGCAACGTCGGGACGCGTCCTAGCGCTGACGCGTTCGCGGGACTGATTTTTGAAATCGGTTGCATCCGCGTGATTGCGCCAATGTAACGATCTTGTACCTGCCTGTACTCAAGCGGTATTTTAAGCACTAATTTCGCTAGCATTACGTGATAACTACGAAGTTGTCCGCCGAATAAACAATGGAGTTAATCGATGAAAAAGAAAGTTGTCTTTCTAGCCGCTGCGGCTGCGATCTCGCTCGCCCTGGCCGGTTGTTCGGCTGGCGGCTCAGACGCCGGTGACGCTGCTGCCGACAGTGACAAGCCGTATATCGCCCTGGTCTCCAAAGGCTTCCAGCACCAGTTCTGGCAGGCCGTAAAGAGCGGAGCGGAAAGCAAGGCCGAGGAGCTCGGTGTGACCGTCACCTTCGACGGACCGGCTTCCGAAACCGAGGTCGACAGCCAGCTGCAGATGCTGCAGGCCGCCATCGACAAGAAGCCGGACGCGATCGGCTATGCAGCACTTGACCCGGAAGCCTGCGTCTCTCTCATGGACGCGGCGAAGACAGCATCGATTCCCGTCGTGCAGTTCGACGCTGGCTGTAACAGTGACTACCCACTGAGTATCGCTAAAACCGATAGCCTCGGCGCCGGTGCGCTTGCTGCCGACCACATGGCGGAGCTGATCGGTGGAAAAGGTGAAGTAGCCATTGTCGGCCACAGCCAGATCAACTCCACCGGAGTTGAACGTCGCGACGGGTTCGTCGAACAGATTGAAGCCGAATACCCCGACATCACGATCGTCGACATCCAGTACGGCGACGGCGACCACCTCAAGTCGGCAGATATCGCCAAGGCCATGATCGCGGCGCATCCCGACCTGAAGGGTCTCTACGGCACCAACGAGGGCTCTGCCATCGGCATCGTCAACGCCGTCGGCGAGCTCGGACTGGACGCGGGCGAACTGACCGTGATCGGATTCGACTCCGGCCAGGCACAAATCGATGCGATCACGAACGGCCTGATGGCTGGCGCGATCACGCAGAACCCCATCGGAATCGGCGAAGCAACGGTTCAGGCCGCCTTCGACGCCATTAACGGGAAGACCCCGGAAAAGGTCATTGACACCGGCTACTTCTGGTTCGACAAGACCAACATGGAAGACTCGGAAATAGCAGCAGTTCTCTACAAGTGACCCCGTGGCCGGGCCGTAACGGCCCGGCCGCATCACGATAGACACAAGGAAGCCCCCACCCGATCGGGTGGGGGCTTCCTTGTGTGGCGCGGGCTGCTACGCGATCACGTCACCGCACAGGTGTACGAGAACTCCGAGCTCCTGGAACAAGGCGGCCTTAGCGACCAGCGCGCGGTCGGCGGTGTCGGCATCCGGCGCATAGACGACCTGCGCGTGGTTAGCCTTGTGCCGACCCATCAGCTGGTTGCGAGTGACGCCGTGCAAGACGGCGTTCATGATCGGCCACTGCGGATCGGTCGCGTCGAGGCGGCGCTGGGTCTCCGCGGCTGGCAGATCCGCGACGTGCCCCCGACCCAGGTCAACGTGGAGCACGCCGTCCATGATGAACACCCGTGACCAGACAATTTCACCGGGCCTGGAAATTCCACTGAGTGTTCCGCCGCCGAGGGGGAAGAACATTGGGGGCTGACGCATGCTGTAGCTCTTGTCATAGCCGCCGTTGTGGGAGGCCGGAACGGAACCGGAGATCTCGAAGACCCAGACGAACTCACCGTTGTATTCTTCACCCCAGCGCACATCGTGCAGGGTATTCGCTGGGTCGAGACCCATCGCGGTCCAGACCCGGTTGGTGATCAGAGCATCGACGGCGACGCCCTCATCCACCTCGTTGAAGTGGGGCAGCGCGAGGCCGGCATAAAGCTCCCGGCTGCCATCCCGCGAGAAGACGGGAGGACGTTCGACGTTATTGAGCAGACCCTCGGCGAGGTCGCTTGCGGGAACGAGGTCCTTGAGTCCCTGCTGATATTGGATTCCGACCGCATCAAGTCCGTAGTCATCCGAGATGCGCAGCGCAGCGATGTACATTTTGAACTGGCTGTGCACCTGGTCGGGGGTCAGTTCGGCGGCGTCGTCCTGGCCGAAGTGGAACGTAAATCCGGCGTCGTCCAGCCAAGTCTTGACCGTCTCGGCCTCCGCGTCGGTCACGCGAGCCATTTCGGCGAACAGGGCGCTCTGCGAGAGGCGTTCCTTGTAGATTCCAAGCGGGTTGAGCAGCTCGTCGTCAATGATCGCGTTGTACATGCCCATGCAGCCCTCATCGAAGATCCCGATGATGGCTTGCTCCTGCTGCAACTGGTGCGCCAGCGCCACCCCCAGAACAACTTCGGGCTGGGCTGCATCCAGCACGGGAAGGTCACGCACGTGGCTTTCGTCGGGAACGATGCGGCCAGTTTGGAGCCAGGTGCGCAATTGCGCGACGGCCCATTCGTCGGTGAAGTCGGCACTCCACAGCGAGGAGTACGCGATACCGGCCTTGGTGAGGCTTGCTGTGAGATTGAGCAGGCCGACCAGGCCGGGGAAATCGCCGGCCCAGTTGGCCACGACGAGAATTGGCCCACGGTGCGCCCGCAAACCGGCGAGTACGTGGTGGCTGTACTGCCAGACTGCCTCGACCACCACGACTGGGGCATCGCTCGGGATGGTCTTGAAGACCTCGATACCCATGCGTTGGCTGTCTATGAATCCATGGCCGCTTGCCGTATCGGCGGAGTGAGCGCGCTGCACCGACCAACCGATCCGATTCACCGCTGAACTGAAGTCTGCTTCGAGCTGTTCCTGTGTTGGCCAGCATTTGAGATTCGCGGCCTGGCGGAGATCTCCGTTAGCGACGGTGAAAATTGTTCGTTCCGGCGCCGGCGCCCGAACGAGTGGTGTGGGCAGGAGGTAGCTGGTCATACGGGATTCGCTTTCTGATCGCTGGTGCTGGAAGGGGACGTACTGGTCTGGGTTGCGGCAGTCGCGGAGTTACCAAGTCGGCCGGCCCGAGCGGCGAGAGCATGGGAAATATCGCGGGTAGCCGGATACAGCTGGCGGTACAGTGAGTACAACTCGTTGTACTCACCCGCCAGGGTCGGATTCGGTCTGCGCACTTCGGCCGGCGGATTCCACGTGTCGATGTCGACTGTCGTGACGGCCAGTGCCGCGAGGAATGCGGCGCCGTAGCTGGCTCCGATCAGCACACTGGGGATCACCTGCGGTAGTCCGGTGACGTCGCTGACGATCTGTGTCCACAGGTTTCCCTGGGCGCCGCCCCCGACCGCCACGATGCGCTCGATCGACCCACCGGCGTCCCGCATGGCCTCTATGTTGTGCCGCACGCCGAACGCGGTTGCTTCCAGGGCCGCGCGATACAGATCGCCGGCGGAATGCGAGACGGTGAGGCCGGCGATGACGCCGCGTGCCTGCGGATCTTGAATCGGTGTGCGTTCTCCGGCGAAGTAGGGCAGCATGAGCAACCCCCGCGCGCCGGGACCAGACGCCGCAGCCAGCGCGATGAGCTCTGGAAAATCACCGGCGCCGAGCAGGTCGCGCAGCCAGCCGGTGATCGCACCGGAAGTGGCCATTCCGCCCGCGAGGTTGTGCGTGCCGGGAAATGCGCCCACTGTTCCCCACAGCCCGACGGCCGTGACCGGTTCGGGTACCGTGTTGACCAGGAACATTGTGGTCCCGTACATGAGCATGAGGTCTCCGGCACGTTGCGCGCCGACGCTTACCGCCTCCGACCAAGCATCGATCGTGCCGGCGATCACGGGAATGCCAGCTGGCAATCCCGTTTCGACGGCAGCGGCAGCGGTGACCTGGCCAGCCACGTCGCCGGGCCAGCAGAGCGCGGGAAGTTCGATGGGGCCAATGATGGGCACCGCCCACGGTTCGTACCAGGAGTGCGAACCGGCATCGTAGAGCGGCGTGCACTGGCTGGCGGAGTGGTGGTCAAGCAGGTACGCCCCGGTCAGGTGCCAGGCCAGCCAGGAACTCGGCATGAACAGGCGGCGGGCGCGGGCGAAGATCTCGGGTTCGTTGTCGGCGAGCCAGGCCAATTTCGGCCCGACCGCCTGGGTGGACAGCGCGGAGCCGCTGCGGGCCATGATCACGTCATCGCCGCCCAGTGCGAGCGTGAGATCCACGATTTGCCGGGTGGCCCTGGTGTCAACGCCATAGAGGATGGCGGGGCGCAGGGGGAAGCCGGCCGCATCGGTGACCAGCACGCACGGGCCCATGCCGCTGACTCCCACCGCTACAATCACCACGTCAGCGGCCGTGGCAGCTTCGGCCAGTTCGCGGGAGATGGCTACGAATTCGCTCCACCACAGCTCTGCGTCCATCTCGACCCAACCCTCTCGGGGTCGTGTGGGGTCGTGCGTGCGGCTGGCTGAACTCAGAACGGTTCCGTCGAGGGCAACGAGCACGCCCTTGCTGCTTGACGTGCCGATATCTACTCCGATAATCGCGTCAGTGCTCATGCACTCAGCCTAAATGAAATCGATTTCAGGGTCAAGGATGCGCCGCGCCCTGCGGCCCAGAGCGGTGCCAGATTCAGGCCGAGTTGCCGAGCCTGATCGCTTGACGAGGTCGGTCGTCGCCATGCAGGCGCTCGATCAGCAGTTGGGCGGCTGCTTCACCGAGCAGGCGTGCCGGAAGCCGGATCACGGTGACGCCACGCGGCGACAGCGTCGCGAACGGCAAATCGCCAAAACTGGCCATGCCGACGAGCGGGGGGGTGAGGTCGTGCTCGATCAGCGCTCGGAGGGCGCCGACCGCCATGAGGTTGTTGGCGACAAACACGGCATCCGGGGGTTCCGGAAGATTCAGCAGATCGACCATTGCCGCGTGACCACCCTCGACCCGAAAATCGGCATGGCGCAGGTAGCGATCTAAGTCTGCGTGCACCGTGGAAGTGGTCATCAGCACCTCTCGCCATCCATCGGCGCGGCCCTCGGCGGTGGTGCGCCCGCGCGGTCCGGTGATGCAGGCAATCCGTCGGAAGCCCTGTTCGACCAGAGCCCGAGTGGCATCGCGTCCGCCCGCGACATTATCGACGGTCACGGTATCCACATCGGGCAGGCTGCGGTCAACGGCGACGACAGGTCGTCCGCGCCGGGTCAGGTCGGTCAAATCCACGAGGTCGCTCGCCGCGGCAAGGATGATGCCCGCCATATTCTCCGACACGACGACGTCGAGATAGCGTGCTTCCTTCTCGGCGTCCTCGTCGGTATTGCACAGCACCACCGAGTACCCGGATGCCTGGGCCACGTCTTCGACGCCGCGCGCCAACGCCGTGAAAAACGGGTTTTCAATGTCCGGAATGATCAGGGCGATGACCTCGGACGATTGCTTGCGCAGCGTGCGGGCGGTCCGGTTGGGAGTGAAGGACAGCTGCTCGGCCGCCGCACGAACCCGCTCGCTGCGTTCGGCCGAGACCGTGATGCCGTTGAAGACCCGGGACACGGTCGCCGGGGAGACTCCGGCAAGCGCGGCGACGTCGTAAATCGTGGCCATGGAGGTCCTTTCGTGGAGCGTCTCCACTTTACTGATCCTGGCCGACGCTCGGCTCGTCTGGTTGGGAGGACAGAAGACGGCCGGATTGACCTGGCGTCCAGGTGAGAAACCGTGCCGCGTTTTCACGCAGGATCGTGTCTACTGGCCCCTGACCGATTCTGGCGCGCAGCGCCGGCAGATAGCGGGTGCCGAGATAGGCCAGTCCCGGCATTCCGCCATAGGCAATGTATCGGCTGCGCCTCGCCACATCGCCGCCGATGAGAATGTGTTGCAGGCCCCCGCCAACGATGACGGCTTCGGTGAGGTCGAGCAATTCGGCATCGCTTCGGGTGCGCGGCCGGGCGATGCCGTCGTAGCCGAGCCAGGCCCCCCTCGCCACGAGTTCCAGGTGCAAGGCCGGGTTTGGATCGCGATCGGCGTGAGCCAACACCACCCCGCTCGGCTGAACGCCGAGCGTCAGGAGAAGGTCAAGCACTTCGTGGGCCGCCGTGCAGTATTCAAGGTGCACCATGATCGGAGCGCCGGTCGCTGCGTGGGCGATGGCAACGGCCACGAGAGTCTCGCGTTCAAAGGCGGAGATCGACCAGTAGTCGATGCCCGCCTTCAGCACACCGGCACGTACGGGGTCGCCGGCCGGCGTCTGCGCCCGTGCCTGGTGATGGTCGAGGCGGGGCATGCCCTCACGCAGGTCGGTGAGGAACAGGTCGGCGCGACGACGGGCATCCAACCGGCGCAGCCAGTGATCGGGCGAATAGTGCGCGTCGCGGTGCGCGCCGGTGGTGGCGATCACGGTCAGCCCGGTGGACTGACTGATTCTAGCCACCGCTTCCGGGTCGCGGCCGAGCCCAATCGGGGTCGCGTCAATCATGGCGTCGAACCCGCTCGTGCGCAGAAGCTGAGCTTCGGTTGTTGATGCCGATTCATCGCGCAACTCATCACCGACGAGCAAAGGGCTGACCTGAAACAGGTGCTCATGATAGTTGACCCGGCCGAGCCCGGACGGGTCTACATCGCCGAGCACACTGCGAATCAGGTTCATCGCGCGATCAACGCCGCCTCGGACAGCGCAGTAACCAGATCTTCGGTGAGTTCGATGTCGAAGACCTCGGCGATGACCTGCGACCAGCCGTGGATGAAATAACGCCAGCCGTCAACGATCGTCAGTTGCGCTGCATCCGCTTGCGTACGTGCCTGCGCGAGAAACTCCAGGGTGCCGCGGTAATTGAATTCCCACACGTAGGCGGCTGACGGAAACGGTGTTTCGGAGGGCAGGGGGCTTCCTGGGCGGTCCTTGCCCAGGCCGCTCGCATTGACGATCAGGCTGTGCGCCGGAGCGGAAGCGACTACGTCGCGGGTGACCTGGTCGTCGTCCACCAGAACGTAGCGGATGAGGCCAGCGGGTGTTCCGCGGCGCTCATGCACACCCCTGAGGTGATCGAGTCGGCTCTGAGCGGTGTCAGTCACGACGATCAACTCTGGGACGTCTGTTCGCTCGGCCAGATACCAGGTAAGTGCGGCGCCGGCGCCGCCGGCGCCCAGGCAGACGACCTGGCCGGCGGTGCGCGCGAAGTGATCGTCGGGCAGGAATTCGCGAGCCGCCAGCCCCGCGGTCAACGGGTCTTTGGCGTGGCCGATCAGTCGCCTTCCACGTTTGGAGATGCTCGACAGCTCTCCGCAGAGGATGCTGAACTCGTCGAGTTCGTCGAACAGGTCGTGGGTTGCCGAATACAGGCCCATCTTGTGGGTGGTGACGAGGGCGCCCAGATGATTCGGGTCGTCGCGAATCTGTTCGACAAGCTGCACATACTGCTGCGCGGTCGCCCCAACGGGGAGGTCATGGCCGATCAGGGTTCGGGTAGGCAGGTCGAGGATCCGGGCCCACACCGGAAAGATTGACATGATCGACGACTGCGCGGTGCTCACACCGACGAAGCCCATATAGCCGTTCATGCCCCGACCTCCGTCGTGTGCGGGTGCACGCCGGCAGAGATGAACCGGGCCGCCAGACGTTCGATGTTGCCATAATTCTCGGTCGCCAGATCGACCGCGGAGACCAGATCGCCACCAACGCCGACAGCGATCGCACCCGCATCGAACCAGGCACCGATATTGTCCGGCGTGACACCGCCGGTGGGCATGAGCGGAACATGGGGAAACGGACCGCGAAGCGACTTGAGAAAAGCCGGCCCGCCCAGGGAGGCGGGAAAGATCTTGACAACGTCGGTGCCGTATTCCACCGCAGCCATCAGTTCACTCGGGGTGAGTGCGCCGGTGATGACGAGCAGCCCGGTGGCCTTCATCGCAGTGGTAAGTGCCCGCCGCGTGCCGGGGCTGACCAGAAACTGCGCCCCTGCCGCTGCCGCACGCATCGCTTCATCGCTCGTCGTCACGGTTCCGGCGCCTAGATAGATATCGTCGCCGTAGCGTGCGGACAGCTCGCGGATGACGGCTGGTGCGTCGGGCGTGGAATAGGTGATCTCGAGCCCGGTGATGCCGCCCGACACCAGGGCATCCGCTGCCCGCAGTGCGCTGGCGGCGGAGGGGGCGCGCACAACAGCCAGCACGCGAGTGTTCTGGAGTCGGGTCAGGGGATTCGTCATGGTCACGCTTTCGTTGAGACGGGATTGGCCGGGGGGTCACCCGCAAGAACGGCGAGCAGGTTGTCGACGGCCATCGAACCCATGTTGTCGACTGCCTGCACGGTTTGCGCGCCGAAATGCGGGGTCACGATCACCCGGTCCGCCAGGTCGGCTGCCAGCAGCGGGGACGACAGGCCGCGGGCATCGCCGGCGAGGGTGTCGGCGGCGAATCCGCCGACGGACTGCGCGCGCAATGCCTGGGCGAGAGCGGGTTCATCGATGAGCTCCGCGCGGGCGGTGTTCACGATGACGATCCCGGGCCGGGTGCGGGCGAGCCACTCGTTGGTGATGATACTGGCGCCGCCGGGACTGTGCAGGGTGACCAGATCGCATTCCGACGCCATGGCGAGGATTCCCTGCGGGATGGCCCCTGCCTTATGGACGGCGTTATCGCCGAGCCACGGGTCGTGCGCCAGAATGCGGGAGCCGAAGCCCCGGAGGCGCCGAGCGACGCCCTGCCCGATCCGGCCGAAACCAATGATTCCGACGGAGAGGGCTCCGAGTTCGCGCCCGCGCAGCACGGACCAGTCGTTGGCGCGAACGCGACGGTCTCCCGCCGTGGTGCCGCGCAGAATGGCGAGCATCAGCCCGACCGCGTGATCGGCGACCGCATCGCTGTTGGCGCCGGGAGTGTTGGTCACGACGATTCCCTGCTCGGCGGCCGCGGCAATATCCACGGATTCCACGCCGACGCCGTAGCGGGCAATCACCCGCAGGTGCGGCGCCGCGTCGAGGTGTTGCCGGGTGATCACACCCGTCCCGGCGATCCACCCGACCGCGTCGGGCAGGAGCGCGCGCAGTTCGGCGATATCGTGGCTCGGCGAAGCTGTGACGACGGTGTGCCCGGCGTCGGCGAGCCGGCCCACCTCATCGATACTGCCGGAGGAAAAGGACCGACTGGTGACTAGAACGGTACCCATCAGCGGCCGGCCCGAGTCGCGAACCACGGTTCCAGGCGCTCATAGCCGTCGACGAAAACGACGTGGCGGTCGAGATAATCGTTGTGACGGCCGTGGTCGGGGATGAATTCTGCCGATACCTCGGAGAGACCGCGCGCGGCACTGAAATCATCGACCAGTCCGAGGCCGACGGCCGCGGTGACCGCGGCACCGAGGCTGTTTGCCTCTTCGACGATGGTGCGGCGCCGTACGGGAATTCCCCAGACATCCGCGAGGATCTGCAGCCAGACGTCGCTGGCCGCTCCGCCGCCGATCGCGTCAACGCGTTCAATGGACGCGCCGGCCTCCCGGAAGGCCTGCACGCAGGTGAGCAGGTTGAAAGCCACGCCCTCAAGCACCGCCCGGGTCATTTCGGCACGCCCATGATGACGGTTGATTCCGATGAACGCTCCCGCGGCATCCGGATTCCAGTACGGCGAACGCTCACCGAGCAGGTATGGCAGAAAGTAGAGACCGCTTGATGCGGCTGATGCGGTCGATGCTTCGGCGACGAGGGCCGCCAGGCTCGCGCCCGTGGGCGCCGGGTCGAGCAGTTCCGACACCCAGGCCATCGCGCCGCCGCCGGCCTGCATTGTTGCGGTGGGCACGTAGTGATGGGGAATCACGTGATCGAAGGTCATTGTGCGCTGCAGCCGGTCGTGCACGGGGGCCGTGCTCGTGAAGGAAATCCACGACGAGGTGCCCAAGCACACGTAGGCGCCGTCTTCGGGGGTGACAATGCCTGCCCCGACCGCGGCGATGGGGCCGTCGCCGCCGCCGAGCACAACCCGGGTCGTTCGGGGCAGCCCGATCGCGCTCGCCGAATCGTCAGTCAAGGTGCCCACTACGGCAGTGGCATCGAGGATCTCAGGAAAGAGGTGCGCGCCCAGGCCTGCAGCCGCGAGCATTTCGGACGACCACTCGCCGCGTTGCTGGTCATAGGCGTTCGTGGCGGATGCGTCGGACCGATCGGTGACGAGGCGCCCAGTGAGCCGGTGCACAACGAAGTCTTTGGCCAGGCAGAAGTGGCGAACGCGAGAAAACTGGTCGGGTTCGTTGTCGCGCACCCACATGATTTTTTCCAGCGAGTAGGTGGGGTTGAGCCGATGCCCGAGCAGGGAGTATGCACGGTCCTGGCCGATGATGCTTTCCAAATGTTGCGCCTGTTTCGTGCTGCGCGTGTCTGCCCAGATGAGTGCGGGACGCACCGGCAGGTAGTCGGAATCCAACAGCACCGCACCCATCATTTGGCCGCTAACGACGAGCCCGGTCACCTGGGAGGGGTCGACGCCGGACCGGGTCAGGAGCCCGCGGGTGGCTTCCACCACCGCGTTCCACCAGTCATCTGGGTTTTGCTCCGCGATACCGCCGTCGGCGAAGAATGCGCCGTAGTTGGCGGTCACCGAGGCGACGAGTCGTCCGTCGTCGCGGTGCAGGGATGCCTTGTTTCCGGTGGTGCCGAGGTCGTGGGAGATGATCATGACGAGGCCTCCGCGAAGTAGCCGCCGAAGGCCACGCCGTCATCCTGACGCCACACTCGCTGGCCCAGGCCGTATTCCAACACCCAGCCATAGTCATGGCCGGCGCCGCCGGGGTAGACGGCGAGGAACGAATACGGTTTACCGCCGACGTTGACGCTGCGGTGCGCCCAGCCCGGTGGGATATAACCGATGGTGCCAGGGGTCATGTCCACCCAGCGGGTATCCGTCCCGTCGAACATGAGCAGCCCCCCGCGTCCCGAAATTCCGAGATAGATTTCACCCTGGTGGTTGGGATGCTGGTGGCCCTTGGTCATCCAGAATTCCCCACCGGTGGAGCCCGGCTGGATGGTCGTGATCGATTGCGGAAGTTCGCGATCGGCTTCCGGTACCAGGCTCGACACGACGGAATAAACGATCGGGTCGCCGTCGGCGACGGCGGTCCGCCACGCATTCTGATCGAGGAACAGCCCTTCGAGGTCGGACATGCGTCGAGTAAGTTCCGGACCTGCGGGGCTCAGAGTGCCAGCCGCTTGGTCGAAGCGGATAGACATGGGCGGAACGGGCAGTACGGAGTAATCAGACAAGTCGTCTCCTGGCTCGGGGCAGCGGCGGTGCTGCAGATCCAGAGTACCTGTACTTACAGGTGACATGTAATTACAGGCAAAATTCTTTCGCTATGGTGCCGTTTGCCTGGCGGTGCCAGTATGGCGTAGCGCAGCCGTGCTCTGGGTGGCGGACGAGGCGCTCAACTGGAACTCGAAGCGACTGCGGTCTCCGCGATGATACGCAATGAAGTATTCCATTGGCTGTTCCTGCTCGTCGTAGCTGACGCTTCGCAGTACCAGCAAAGCCTGGCCGGAACCGACCTTGAGCAGTGCTCCCTGTGCCCGATTCGCGGATACCGCTTCGGCAGACCGGACTCCACGCACTGCGCGGATTCCGTGGGTAGCCAGCAGCGCATACAGTGACTTGTCCCGCAGATCTTCGTGCAGGACCAGCAATCCGATGTCGTGCGGCAGGTACGTCGTCGTCCACGACCAGGGTTCGTCATCGACGTAGCGCAGCCGCTCGATCACGACGACCGGCGACTGCGGAGGGACACCGAGGGACTCTGCAACATCGTCTTCGGCCAGGATCACCTCCTGCCGACGAACCTCGCTGAGAACGTGCCCGCCGCGGGCGGCTACTTCTTCGTACAGCCCGGTCAGCGTGTGCACGAGGCTTTCCGGCACCTTCTGGTGCGCTACAAACGTGCCTTTGCCTTTGACCCGTTCGATGATCCCCTGATTCTCCAGCTGGGAGAGCGCCTGCCGCACTACTGTCCGGGAGACATTGAATTTCTCACACAATCGGTGTTCGCCAGGGAGCAGATCGCCCGCTCGCAACCCCTGGCTGGCGATGTCGTCGATGATTCGACGCTTCAGTTGGTGGTACATGGGTGTCGCGGCGAGCCGGTCGATATCTGGGGGCGTATGGGTGCTGCGGGCTGGCCCGACGGAGTCGAGCGGGGACGGTTGCTTGTTCATCGTGTCACTCTCTGTGGGTCGGCATGAGAACATCCGGAGTCAGTGCGCCACACCGGCATACACGTCGAGCAGCGCCTCCACGGCGGCGCGCTGCGGAAGGCTCGGCGATGCGCCGCGCTGGGTGACGGTGAGCGCGCCGGCGGCCATCGCCTGGCTGATGGCATCCGCTAAATCATCGCCGCGTGCGAGTGCCGCGCCGAGGTAGCCGGCGAAGGCATCGCCGGCCGCTGTCGTGTCGACGGCTACCACCGGAATGGCGGGAAAATGTTGGGTCGCGGTTTCTGAGACCAGGATGGCGCCGGCCGACGCCATGGTGATCAACGCGTGGCCCGCTCCCCGCGCGGTAAACCACCTGCCGGCGGCCGTGGCGGAGTCAGCGTCGCTCACGACGATGCCGGTGAGTCGGCTGGCTTCCGTCTCGTTGGGCGTGACGATGTCAACCAGGGGCCAGATCGCTTCGTCGAGCGGGGTCGCGGGGGCCGGGTCGAGGATTACGATGAGCCCGCACTCGTGTGCCCTGCGGATCGCGTGCTGGGTGAGTGCCCAGGGGATTTCGAGCTGGGTCAGGAGCACCTTTGACGACGAGGCGCGGGCCAGAAAGGCGGCGTCGATCTGCGCCGCGCTTAGTGCGGCATTGGCCAGGGGAACCATGACGATGTCATTCTCACCGGAGTCATCGACGCGGATATGGGCGATTCCGCTTGGGCCCGGAACCTGGGCGACATGTTCGATATTGACTCCGGCCTGCTGCAGGCCATCCGTGAGCATCGGTGCGAACAGATCGGTGCCGACGCAGGAGACCATATAGGCCGAGCCGCCGGCGAGAGCGGCTGCGATGGCCTGGTTGGCACCCTTGCCGCCGAGCACCAGCGTGAAGTCATCGCCCAAAATGGTCTCGCCCGGGGACGGGAGGCGGTGGGAGAAGGTCGTGAGGTCTGCCGTGGTACTTCCCACGATCAGGATTCCGTCGGTGCGGGGTGCCGACGACTCTGTCTGGCTCATTGGTGCCTTTCCTGGTGCGTGCGCCATGTGACGTGTAAGTACATTACCGGACAGGTGGCGACAGGGCCCTATTCCTGGTTGCTAGTGTCGAGTGCCGGAGCTTATCGGCGGATCGAAGGAGAGAGCCTCGATGAGTCGAGATCGTCGTTTTTATGTTGACAGCGCCCAGGTAGCCGATGTCAGTGAATTGCTTCGTGACGGGCTGGTGCACGGTGTGACAACGAACCCCACGATTCTCGAACGAGCCCAGCGCAGTGCCGCGGATTCGCCCGAACTCTACGCGCGCTGGGTGGCCGAAGGCGCGCAGGAAGTGTTCTTCCAAGCCTGGGGGGAGAATACCCGGGCGCTTCTGCGCAATGCTGAGGGCATCCTGGCGCTCGGGTCGAAAGTCGTCGTCAAGGTTCCGGCGACGCGCGCCGGGTTCGCTGCGGCCGTCGCACTGCACGGGGAAGGGGCGACGGTTCTGCTCACGGCCGTCCACTCGCCGAGCCAGGCCCTCATGGCGGCGAGTCTGGGTGTGCGCTACATCGCTCCCTATCTCGGCCGAATGCAGGACAGCGGCCTCGACGGCGTCGCCGAAATAGCTACTATGACCACCATGGTGGCCGACACCGCCACCGACGTTCTCGCCGCGAGCCTGCGCTCCCCGGACGCCATCGTGGCGCTCGCCGAGGTGGGGGTGCGCTACTTCACCGCGGCACCGGCAGTTATTCTGGCCGTGCTGCAGCACGACGTGAGCGACCGCTCGAGTGCTGAGTTCGAGGCGGCCGTCGCCCGCGGAGCAGCGCGGATCTAGGTGCGGTCAGGCCGCGACCAGCGCGTCACGCAGCCACTGTTCAATACCGGAGATATGCACGATGGTCAGGGCGTGTGCGAGCTCTGCATCGTGGCCCTCAAGGGCGTCGGCAATCGCTTCATGTTCGGCAAGCGTGCGTTCGACGGAGTGCTCCTGGGTGAGGCCACGCCAGATCCGGGCGCGCATCGTGTGGCTCGATAGAGAATCGATCAGGCTGGCCAGGTAGGCATTTCCGGAGGCCGCGGCGATGGCTCCGTGAAATTGGATGTCCGCCGTCACCAACCCCTCGACGTCGGTCGACTCGTTCACCAGCTCGAGCAGGGCGCGCAGTGTGGCCAGCTCGTCTGCGCTCATGCGCACTGCGGCGAGTGCTGCTGCGGCCGGTTCCAGGATGCGCCGCACTGCGAATAGTTCCAGCACGGACGAATCGGTGTGCAGGTCTGTGATGAACGTCATCGCTTCAAGAAGGAGGCGTGGTTCCAGGCTGGTGACGTAGGTGCCGTCACCGCGCCGCACGTCGAGCACACGAATGACTTCGAGCGCCTTGACCGCCTCCCGCAGTGAGCTGCGGGAAAGGCCGAGCCGCTCACTCAACTCTTTCTCCGGGGGGAGTTTGTCGCGGGGTTTGATCTCACCGCTCAAGATCATGTCTTTGATCTTGAGAATCGCTTCATCGGTGACGGCCATAAGCAGATTCTATCTGTCGTCGAAATCCCGACCCGGCTGCAGGGCCAGCATGTACCGGGCCGGGACGACTCAGTTGAACTGTCGGTTGATGCCGGCCGCGGCATAGATGGCATCGATGACGATCATGTTGTTGACCGAGTCAGCACCCTCTGTGGGCATCGGAGTGTGCTGGGCCAGGGCGGTGACGATCGCATCCAGCTGGTGGTCGTAGGTGGTGAGACCGGCTACGGTGCTGACCCGGGTTATGCCATCGACGGTTTCACTGATGCTGTGGCCAGCGGAGGGGAAGACGAGATTATCCACGTGTGCGGTGCCGCGAGAACCGACGATGTCAAGTGTTGACGTCTCGTTCGGGCCGGCTTCCATGCTTGCCGAGACGTGGGCTGTGGTGCCGGACGGGAAGCGCAGCTCTGCCTCAATGCTCATGTCGGCGCCGAGTGGGTTCGTCGTTGCGATTGCACTCACGATGGCGGGTTCCTCGTTCATCAAGCTGCGCACCCAGTGCAGGGGATAGCAGCCAAGGTCCATCAGCGCCCCGCCGCCGAGGGCGGGTACGTGGCGGATACCGCGGGGTTCGAACGGGTTGCCGACCGAGAAGTCTGCGCGCAGCGCCACGATGTCACCGAGCCGGCCCGACGCGATCAGGGCATCGATTTCGAGGCTTAGCGGATGGTAGCGATCGTGGAAGGCCTCGATCAGGCGGTGGCCGGTAGCCTGCGCCGATTCGAGCATACGCTCGGCCTGTGCGGCATTCATGGCGAACGGCTTTTCGCACAGCACGTCCTTGCCGGCTTCGAGTGCCGCGATCGACCACTCGGCGTGTTCGGAAGGAGGCAGAGCGTTGTACACGAGATCGATGTCGGGGTCGGCCAATAAGGCGCGGTAGTCGTCGTAAAAACGCTCGATTTTGTGGACGGAGGCATAGTCGGCGGCCGCCGACGGGCGGCGTGACGCCACGGCCATAACGGTGACGTCGGTTCGGCGCTCGGCCGGGTGGATGATTGCTGCCGGGGCTATACCTGACGCGCCAAGGAGGCCAATACGAAGCACAGTGTCTTCCTTCAAAAGCTGTTGTCGGTACGAAGTCGTGTTGTGTTGCGCTCCACAGGCTACGCGATCTGCTGCTGTCTGGCCGAGACGGGAATGAGCAGCAGCAGGCCCAGGAGCAGCACGAGCATGATGCCGAGAATGCCCCAGTAGGTGGCGCCGAAGATCGACACGAAGACCGCGAAGGCAGTCGGGGCCAGAAAGCTGACGGCGCGACCGGTCGTCGCATAGAGCCCGAAGACTTCGCCCTCGCGGCCGGGGGGAATGAGACGCGCCAGAAAGGTGCGACTGGCCGATTGGGCCGGGCCGACGAACAGGCACAGGGTCAGTCCCGCCGTCCAGAACACGATCTGCCCGCCGTCGTGCAGCAGAAACACGAGCATCCCGCTCACTAACAGGCCGACGAGTGCGGTCACGATCACCGGTTTCGCACCGAGACGGTCATCGAGCACGCCGACCGCCATGGTGGCGATGCCGGCGACCACATTGGCGGCGATAGCGAAAATGATCACCTCGCCCGGCGAGAATCCGAAAACGGATGCCGCGAGCACTCCACCGAAAGTGAAGACGCCGGCCAGGCCGTCACGAAAAACGGCACTCGCCATCAGGAAGTAGACGGTCGGACGGCTGGTGCTCCAGAGGCGCTTGACGTCGCGGGCGAGAACGGCATAGCTCTGCAGGAAGCCGATCTTCTCGCGGCGCATGGCCGCGGGCGCCCGATATTCGGGCACCTGCAGCAGCACCGGCAGCGCGAAGAGCGCGAACCAGGCCGCGGCAACGAGCATGGTGACGCGCACGGCCAGACCGTTCTCACTGGTCACGCCAAATAGTCCCACCTCGGGAGCGATAAAGCCGAAGTAGACGATGAGGAGCAGCACGATCCCGCCGAGGTAGCCCATGCCCCAGCCGAACCCGCTGACCTTGCCGATGCTGCGGGGAGTGGATACCTGGCTGAGCATCGCGTTGTAATTGACGCCCGCGAATTCGAAGAAAACGTTGCCCGCGGCGAGCAAAACGAGCCCGAGCATCAGATAGCTGGGACTGGCCTCGACGAAGAACATCGCCGTGGTGAGGCCGACGACCACGAAGGTGTTGGCACCCAGCCAGAATTTACGCCGCCCCGAGGTGTCAGATCGTTGCCCGGTGATGGGGGCGAGTACCGCCACCAGGAGTCCGGCAATGGCCAGTGCCCAGCCCAATTGCGCGGAGACGACGTCTTCGTCGCCAAAGGACGAGCCGGTGATGTAGACGCTGAAGACGAACGTCGTGACGACGGCGTTGAAGGCCGCCGACCCCCAGTCCCAGAACGCCCAGGCCACCACCCGTCCGCGCGTTGGAGCGGTTCCCGCGTCTACGGCGACTGTCTCGGTCATGTCCACAATCTACTGCCCGGTGGTAAACATCTGGATTCGCCGCGTTGCCGCATCCGCTTCTTAAAGTTGAGTCACTCACACTCAACTTTCAGCCGCAGAAATTGACAGGGATGCGACGGCGCTGGAATACTTGAGCCATCGAGGCTCAAGTCTTGAGATTACTTAGTAGTTCGTTTCGCACATGAATGAAGGAGAACAACCCACATGGCTCGTGCAGTAGGTATTGACCTCGGAACCACCAACTCTGTGGTGGCCGTGCTCGAAGGTGGAGAACCCACCGTCATCGCCAACGCTGAAGGCTTGCGCACCACCCCCTCGGTGGTCGCGTTCACCAAGGACGGCGAGGTTCTCGTCGGAGAAACCGCCAAGCGTCAGAACGTCACCAACGTCGACCGCACCATCTCCAGCGTCAAGCGCCACATGGGCACCGACTGGAACGTCGCCATTGACGACAAGAAGTACACCCCGCAGGAGATCTCCGCTCGTATTCTTGCCAAGCTCAAGCGTGACGCCGAACAGTACCTGGGCGAAAAGGTCACCGACGCCGTCGTGACCGTACCCGCGTACTTCAACGACGCCGAGCGTCAGGCTACGAAGGAGGCCGGCGAGATCGCCGGACTCAACGTGCTGCGCATCATCAACGAGCCCACCGCCGCCGCGCTGGCCTACGGCCTCGACAAGGGCAAGGAAGACGAGCTCATCCTGGTCTTCGACCTCGGAGGCGGAACCTTCGACGTGTCGCTGCTCGAGGTGGGCAAAGACGACGACTTCTCTACCATCCAGGTGCGTTCGACCGCCGGCGACAACCGCCTCGGCGGCGACGACTGGGACCAGCGCATCGTTGATCACCTGATCAAGCGCTTCAAGGAGACCACCGGCGTTGACGTGTCCAAGGACAAGATTGCCAAGCAGCGCCTCAAGGAAGCCGCTGAGCAGGCCAAGAAGGAACTCTCCTCGAGCATGTCGACGAGCATCCAGCTGCCCTACCTGTCGCTGACCGAAAACGGCCCGGCCAACCTCGACGAGACGCTCACCCGCGCCCAGTTCGAGAAAATGACCGAAGACCTGCTCGACCGCACCAAGAAGCCTTTCCAGGACGTCATCCGTGAAGCCGGCGTCAAGGTCGGCGACATCGCCCATGTCGTTCTCGTCGGTGGTTCCACCCGTATGCCCGCCGTGTACGAGCTCGTCAAGAGCGAGACCGGCGGCAAGGACCCGAACAAGGGCGTCAACCCGGACGAGGTCGTCGCCGTTGGCGCAGCCCTGCAGGCCGGCGTGCTGAAGGGCGAGCGCAAGGACGTTCTGCTCATCGACGTCACCCCGCTGAGCCTCGGCATCGAGACCAAGGGCGGCATCATGACCCGTTTGATCGAGCGCAACACGGCCATCCCCACCAAGCGCAGCGAAACCTTCACCACGGCCGACGACAACCAGCCGTCCGTGGCGATCCAAGTCTTCCAGGGCGAGCGCGAGTTCACCCGCGACAACAAGAACCTCGGCACCTTCGAGCTCACCGGCATCGCGCCGGCACCGCGCGGCATCCCGCAGGTCGAGGTCACCTTCGACATTGACGCCAACGGCATCGTGCACGTGTCCGCCAAGGACAAGGGCACCGGAACCGAGCAGTCGATGACCATCACGGGCGGATCCTCGCTCGCGAAGGAAGACATCGAGCGCATGGTGCGCGAGGGTGAAGAGCACGCCGCCGAAGACAAGCGCCTGCGCGAAGTCGCCGAGACCCGCAACACGGCCGAGCAGCTCGCCTACTCGATCGAGAAGCTGATCAAGGACAACGTCGACAAGCTCCCCGAAGACGTGAAGAATGAGGTGCAGGCTGATGTCGACGCCCTCAAGTCCGCTCTCGCCGGCGACGACGACGACGCGGTGAAGACCGCGTTCGACAAGCTCAACGAAAGCCAGGGCAAGCTCGGCGAAGCCATCTACAAGTCCAGCCAGGCGGATGCCGCAGCCGGCGCCGACGAAGCCGGTACCGACGAGACTCCCACCGCGGAGAACAAGGATGAAGACGTTGTCGACGCCGAGGTTGTTGACGACGACGAAGACGACAAGAAGAAGTAGGCCGCAACCATGGCTGACAAGAAACATCCAGACAACGACGCTGCGGGGGTGCCCGATGACGGCACCGCCGCGGCCGGCGCGGGCGTCCCTTCGGAAGCGGCGCCCGATGCGGCATCCGCTGCTGACGGCCAGGCTCCGGCCTCGGCCGACGGGATCGAAGAAGACGAATTGACCGTTCAGGATATTCTGGACGCGGCAGAACGCGAAGTTGCCGAGCCGACGAGTGAACACCTCGCCGACCTCAAGCGAGTGACGGCCGAGTACGCCAACTACCGTCGGCGCACTGAAGCCAACCGTGCCATCGAAAAAGAGCGCGTGACCGGGGATATCGTCAAGATACTCATTCCGGTACTCGACGACATCTACCGGGCGGAGAAGCACGGCGACCTCGTGCCCGACTCCGCCTTCGCGACGATCGCGGCCAAGCTGCGTTCGAGCGTTGAGCGTCTCGGACTCACCTCGTTCGGTGCGGTCGGCGACCCCTTCGACCCGACCATGCACGAGGCGATCTTCCAGCAGCCCAGTGCAGCCGTCGACACCGAAACCGTCGGCGACGTCGCGGAGACCGGGTATTACCTCGGTTCCACGCTGTTGCGCGCGGCCAAGGTCGTCGTTCAGGTACCGAGCGATGGCTAGCCAAGACTGGTTCGACAAAGACTTCTATAAGGTTCTCGGGGTATCGAAAGATGTCACGCCGGCCGAATTGAAGAAGGCGTACCGCAAGCTCGCTCGCAAGTACCACCCGGACTCCAACCCGGGGAACCCCGCCGCTGAGGCGAAGTTCAAGGAACTGAGCGAGGCGCACTCGGTGCTGAACGATGCAGCCCAGCGCAAAGAGTATGACGCCGTGCGGGCCATGGGCAGCGGGGCGCGGTTCGCCGCGCCCGGCGGCCGGGCTCAGAGTGGCGGCTTCGAGGATGCTTTCGGAGGCATGTTCGGCGGCGGAAGCCGTCAGCAGAGTTACACCTTCGAGCAGGGCGGTTTCGACGATATCCTCGGGGGTATGTTCGGCAGAGGTGGCGGAGGCGGGGGCGGTTTCGGCAACCCCACCGGCGGCTACCGCGGGTCAGGCGCACCCACCCGCGGCCGCGACGTGATCGCCTCGACGACCATTGACTTCATCACCGCCACGCAGGGCGATCAGATCAGCCTGCAAACCCAGGACGGGCGACCGATCAAGGTCAAGGTTCCGGCCGGAGTCGCCGATGGGCAGAAGATTCGTCTGCGTGGCAAGGGGCAGCCAAGTCCGGACGGCGGAGAAACCGGCGATATCGTGCTGACGATCACCGTGCGCAAGCATCCGGTTTTCGAGCGCGACGGCCTCAACCTGCGGGTTACCGTACCGGTCACTTTCGTCGAGGCCAGCCTCGGCGCGACGATCGAGGTACCCACCCTCGGCGGCAGCCCGGTCAAATTGCGCGTAGCCCCCGGTACTCCCGGTGGCCGTGTGCTGCGGGTCAAGGGGCGTGGCGTCACTACGGCCAAGGGTACGGGCGACCTGCTTGCCGTCGTGCAGGTCGCTGTGCCCTCGCACCTGTCGAAGGATGCGGAAGAGAAACTCGCCGCGTTCGCCGAGGCGCTGCCCAAGGAAAACCCGCGCGATGAACTGATCGCTCGGGCCAAGGGCTGATTATGGACGAGACCACCCGGGTTTTCGTGATTTCCACGGCCGCTGAGCTTGCGGGCATGCACCCGCAAACCCTGCGCCAATACGATCGCCTGGGCCTCGTCAGCCCGGAACGCACCCCCGGCAAGAGCCGACGGTACTCCATGCTCGACGTGGCAAAGCTCCGTGAAATTGCGGAACTAGGCTCGGAAGGCGTGAGTCTGGAAGGCATTCGTCGTATCCTCGAACTCGAGGATCATGTGCGCGGGCTCGAAAATCGCCTGCGCGAGTTGGAATCGACGCTCGCCGACGAACTACTGAACCGACCGGGCCGCCGCGTTTTCGCGGCTGGCTCGGCCGGCGACGTTATTTCGATGAAGGCGGGCACCCGCACCAGGCGCAGCAACCAGATTGTCATCTGGCGGCAGCCCAGACCATAGTCAGTTATCTGTATCAAGCTTCACGTTTCTGTTTCACAGCACGAACTGGTTGCACCAGCACTACTCTCAGGGGGAACCATGTCCAAATTGGACGCGTTTGACCAGTCCGCGCCGCGGAACACTACCGCCGGCACCACAGCGAGCACGCAGTTGAAAGGCGCCGCCCCGAACGTGAACGAATTTGATTTTGACCGGCTGCGTCGTCGCCCCGATATCGAGGCGGAGAACCTCTTCGCCGTCGACGCGAGCGACCGGCTCATTCTCGATGAGGCCGCCGGCGCGATCGCCGCCTACCGTTCCGGCGGCGTCGTCGTGCTCGAGGACCGATACGGCGCCCTGACGCTCGGTGCCGCAGCCCTGCACAACGCCCGCGGTATCCGCGTGTACCAGGACGCGCTCTCGGGCGAATACGCGCTCGACAGTAACGCCTCCGGCGTCAACCTGACGGAGGCCTACCGCTCACTGCCGCTCGGCGAAGAACTGCTAAGAGACGCCCATGTCGTGCTGCTGCAGCTGCCGAAAAGCCTCGACGCGCTCGACGAGATCGCCGGTGTCATCGCCAGGTACGCCGCCCCAGACGTGATCGTCTTTGCCGGCGGCCGCATCAAGCACATGACCGTGAGTATGAATGAGGTGCTGCGCCGCCACTTCGGCGCCCTCAACGTGCGCCCGGCCCGCCAGAAGTCCCGGGTTCTCATTGCCTCCTCGCCACTGGCCGCTCTAACGACCGACTGGCCGCACAGCGAACGGCACGACGACTTCGACCTCACCGTGCGCGGCCACGGTGGCGTGTTCGCCGGAACCAGCATCGACATCGGCACCCGCGCGCTGCTCGAGGTGCTCGACCGGATGAAGCCCGACGCCGAGCGTGCCATCGACCTGGGCTGCGGCACCGGAGTGCTCGCTGCGGCATTGGCTGCCCAGCGCCCGCTGCTGCAGGTACTCGCGACGGATCAGTCAGCCGTGGCCGTCGCATCCGCTCGCGCAACCGTTGACGCCAACGCGCTCGCCAATCGCGTCACTGTGGTGCGCGCCGATGGACTATCCGGCCAAGCGGATGACTCCGCCGATCTCATTCTGCTCAACCCGCCGTTTCATATTGGAGCGTCGGTGCATGCGGGCCTCGCTGAGAAACTCTTCATCGACGCGGCGCGCGTGCTCGCACCGGGCGGCGAACTGTGGACCGTGTGGAACACCCACCTCGGCTACCGTCCGATGCTCACCCGTATCGTCGGTTCGACCCGCCAGGTTGGCCGCAACACCAAGTTCACGGTGACGGTGTCGACCGGTCGTTGACGGATCGCCCGCTCAGGCGCGAACGAGCGCCTCGCCGTTGAGCACGTCGAGCTGCCACGCTGCCCCGCCATTCGCGGGGGCGTAGTGGTGGTGCACGAGGTTGATCGAGGCGTTATTGATGCTGCCGATGGGCTGGTCGAGGGCGTTTTCGAGGCTCAATCGAATGAGCGTGCCGTGCGCGACGACGATGATGCGGGCTCCGGGGTGATTTCGAGCGAGCTCGCACAGGGCATCGATGCCACGCGCGGCGACGGCCGCCTCGGTCTCGGCGCCGTGGAATCCGCCTGGAAAACGCAGGGCGTCGAGCTCGGCGCCAGCGTGGAGGCCCTCGGCTGGTCCGTAGTCGCGCTCGATCAGCCCCGGAATGCGTCGGGCCGCGTCGAGGCCGAGCTCTTCGCCGATCAGGTCAGCGGTTTCGGCCGCACGCGAAAGCGGCGACGAGACGATGAAGTCCCAGTCGTAGTGTTTTAGCGGGGCAACGGCATCCGCTGCCTGGCCTCGCCCCACGTCGTTGAGCGGTATGTCGGTGGCGCCCTGGATGCGCGCGGCGGCGTTCCAATCGGTCTGGCCGTGGCGGATGAGGGCGAAGGTCGTCGTCGTGGTCACTCGTCTATTCTGCCTTGGCCGACTGGGAGTGCGCGGCGGGCCCCAATGTGAGCTTCCCGTTCCGGCGCGGCCCAGGCCATCCGGGCCAGGGCCGTGATCGCCCAGCCCAGCAGCACGACGAGCAGCGCATTGCGCGCCGTCAGCAGCAGCAGGGAGAACAGGTCGCCGTCGATGAGCGGTAGATAGAAAATGGGAAAGATCAGCGTTGTCAGGCCGGAGATGGCCAGCGTCAGCACGGCGGGCACCCGCCACTCAGCCCAGCTTCGGCCAACCCCGACCGCGACCACCGGCACCAGCCACAACATGTACTGCGGTGAACCGACCTTGTTGAAGACGATGAACGCGCCGACCAGGGCGAGGGCTCCGAGCAGCAGCAGCTGGGCGGCATCCGCTCGCCGATGCTGGGCGATGAGCATCAGCACGAAGATCGCCGCGATGGCGCCAAACATGACCGGCGTCATCAGGGAAGCGACAAGGTTCGTGCCGGGTCCGCTCACCTCACGGGTAGCGATGGCAAAATTCTCGTAGATGACCGTGCTGGGCTGACCGAGCGTGGCCAGCCACACCCACACAGTAGTGATGGGCGCCTCGAGTTGCAGGGCGCGGTCAGACTGCTCGGTGACGAAACCGGTAAGAAATTGCAGGCCCCCGACCAGCCAGACGAATGCTGCCACCCCCGCCGACACCGCCGCGCCGGTGAGTACCACCGTGCGACGGCGAGGCGAGACGGTGACCACCGCGAGGAACACGGCGGCTGGCCAGACCTTGATCCAGGTGGCGAGGGTCAGAACGACCGCGGCGACAACCGGCCGGCGCGCGAGCAGCACGAGCGCGACGATGACGAGCGGTGCCGTGAGTCCTTCCAGTCGGAGCAGCCCGACCGGGCTCAGCAGAAACGATGCGAACAGCCAGTACCAGGCGGATTTGAAGCCGCTGCGGCGGCGTCCCCAGTCGGTGAGCGCACCGACCGCGACGGCATTCAACGTTGTGGTGAGCAGAAACCAGAGCAGCTGGTAAAGCAGCGGACCGGCGATGCCCGCGAACGCGATCGGCAGCATGGCGCCGATCGGATACACCCACTCGGTATCGATACCCTGCCAGACGCCGTACTCCAGGCCGAGTTCAGCCCAGGTGCGGTACAGCGGAAGGTCACCGAGTACCCCGCCGGTCAGGATGGTGGGCAGCAAGGCGAACAGGAACACCGCGTGCAGGCCGAGAAAACCGAGCGCAAGGGTGCGAGGGCGTTGCAGCGTGAGGCGGCGAGACGGAGTCAGCGTGCGCGCCAGGCGGGCGTCGACCCGATCGAAAATGGTGGACATGGGACCGTTTCTGCAGTGTGCGACATGGTGCTGTCGCGTGCAGTCTAGGGGGGCTGGATGAACTGTTGGTGTCGCCTCAGGCCAGGAGTTCGCGAATATCAGCGGCGGTCAGGGCGGTACCCTGCGGTGCTCCGTCGGTCATGACGCTTTCGAACAGGCGCGCTTTGGTGGCCTTGAGAGCCATGACCTTTTCTTCGATGGTGTCCTTGGATACCAGACGATAGACCATGACGTTCTTGGTTTGGCCGATGCGGTGCACGCGGTCGACGGCCTGGGCTTCGGTCGCCGGGTTCCACCACGGGTCGAGCAGAATGACGTAGTCGGCCTCGGTGAGGTTGAGGCCGAATCCGCCGGCCTTGAGGCTGATCAAAAAGACGGAACTCGTGCCCTCTTTGAAGTCGCTGATGGCTTTGGCCCGGTTGCGGGTCTTGCCGTCGAGGTAGGAGTAGCTGATGCCGGCGGCGTCGAGCCGGTCGCGTGCCTTACCGAGGTACTGCGTGAACTGGCTGAAGATGAGGGTGCGGTGGCCCTCGGCAACGGTGTCTTCGAGTAGCTCGAGCAGGGCGTCGAGTTTGGTCGAGGGAACACTGTCGTACTTCGCGTCGTACAGGCTCGCATCGAGACTGAGCTGGCGCAGCATGGTGAGCGAGCGAAAAATCTCGAAGCGGTTCGCGTTCATGTCCTCGATCAGTCCGAGCACCTTCTGACGCTCGCGGGCAAGGTGCATGTCGTAGACCTTGCGGTGCCTCGGGTGCAGGTCGAGTTCGAGCACCTGTTCCTGCTTCTCCGGCAGGTCGCTGGCGACTTCGGCCTTGGTGCGCCGCAGCATGAAGGGACGGATGCGGCGGCGCAGCTGCGCGAGCCGGTCGGCGTCGGCATCCGTTTCGATGGGCTTGCGGTAGTAGTCGGCGAAGCGGCTCGGGCTTGGGAACAGGCCGGGCGCCGTGATGGAGAGCAGCGACCACAGTTCCATCAGGTTGTTTTCCATGGGGGTGCCGGTGATAGCGAGCTTGAACGGGGTGCGCAGACGGCGGGCGCAGACGTGCGCCTTACTCTGGTGGTTCTTCACGAACTGCGCTTCGTCGAGCAGCAGTCCGGCCCAGTCCTTGGCGTTGTACTCCTCGAAGTCGAGTCGGAACAACGTATAGGAGGTGATCACGACATCCGCTTCGCCGATTTCATCCTGAAGGCTGGAGCCGCGCTTGCCGGCGGTCTGCGTGATGGCTGCTGTCGCGAGGTCTGGCGCAAACCGCGCGCATTCGGTGGCCCAGTTGGAGACGACGCTTGTGGGAGCGACCACGAGGAAGGGCTTGCGAGTGGCGCCTTGCGTGGCGCGTTGGCTGTCGCGGGCGTGGGCAATGAGGGCGATGGCCTGCAGGGTCTTGCCGAGTCCCATGTCATCGGCCAGCACGCCGCCAAGCTGGTGGTCGTAGAGAAAGCTGAGCCAGTCGAATCCGGTCTGCTGGTAGGCACGCAGGGTGGCGTGCACGGCCGGCGGGAGCGGGCGTTCGGCGAGGGGGGCGGCCTCGGCCGAGCCCTGCAGGGCGGCGAGACCCTCCACGGCGCTGCGCCAGGACGCGGCCTGCTCGGCGACGACACCGAGCAGCTGCAGCTCGTCCCACAGGTCGGCCTGAAAGCGGCTAAGACCGAGCGCGCCTGCGTTGCTCTCCTGCAGGCCTCGCGCCTCTTCGATCAGCCGTCGCAGCTGCTGCAGTTCGGGGCGGTCGAGACTGAAGTAGGTGCCACTGTCAAGGATCATCAAGTCCTGATCGGTGGCCAGTGCCCGAAACAGGTCGTCGAAGGGGATGTCTTCGCCCTCGATAGTGACGGTCACGGCGAGGTCGAACCAGTCACGGGTGTCGGTACTTTCGGTGGTGGCGAGGCTGATCACCGGCGCTTCGTCAGCTTCGCGGTAGCTCGGAGCGTCGGCCGAGACCTGCACGACAATGCCGGCAGCCTCGAGTTTTGGCACGGCCTCGCTAAGAAACGTGATCATGACGGCGCTGCGAAGCTCCGACCGCTCGAGCAGCCGGGCCGGGCTGATCGGCGTGGCAGGTTGCCAGAGCCCCGCGAACGAGGCGATCTCGCGGTCGACCGTTTGCAGCGTTTCGTCTTCGCGGGTCAGGTCACGAAACCGGGTGTCGCCGGGCGTCGGGCGCAGCGGGTGGCGGTACAGCACGGGGGCCGGTTCAACGGCGTCCGTGCTGACTGCGTTCGGGGCTGGGGCGGTGCCCGATTCGGTGGGGGCGAGGTACTGCCATTCCCAGGCGAGGGTGATCCGGGCATCCGTTTGATGGATGATCGTCAGCGCCAGCTGGGGGCGGGCCGTTTTGGGCAGCTCGAACGAGGCGTCATGGCTGGTCAGGGTCAATTTTTGCTGCAGGAACGGGTAGTAATCGGAGAGGAACGAGGGCTCGTCGTCGGCTGGAATGTCAAAGCCCCCGGTGACAGCAAGCGCGCGGATCTCAGAGCTGACCAGCACATTCAGCGGTGCGAGCACGAGCTGCCTGCCGGTCGCAAGCGGGTCAGCGGGGCCGGTGAACGTGTAGGCGCCGTGCGCCGGATCCCCGATGAAGCCGAATTCGGCGCCGCGGTGCAGCCGTTCGCCCAGCATGAGCAACGGGGTCAGTTGCAGGCCCGCATCGTCGCGGCGAATATTCAACTCCAGCGCGGCCGGCGTGGGTGAGAGCAGAACCGGATTCTGGGCATCCGTCGCGCAGACCAGCGGCAGCCCGCTCAACTGTGCTTCGTGCAGCAGGTCCCAGAGGGCCTTGTTTTCGAAGTTGTCGAGGTAGAGCCAGTGGTCGGTGTAACTGTAATAGCGCTGGCCCGTGGCCGAGAGTGCGTAAAGGGCGTTGAGAATTTTGCGGTGGCCGCGATTGTAGGTTCCCGGGGTCCAGGACAGGTTGTCCCAGGTGAGGGAGCCTCGAATCCACTTGCCCTTCTTGCCCATCACCATGGGGCGTGCGCCAAGACGGCGGGGTCCCGGGCGTCTGTTCGCGCTGTAGGCCGGGTCGAGCAGGTCGAATTGCAGCGCCAGGGCCGTGCTTGTGACGGTGTCGCTGGCAGTCGGCTTGGCGATCGGTGCCAGGGCGGCACGCCAGGCAGGCACCGGCGGGCGAATGGGAATGACCGGTGCAGGGGAGGGCGGCTGGTATGCGCCTGGGACGAAAGTCGATTCAAACACCGGGGTGCGGCGGTCGCCGATGGCGCGCACGTTCGACGCGGCGCGCTCAGCGTTCAGCTCGGCGGGAGTACTTCGGCTGGCCAGGAGCAGGGCGGCGACGTGCTTGCAGTTGCTGCCCATGGGGCAGGTGCAGGTTCCGCTGGCCCGAACCGCCTGGCCGGCGGCATTGAGCGTGAACGAGACGAGTACGGTATACGGTTGCGGGCTGGTGCCACTGACCCGACCGGTGAGGTGTGTTCCCGACTGGGCCCAGGACTGTTCGGTGACGTGCCCGTTTCGGGCGTAACGTTCACCGCGCGAGAACGACTGGCTGCCGACGATGCGAGCGATCTCGTGAGTGCTGAGGGAATGGGCCATAGGTGAGGGAGCTCCGTAAGAAAAAGGGACCAACCTCTATTATCTCACGGGAGCCTGAAGGGCCCCGCTCAATGTGAGGTGTCACGGGGCTGCGCGGTGGAGCGTGCCAAATCTCCTGAATTAGCCGCCAAAACCGGCCGGTGCGGCGGCGGGAGTGGCGGCGGTGGCCTGCAGGAGGGCCAGGGCCTGCGCTTCAATGTGGGTCTGCAGCACGATCACGCTCGACGAGCGCACGACCGTCTGCGTTGCGACGATCAGGTCGAGAACGCGCTGCACGTCGGCGTTCGACCGGGCGACGACCCGTGCCAGCATGTCGCTGTCGCCGGAGACCGTGTGCAGTTCGAGGATCTCGGGGATCTGAGCGAGGGCCGCGACGACAACGGCGTGGCCGGAATCCTGCCGCACGGTGAGTGAGCAGTAGGCGGTGACCGGATAGCCGAACTCGCTTGGGTTGAGCATGGGCGCCCACGATTTGATCACCCCGCGGCTCATCAGCCGGTCGAGGCGGGCCTGCACCGTGGCTCGCGCGACCTTTAGCAGCCGCGAGGCCTCGAGTACCGAGAGCTTGGGCCGTTCGCAAAACAGGGTGACGAGGCGGGAATCCAAAGAATCGACATCCATGGGCGTGACCTTTCGTGTGCCAGCGGAGCTGCGCTGCCGCGCCGGGCCGCTTTGCCGAACAGCATTGTGTACCAATTGTATGGTGTTTAGCGCAAAGAGCAAACAAATATTCGCAAACTGTGCACTCTAATTAGTCACTGTGGCAGACGCCCGGCAAAGTCACTAACTTTGCTGTACCCCGCCCGAACACCCATTAAAGGAGCCAGCATGGCGCCTCGCGCCCTTGACACCCTTTCTACGCGAATAGCGGATGCCGGAGCTCCCGGCCCGGATCAGCTCCGCGACCTGTACCGGATGCTGTCGAACGTGCGGCAGCTCGACACGGCGGCGGTCGCCTGGCAGCGGCAGGGCCTCATTCCCGGCTACGCGCCCATGCTCGGTCAGGAGGCCGCCCAGGTCGGTGCCGGCGCCGTAGTGGACACAACCCGGGACTTCGTTTTTCCGACCTACCGCGAGATGGGCGTCGCCTACACGCTCGGCGTGAACATGGTCGAGTACATGTCGACGCACAAGGCGCTCTGGCATGGCGGGCTCTACGATCCGGCCGCCACCCACTTCGCACCCTTTCAGGCGGTCGTCGGGGGATCCGTACTGCACGCGGTCGGCTGGGCGCACGGCCAGACCCTGAACGGTGCGTCCACTGTCGGGCTCGGCGTCGCCCTGGCCTTTCTCGGCGATGGCGCAAGCTCGCAGGGTGATGTGCACGAGGCCATGAACTTCGCCGCCATTTTGACGGCGCCGGTGGTGTTCTTCGTGCAGAACAACGGTTGGGCCATCTCGGTGCCGACCGAGCAGCAGGTGGCTGGCGGTTCAGTCGCCGCGCGCGCTGCGGGTTACGGAATGCCGGCCGTGCGGGTTGACGGCAACGATGTGCTCGCCGTACTCGATGCCACCCGGCGTGCCGCCGCCCACGCCCGGGCCGGCCTCGGCCCTGTCGTGGTTGAGGCCATGACCTATCGGCGCGGTCCGCACTCCACGAGCGATGACCCCGGCCGCTATCGCACCCTGGATGACGAGAAAATCGATGGCGGAGAAGACCCGCTGAGCCGGTTCCGTGCGGTGCTGCTCGAGCGCGGCGTGGCCGATGCGGCTTTCTTCGCCGAGGCCGACGCGCAGGCCCAGACACGGGCCGACGAGATCCGCGACGGCGTCACAGCCCTTACCAGCCGGCCCGGCAGCGAAATGTTCGACTTCGTTTTTCAAGAGTCAACCCCGACGCTCGGCGCCCAGAAACGCCAGTGGAAAGAGGAATCCGAGCATGTCTAAAGTCCTTGAAGGTGTGCGGGAGACCGCGCCAACCCCGCTCGTGCAGCTCTCGATGCAGCAGGCCATCAACCGGGCGCTCGGTGAGATTCTCGAGCGCGACGACCGCGCCCTCATCTTCGGTGAAGACGTCGGCGTGCTCGGCGGTGTTTTTCGGGTCACCGACGGTCTGCAGCAACGTTTCGGCGCGAACCGGGTGTTCGACACCCCGCTGGCAGAGTCGGGCATTCTCGGCACCGCGATCGGGCTGGCCATGGCCGGGTTCCATCCCATTCCCGAGGTGCAGTTCGATGGCTTCGCCTACCCGGCCGTGAACCAGATCATCACGCAGCTCGCCCGCATGAACTATCGCAGCCGCGGACGCCTGCCGATGCCGGTCACGCTGCGGGTGCCGAGTTTCGGCGGCATCCGCGCCCCTGAGCACCACGGCGAGAGCCTCGAATCGCTGTTTGCACACGTGCCCGGGCTCAAGGTTGTCTCGCCGTCCAACCCGCAGCAGGCCTATCACCTGCTCAAGCACGCCGCCTCGATGCCAGACCCGGTGATCTTCATGGAGCCGAAGGCGCGTTACTGGAACAAGGCCGCGGTCGACCTGACTGATGACCAGGGCAGCGTTTCCCTCGAGGGTTCGGTGATTGTCCGGCCGGGCAAGCACGCCACCCTCATCGCGTGGGGCGCCATGGTTTCCCGCTGCCTGCAGGTCGCGGAGCTGGCCGCGGAAGACGGCATCGAACTCGAGGTGCTCGACCTGCGCTGGCTGAAGCCGATCGACGAGGCGGGGCTGGCGACATCCGTTTCGCGCACCCGCCGCGCCATCGTCGTGCACGAGGGGCCACGCACCGCTGGCCTCGGTGCCGAGGTCGCGGCGCTCGTTTCGCAGAGCTGCTTTGAGACGCTGCGGGCGCCGGTTGAGCGAGTGACCGGCTTCGACGTGCCTTACCCCTCTGGCGATCTCGAAGACGAGTACGTCCCGAACATTGATCGAATTCTCTTCGGAGTTCAGCGAGTATTGGAGTACCGCCGTGGCTGAAATCTCATTTCCACTGCCCGACCTCGGTGAGGGGTTGCTCGAAGCGACCGTACTCGAATGGCTCGTCAAGGTGGGCGACCAGGTTGAACGCAACCAGCCCTTCGTCGAGGTCGAAACGACCAAGTCGTCGGTAGAGCTGCCCTCGCCGATCGCAGGCATTGTGCTCACGCTGCACGGCAAGCCTGGCGATGTCGTGCTCGTCGACAGGCCGCTGATCACCTTCGCGGTCTCCGACGATTCCGCCGGCATTGTCGGCACAGTGCCGCAAGAGGCCGCTCCGAAGCGCCGGGTTCGTCTCTCGGTCGTGCTCGATGAGGACTGACCTCGCCAGCACCCTGCACTGGCAGCAGCACGAGCCCGCTCTCGACGCTGGCCGCGCTCCGGTGCTGCTCGTGCACGGCTTCGCCTCGTCGACCGCACTCAATTGGGAGGCGACCGGCTGGGTGCAGGGCCTCAACAACGCCGGGCGGCGCGTGCTCACGATCGACCTGCCCGGTCACGGCGAGAGCCACGCCCCGCTCGAAACGGATGCCTACGCCCCCAGCCGCCTGCGCGCGGCCGTTCTCGAGGTGCTCGCGCTGGCCGGCGCTCGAACCCGTGAGACCGGCAACCCCGCCTCCGGCGTCGACCTGGTCGGCTACTCGCTCGGCTCACGCCTGGTCTGGGAACTCGCCGCCGAACGCCCCGACCTGTTTAATCGCGCGGTGCTCGGCGGAATGAGCGGCGAGGATCCGCTCGCCGACTTCGACCTCGATGCGGCCCACCGGTTTCTCGCCGATTTCAGGGCGATCGCGCACGAGTCGACCGCGTCCCTGATGACCCTGATGCAGCTCGCACCTGGTGCCAACACCCCCGCCCTGCTTCGGTTGGTCGCTGCGATCAAGCAGGAACGGTTCGAGCCGGGCGCATCCGTTCCTGTCCGGCCGTTGCTCTTTGTGACCGGCGACCGCGACGTGCTCGCGACCGGAACCGCCGAGCTTGCGGCGCTCGCCGCCGATTCTGAGATGCTGTGGTTGCCCGCCCGCACCCACACCAACGCGGTGAGCTCCCGAGCCTTCAAGCAGGCGGCGATCGAGTTTCTCGCCCGCTGAGCCACTAAACCGCTAGACCATGAAAACGCCGATCCGGCCCGCTCTGACGCAGTTCCGGGTCGGTGTGTTTCGGCGTCGCCAACTACCCGAGCAGCGCCCGGTCGTCGAGCGAGGCACCCTTGATCTTCGCGAACTCGGCGAGCAGGTCTGGCACCGTCATGGTGGCCTTGCGCTCGGCGTCGACGTCGAGAATGATCTGGCCTTCGTGCATCATGATGAGCCGGTTGCCGAGGCGCAGCGCCTGCTCCATATTGTGCGTGACCATGAGCGTGGTCAGATGGTGCTTCTCGACGATGCTCTCGGTGAGAGTCGTCACCAGCTCAGCCCGTTGCGGGTCGAGGGCGGCGGTGTGCTCATCGAGCAGCAGAATGCGCGGCTGGGTGAAACTTGCCATGAGCAGCGACAGCGCCTGCCTCTGGCCGCCCGAAAGCAGCCCTACCCGAGCCTTGAGCCGGTTTTCGAGGCCGAGTTCGAGTGAGAGTAATTCCTCACGAAAAAATGCGCGACGCTTGTGGGTGACACCCCAGGCGAGCCCGCGACGCTGACCGCGGCGCAGCGCGAGCGCAAGGTTTTGTTCGATGCTCAGATCGGGCGCGGTGCCGGCCATGGGATCCTGGAACACCCGGCCGACGTGCGCGGCGCGCGCGTAGTCGGGCATCCGCTTGACGGAACTGCCATCGATCGACAGGTCGCCGGAGTCGATGGGCAACTTGCCGCTGATCATGTTGAGCAGGGTGGATTTGCCGGCGCCGTTGCTGCCAATGACGGTGACGAAATCACCGGTTTTTAGCTGCAGTGATACGTCGTTGAGGGCGACGCGTTCGTTGATTGTGCCGGGAAAGAAGGTCTTGGTGATGTTCTGAATGAGCAGCATGAGACTCCTAGGTGGCCTTGCTGTAGTTGGCACTGCCGGCGGCGCCGGAACGCATTTGGTGCAGCGAGGGGATGCGTTTCAGGACGCCCCAGCGCGGCAACAGCAGCGCTGCGACGACGAGCAGCGCCGAGATGAGCTTCATGTCGTTCGGGTTGAGGCCGGCGCCGAGGGCAAAAAAGATCACCAAGCGGTAGATGACGGCGCCGCCGATGACGGCGAGCGAGGCTAGAAAAATGGTGCGACGCCCGAAAACGGCCTGGCCGACGATGACGGAGGCGAGTCCGACCAGAATGAGACCGATGCCCATGCTGACGTCGGCGAAGCCCTGGTACTGCGCAATGAGTGCGCCGCAGAGTGCGACAAGCCCGTTGGAGATCGCGAGGGTGAGAATCGTCGTGCGGTGCGTGTTGACACCGAGGCTGCGGATCATTTGTTCGTTGTTGCCGGTCGCCTGAATCGACAGACCGAGGTCGGTGCTGAGGAACCAGTCGATGGCGAACTTGATGATGAGGGCCGCAACGGCGAAGATCAGGATGCTCCAGGGTCCGCCGAGCAGACCGGCGTCACGCAGCGGCGTCATCATGGTGTCTTCGCGCAACAAGGGCAGGTTGGATTTACCCATGATGCGCAGGTTGATCGACCACAGCGCGATCATGGTCAGGATGCCGGCGAGCAGGCCGTCGATGCGCCCCTTGGTATAAAGCACACCGGTGACCAGACCGGCCACCGCTCCCGACGCCGCACCGGCGAGGGTGGCGAGGGGAGCCGACACACCATTGATGATGAGCGACGCGGCTACCGCGGCCCCGGTCGTGAAACTTCCGTCGACGGTGAGGTCGGGAAAGTTGAGGATTCGAAACGTCAGGTAGACACCCAACGCCATGATTCCGTAGAGCAGGCCGAGTTCGACAGCCGCATTCATCTGGTTATTCCTTCGGGTATGAGGAGCGGCTGTTATTCGATGATTCGGTCGGCCTTGGCGATGAGTTCTTCGGTGAGGGTCACTCCCATGCGCTCGGCAGCGGCCGGGTTGAGGATGAACTCGATCGTGTCAAGGGTTTCAACGGGCATGTCGCCCGGGTTCTCCCCGTCTTCGAGGATACGGATGGCCATCTGGCCGGTCTGGTAGCCGAGGTCGGTATAGCTGATGCCGTAGGTCGCGATGGCGCCACGCTCGACCTGGCCGTTTTCGGCACCGAACAGCGGAATCTGGTTCGACTCGGAGTACTGAATGACGGCTTCAAGGCCCTCGGTGACGCGGTTGTCGGTGGGAATATAAATGGCGTCGACATCGCCGAGCGATACGGTGGCCTGGGCGACCTCGCTCGAGTTGGTGACGGTGGCTTCCTTGATGGTCAAGCCCAGGTCTTTGGCCGCCTCCTTGGCGAGCTCAACCTGCACGTCGGAGTTGACCTCGCCCGAGCTGTAGATGATGCCGACCGACTGGGTGTCGGGTAAAATCTCCTGGATCAGTTCGAGCTGTTCCTTGACCGGGTTCAGGTCACTCGTGCCACTGATGTTGCTGCCCGGCTTCTCCCAGCTCTCGACCAGTCCGGCTTCTTCCGGCTCGGTGACAGCGGTGAACAACACGGGAATGTCGATGATCGTCTGCGCGGCGGCCTGCGCGGTGGGCGTGGCGATCGCCAGCACGAGGTCGACCTTGTCGGCGGCGAACTTAGCAGCGATGGTGCTCGCGGTTGCCTGCTCGCCCTGCGCGTTCTGCTCGTCGAACTCAATGTCGGTGCCCTCGACGTAGCCGGCGTCTGCGAAGGCCTGCTTGAAGCCCTCGCGGGCGTCGTCGAGCGCCTGGTGTTGCACGATCTGGCTGATGCCGATCGTGATCATCTCGTCTGCAGTGGATGCTGTCGGCTCGCTCCCCGCGCAGCCGCTGAGTGCGAGGGCGCCCGCGGCGACCAGGGCGAGGCCGGATAAAGACCTGGTGTGTTTCATGCTAGAAATTCTCCTTTGAATTTATGCTGGTACGGCACGCAGGAATCTGCGGCCGGACGGTCAGGGGCTAGACGGTTGCCGGCGCGAGGGCGGCTGTCGCGGCGACCAGGAATCGGTCGTTTTGCTCGGCCGTGCCGATCGTCACGCGCAGTCCCTCGCTGGGGAAAGCCCGGGCCAAGATGCCTCCGGTGATGAACGCGGCGTTCACCCGGTCGGTGTCGTCGCCGGTGCGCAGCCAGATGAAGTTTCCCTGCGAATCGGTGACGCGCCATCCGTTCGCCCGCAATGCGGTCAAAACCCGGGTGCGTTCGGCGACAATCTGGTCGATGCGCACGGTCAGTTCGGCCTCCGCGTCGAGGGAGGCGAGGGCTGCGCGCTGGGCGAGCGCGGTTACGCCGAACGGCAGCGCCACTCGGCGCAGGTTCGCAGCAACAGCGGTCGGTGCAATCGCGTAGCCGATGCGCAGGCCAGCCAGGCCGTAGGCCTTGGAGAAGGTGTGCAGCACGGCCACGTTGGGGTAGCGGTGAAAAAAATCAATGCCAACGGCGGAGGAGGCGTCGCGGTTGAAGTGCACGTAGGCTTCGTCGACGACGACCAGCACGTTCTCGGGTACCCGCGCCAGGAACGTGTGCAACTCGTCGATGGTGACGAAGGCGCCGGTTGGGTTGTTCGGATTGCAGACCAGAATGAGCCGGGTCTGCGGGGTGATCGCGTCAGCCATGGCGTTCAGGTCGTGGCGTTCATCGCTCGTGAGAGCGACCGGAACGGGCGTCGCTCCGGCGACCTGCACCAGGATCGGGTAGGCCTCGAAGGATCGCCAGGCGAAGATGACCTCGTCGCCGGCTCCGGCGCTCGCGTGGATGATCTGGGACAGTACCTCGACCGAGCCCGCACCGAAGGCCACGTTCGAGGCGTCAACGTCGAATCTGGCGGCGATGCGGTCGGTGACCTCGGCCACGGCCATGCTCGGGTACAGGTGGATCTCCCCAAGAGCGGACGCGAGGACCCCAGTCACCGAGGCGAGCGGTGGGAACGGGTTCTCGTTCGACGACAGTTTGAATGCTCCCGAACCATCCGCTGCGGCGCCCTGCTTGTAGGCGGGCAGCCTGCTGATGGCTTCGCGTTGCTGCACCATAATCTTTCAACCTCACTCGTAACCGGGTGCCAGACATGCTCGGCGAGTAAAGCGTCGGCAATGACGGGTCTGGTTTAAAGCGTAGTGATGTAGCAGAAGTTTGACAATTCGACTAATCAGCACGTCACAAACTGCACTATCTGACTGGTGCTAAGCGGGCTGTACCGAACAAATTGTCCAGTTTTGGAATTTTCGGTGGCCTATTTCGACTGTCGGCCGCGGGGGACTAAACTTGAGCCAATAAGGCTCAACTTTGAGGAGACAGCGATGCAAGCTGGTCAGCGACCACCGCAGCACGACGCCAAGACGGCCCTCGAACTGTATGGGGTGAACCTCACCGACATTGCCCGCAGCGGCAAGCTCGACCCGGTGATCGGGCGTGACGCCGAAATTCGCCGGATCAGCCAGGTGCTCACTCGGCGCACCAAGAACAACCCCGTGCTGATCGGCGAACCCGGCGTCGGCAAGACGGCCGTGGTCGAGGGGCTGGCCCAGCGCATCGTGGCCGGAGACGTCGCCGACTCACTCAAAGACAAGCAACTCGTCTCACTCGACCTGGCTGCCCTCGTGGCCGGCGCCAAGTATCGCGGCGAGTTCGAGGAACGACTCAAGGCCGTACTCAAGCAGATCAACGACGCCGACGGGCAGATCATCACCTTCGTCGACGAACTGCACACCCTGATGGGTGCTGGTGGCGGCGAAGGCTCCGTGGCGGCCAGCAATATGCTCAAGCCCATGCTCGCCCGCGGCGAACTGCGCCTGATCGGCGCCACGACGCTCAACGAATACCGCGAATTCATCGAGAAGGATGCCGCGCTCGAGCGCCGCTTTCAGCCGGTGCTCGTCGATGAACCGTCGGTCGAAGACACCGTGGCCATTCTGCGGGGGCTCAAGGAACGCTATGAAGCTCACCACAAGGTGACGATCGCCGATTCTGCCCTCGTGGCCGCGGCATCCCTCTCGAATCGCTACATCACCGCGCGCCAGCTACCCGACAAGGCCATCGACCTCATCGACGAGGCCGCGAGCCGGCTGCGTATGGAGATCGATTCCTCCCCGGTGGAGATCGATGAACTGCGGCGCAGCGTCGATCGGCTCAAGCTCGAAGAGCTCGCTCTCAAGAAGGAGAAGGACGAGGCCTCGAAGGCGCGGCTGGTGAAGCTGCGGAGCGATCTGGTGGAGCGCCAGGCCACCCTCAAGGAGTTGCAGGCGCGCTGGGACAGTGAGCGGGCCTCGCTCAACCGGGTCGGCGAGCTGCGCGAGCGGCTCGACGCCGCCCGCATTGAATCTGACCGGGCGCAACGTGAGGGAGACCTCGAGAAGGCGTCCCGGCTGCTCTACGGAGACATTCCGGTCATGGAGCGGGCACTTGCCGACGCCGAGAAGGAAGAATCCGTCGGGCCGCGTATGGTTAACGACCAGGTCGCGAGCGAGGACATCGCCGCCGTGGTCGCCGCCTGGACCGGCATTCCGGTCGGCCGCCTGTTGCAGGGCGAAACCGACAAACTGCTCAACCTCGAAAACGAGCTTGGTCACCGCCTGATCGGCCAGAAACGCGCCGTGCGAGCGGTCGCCGACGCTGTGCGGCGTTCGCGGGCCGGCATCTCCGACCCCGACCGGCCGACCGGATCCTTTCTATTCCTCGGCCCGACCGGTGTCGGCAAGACCGAGCTGGCCAAGGCGCTCGCCGAGTTTCTGTTCGACGATGAAAAAGCCATGGTGCGCATCGACATGAGCGAGTACGGCGAGAAGTTCTCGGTGTCGCGCCTGGTCGGAGCGCCTCCGGGCTATGTCGGCTACGAGCAGGGTGGCCAGCTGACCGAGGCAGTTCGGCGTCGCCCCTACTCGGTGATTTTGTTCGACGAGGTGGAGAAGGCACACCCCGAGGTGTTCGACGTGCTGCTGCAGGTGCTCGACGACGGCCGCCTCACCGATGGCCAGGGACGCACGGTGGATTTTCGCAACACCATTCTCGTGCTCACCTCGAACCTCGGCTCGCAGTTTCTGGTCGACCAGAGCCTCTCGGTGCAACAGAAGGAAGACGCCGTGCAGGCGCTCGTGCGGCAGGCCTTCAAGCCCGAGTTCATCAACCGGCTCGACGACATCGTGGTGTTCTCCTCGCTCACGACGGAGGAGCTCGGCGAGATCGTCGAACTCGACGTCGACCGTTTGCAGAAGCGTCTCGCCGAGCGCCGGCTGGAACTGGCCGTGACACCGGATGCCCGCCGCTGGCTGGCCGAGCGTGGTTACGACCCGATCTACGGCGCTCGCCCCTTGCGCCGCCTGATGCAGCGCGAAATCGACGACCGCCTGGCCCGGGCGCTGCTCTCCGGTGATATTCGTGACGGTGACACGGTGCTCGTGGAGCTCGCCGAAGGCGGCGACGCGCTCACCGTGGCATCCGCTCCGGCGCTCGCAGCAAAAATGTGACCCGAAAGGGGGGTAGATCCGGGTTGGGCGGGTTAGGGTTTAGCAATGAAAGCAACCGTGATTTATGGCGAAAGAGATATTCGTCTCGAAGAAGTTCCTGACCCTGTACTTTCGACCGGTGGCGACGCCATCGTTCGGGTGGTCGCGGCCTGCGTCTGTGGGTCTGACCTGTGGCCATACCGCGGTGTGACCGCCACCAAGGAGCCCCACCGCATTGGGCACGAGTTCGTGGGCATCGTCGAAGAAATTGGCCCAGACGTTTCCACCGTCAAGGTAGGAGATTTTGTCATTGCGCCGTTCTACGACTGCGACAATACCTGCGTCAACTGTCGCAATGGCGTGAGCTTTTCCTGCCTCCACCTTGTTCCGTGGGGCGAGAAAGACGACATGGGCGGCTTCGCCGACGGCGCCCAGGGCGAGCGGGTTCGCGTTCCCCATGCCGACGGTACGCTCGTGGCAACCCCCGAAGTGCCGGACGACGCCCTGATTCCGGGACTGTTGACCCTCTCGGACGTGATGGGCACCGGACACCACGCGGCCCTCTCGGCCGGTGTCACCGCCGGAAGCACCGTCGTCGTCGTCGGCGACGGAGCCGTCGGGCTTTGCGCCATACTCGCGAGCAAGCGACTCGGCGCGAGCCGTATCGTGGCCATGTCGCGCCACGCTGACCGCCAGGCTGTGGCCCGCGAATTCGGTGCGACGGACATCATCGAAGAACGTGGGGATGAGGGTGTTGCCGCAGTGCAGGCACTGTTTGACGGAATCGGCGCCGACTGCGTGCTCGAGTGCGTCGGCACCAAGGAATCCATGGATCAGGCCATCCGGTCAACCCGCCCCGGTGGGATGGTGGGCTATGTCGGCGTGCCCAACGGCGGCGCCGAGCTGCCCATCCGCTCGCTCTTTGGACGCAACGTGGGCGTAAATGGCGGCGTGGCATCCGTTCGCGGCTATATCGAGGAATTGCTGCCCGAGGTGCTTTCGGGCCAGATCAACCCCGGACGGGTCTTCGACCTAGAGCTGCCGCTTGCTGAGGTAGCCGAAGCCTACGCCGCGATGGACGAACGCCGGGCCATCAAGGTGTTGCTCCGCCCATAATTAATTCGCGAGAGCGAAAAAAGTGCCGCTTCGGATGCCTCGAAGCGGCACTTTTACGCTCTCGTGAGCAGTTGAGACCTAGTCGCTCGTGAGGAGCAGCTCGGCGAGGGGCTTGCGGCTGCGGGGGGCGATTTCACGCTCGCGGAGCTCCGGGGTGAGGTCGCTCGGCTTGCCGAGCACTCCGATCGCTGTGACGGAAACGACGGCCTGGTCATCGGTGAGTTTGCGTGCTGCGGCGATGGCGCCGGCGTGCAATCCGCCCATCTGGTGCGTGTGCAGTCCTTCGTGCTGGGCCTGGACGGTGAGGTGTGCGACGGCTTGGCCGAGGTCGCAGCTGCAGGATGCGGAGCTGGGCGCGCTCGGCTACCGGACACTGAAAGTAGCCCCAGACGGGGTGCAGACCCATGTTGACACTGAGTTCAACTACGCGCCCACCATGACCAGCGATGATCTTCTGGCTAAGGCGTACTACGAACCTCAGTGGCTCGACTTTCTGGTGGGCGAATTCGGCCGCACCGGCCAAGTGGGTGCTTATAGCGGTGGCCAGGGTGATTTCTTTGAGTCTGCGAAACCGTCCGATCCCCAGATCGGGGTGTCCATCATGGGCTTTCAGACCGGCCAAGTCAGCGTTCCCTTCGACCTCACCTGTGCCGGTGACGAGGTTGGCGCCGGCGTGCTGACCACGAGTGCGAGCCCGTTGATCAGCACCATGGTGTTCTGTGGCGAGCAAGCCAGTGCGCCCGCCATCGACCAGAACTGTCTCGTGCAACTCCGCACCTACTGCCCTGCGAGTTAGCGGCGCAGCCTACTTTCCCTGGAGGCGGTTGCGCACCTCGCGGCGCAGCACCTTGCCGAGGAGGCTGCGCGGCAGGTCGTCGACCTCCACGATGCGGCGCGGTACCTTATAGGACGACAGCCGGGTGCGGCAGTACTCGCGCACCGCGGAAACGTCGAGTTCGACCCCGGGCCGCAGCACCACGACCGCCACGACGTCTTCGCCGCCGTTTGGGCTCGGCAGCCCGACCGCGGCCGCGTCCGTGATGTCGGGATGCGAGAGCAGGGTCTCTTCAACCTCGGACGGCGACACGTTGAAACCGCCGGTGATGATGAGTTCCTTCAGGCGATCGACGATGGTGATGAAGCCGTCGGCGGAGACCCGCACGATGTCACCGGTGCGCAGCCAGCCGCCGGGCAGCAGCACCTCGGCGCTCTCGCTCGGGCGATCCCAATAGCCGGAGAAGACCTGCGGGCCGGCTACGAGCAGCTCGCCCTCCTCGTCGAAGCCGCGCTCGATCGTGGGGTTCTCCGGGTCGACCACGCGAATATCGGTGCTCGGAAATGGCACACCGACCGTTCCGGGGCGTCGGCTCGGGCCGATCGGGTTGCCGGCGACGATGGGTGACGCCTCTGTCATGCCGTAACCCTCGACGAGCAGTCCACCGGTGGCCGTCTCCCAGCGTTCCACGATGGACACCGGCAGGTTCATCGCACCCGAAATAGCAAAGCGGATGCCCGCGAGGCTCACCTTTTTCTTCGCCGCGGCCGTGACTAAGCGATCGTAGATCGGCGGCACCGCCGGCAGGAAGGTGGGCGGCGCGTGCCTGGCCGCGTCGAGCACGAGCTTCTCGTCGAACTTCGGAAACAGCACGAGGCGGGCGCCGATGCTCATCGCGAAGGTGAGGCAGAGAGTGAGGCCGTAGGCGTGGAACATCGGAAGAACACCGTAAACGGTCTCCTCGCCGGGGCGGAGGCCTGCCACCCAGGCGGAACCCTGTGCGGCATTTGCGCGCAGGTTGTAATGGCTCAGGATGGCGCCCTTCGGGGCACCGGTCGTGCCGCTCGTGTACTGCAGCACAGCCGTATCCGTGAGCACAGGCCGCTGGTGTGTCGGGTGCAGTTTGCGGGCACCCACGATCGACTCCCAGCTGATCGCGCCCTTTCCGGGCCCGGCGGTGAGCGAAGCGCGGGCGTCCTGCGCCTTCTTGATCGGCAGTTTGAGGGCCAGCCGTTTTGAGAACGGCATCGCACGGGTGAGGTCGACGGTGACGACATCCGCTACCCCCATGTCTTTGGGGAAGGCGCGCACCGACTCATACACTTTGTCCCAGACGATCGCGATGCGCGCGCCGTGGTCTTCGAACTGATGGCGCAGTTCCCGGTCGGTGTAGAGCGGATTGTGCTCGACCACGATGGCGCCGAGGCGCAGCACGGCATAAAAAGCGACGACGTGCTGCGGACAGTTCGGCAATACGAGGGCAACGCGGTCGCCCGGACTCACGCCAAGCTTGCGCAGGCCGTTCGCGGCGCGAGAGATCTGCTCACCGAGCTCGGCGTAGGTGGTGCTGGAACCGAAGAAGTCCAGTGCGACGGCCGGCGCAAACCGCTTCGCCGAGGTCTCCATCATGTCGGTGAGGGTTTCGGTGGTCTCGGCGATCGTGTCGGGAACGCCGGGCGCATACGAGGCAAGCCACGGCTGGTGCTGGAAGGTCACGACAACTCCCGGATGATCGCGGCCACGAACGTGTCGATGTCGTCCTCGGTGGTGTCGAAGCCGCACATCCAGCGCACCTCGTTCTTGGTAGCGTCCCAATCGTAGAAGCGAAAGGATTCGCGCAGCCGGTCGGCGACGCCGGCGGGCAGGGTGGCGAAGATGGCGTTTGCCTGGGTGGCCTGGTTGAAGGCCAGCCCGGTGATGGTTCCCTGGGCGAGCTCGGTCTCCAGCGCACCGCGCAGCCGAGCGGCCATGGCATTCGAGTGGCAGGCGTTGCGCAGCCACAGATCGCCGTCGAGCAGCGCGATGAGTTGCGCGGAGATGAAACGCATCTTGCTGGAGAGCTGCATGTTCGACTTGCGCAAAAACTTCAAACCAGTGGATGCCGCCGGGTTCAGTACCACGATGCACTCACCGAGCATCATGCCGTTCTTGGTGCCGCCGAAGCTGAGCACGTCGACGCCGGCGTCGCGGGTGAAGGCGCGCAGCGGCACCCCGAGGCTCGCCGCCGCGTTGGAGATGCGAGCACCGTCCATGTGGAGCGTCATACCTTTGGAGTGGGCGTGATCGGCGATCGCGCGCACCTCGTCGACCGTGTAGGCCGTTCCAAGCTCGGTGGTCTGGGTGATGGCCACGACGAGCGGCTGGGCGCGGTGCTCATCGCCCCAGCCCCAGGCCTCCTGGTCAATGAGTTCGGGGGTGAGCTTGCCGTCGGGGGTGACGACCGGAAGCAGTTTGAAGCCGCCGACGTGCTCGGGGGCGCCACCCTCGTCGTTGTGGATGTGAGCGGTGGCGGAGCAGATCACGGCGCCCCAACGTGGCAGCATCGACTGCAGCCCGGTGACGTTGGCGCCGGTGCCGTTGAACACCGGAAAAGCTTCGACGCCCGCGCCGAACTGTCGGACGAAGACCTCCTGCAGCCGTGCCGTATAGACGTCTTCGCCGTAGGCGATCTGGTGGGCGCCGTTAGCCTCTGTCATCGCCTCCAGAATTTCCGGATGAATCCCGGAGTAGTTGTCGGAGGCGAAACCGCGGGAAGTCAGATCATGGAGTTGGGTCACTCCTCCATCCTCCCGCATTCGGCTGGACGCCGCCCAACCTGCCTACTTGTGCAGAGCCTCCCGCAGCGAGACCCGGGCACCCATGCGCAGCAGCGCGTTCGAGTAGATGCGTGATCCGATCAAAATCACCACCATCGTCGACAGAGCGAGCACGATAAGGGAGAGCACGGGCTCCCACCATTCGGCCTGACCCAGGAAGATGCGCACGGGCATGCCGACCGGCGCGGAGAACGGAACGTACGACATGATCGCCAGCACGAGCGGGTTGTCGTTGAAGAAGATCACCAGAAAGTACGGGATCATGACGAGGAACAGTACCGGTGAGGTCGCCGAGCCCACGTCTTCCTGCCGGGAGACCATCGACGCCGTTGCCGCATAGAGCGCGGCAAGCAGCACGAATCCGAAGGCGAAGAACACGGCGAACCAGACGATGGCCGGGCCGACATCGGCCAGGAGCACCCGCTGCCCGGTCACCGCCAGGCCGATCGATACCAGCAGGCCGATAGACACGATCTGCCCGAATGCCATGAGGCTGTTGCCGAGCACCTTGCCGGCCAGCAGTGCCCGCACCGAGATGGTCGACATGAGAATCTCAACGATGCGGGTTTGCTTCTCCTCGACCACACTCTGGGCGATGGTGGCGCCGAAGGTGGTCGCCGACATGAGAAAGATGACGCCAAAGCCAATGGCAACGAGGTAGGCGAGAAAACCATCCTGCGAGGCCGGCTCAAGAATTTTTACATCGGGGCTCACACTCAGCGTCCCGAGGACATCGCGCGGCGTCGAATCCAGAGCGATCACCGTGATGCCGAGCAGCGAATCGACACTGTCGGATGGCACAACGGCCGCGTCCACTGTGCCGTCGCGCACGAGCGCTTCGGCGCCCTTGACGGTGTCGGATTCGACGATGTCGAAGGCCTCGGTCTGTTCGACGACACTGATGGCCGTGCCGACTACGGCGACCTTGGTCAGGCTTTCATTCTGGCTGACCAGACTGCCGACGACGACCGACGCCACGGAGATGAGCAGCAGAATTCCCGTCGCAATAAGAAAGGACTTGCTGCGGAGGCGTGCCGTGATCTCGCGGTTGGAAACCAGCCAGACGCTCTGGGCGAAGGTGGGCGCGGTGTGCACGGGGCGTGTGAGGTTGCTCATGCGATGACCTCCTTGAAGATGGTGGCGAGTGAGGGTCTTTGCTGACTGAAAGTATGGACTGCGCCGAGCGTGATCGCGTGTTGCAGAACGGCCTGGCTGGCGACATCCGTTTCGGCTTCAAAAACAGCGAAGTCGCCGTCGAAGTCGATCACGGTGATGCCCGGCTGCGCACGAATCCAGCCGGTATCGCCCGCCGTGCGAATCTCGAAGCGGGGGCTGCTGTGCTGCTCGCGCAGGGCCTCGCGCGAGCCGTTCGCGCGAATTTCGCCGTCGGCGATAATGACGAGGTCGTCGCAGAGCCGTTCGACAATATCGAGCTGGTGCGAGGAGAACAGAACGGGCGCGCCCTGGGCGGCGTAGCCGGCGAGCACGCTCATCACCACCTCCACCGCGAGCGGGTCGAGGCCGGAGAATGGCTCGTCGAGCACGAGAAACTCGGGATCGTGCACGAGAGCGGCGGCGATCTGCGCGCGCTGCTGGTTACCGAGCGAGAGTGACTCGACGGTGTCGCCGGCGCGTGCGGTGAGGCCGAGACGCTCGAGCAGGTCGTCGGTATTGCGGCGAGCGGATGCCGGTGACAGGCCGTGCAGGCGCGCCAGGTAGACCAGCTGTTCGGCGACCTTCATCTTCGGGTAGAGGCCGCGTTCCTCTGGCATGTAGCCGAACCGGCGGCGGTCGTTCGCGGTGACCGGCATGCCGTCGATGAGCACGGTGCCCTTATCGGGCGAAAGCACACCGAGGATGATGCGCATCGTCGTGGTCTTACCGGCGCCGTTCGCGCCGACGAAGCCGGTCATGCGCCCGTCCCCGACCGTGAAACTCACGTCGGTGAGCACCTCCCTCGTGCCATAGCTCTTGGTGACTCCCCTGATGTCGAGCATTCCCCGCCCTTTCGTTGTGCGTGTCTTCACGGTAGCGCGGGGGCGTACGCCCTCACATCCGCCTGGCGGGTGAACCGGGTCTCCGCCATGCGGGGGATCTACGCGTCGAGCGCGCCGCCAGGCACGATGACACGGTGCTCGTAGGCGTAGACCACTGCTTGGATCCGGTCGCGCAGGCCCAGCTTCATCAGCACCTTCGAGACGTGCGATTTCACCGTGGCCTCACCGAGGAAGAGTTGCGCGGCAATTTCAGCGTTGGCCAGCCCCTGGGCGAGCAGCGCAAACACCTCGGACTCGCGTTCGGTCAGGTCGTGCAGTTCCCTGGGCGGGGCAGCAGCCAAAACGGATGCCCCGCCCAGGTTCACGCACCGCTCAATCACGCGCCGGGTGACGTCGGGGGCGAGCAGGGCGTCGCCGCGGGCCAGCACCTGCACGGCCTCGATCAGCGCCTCGGGTGTGGAGTTCTTCAGGATGAACCCGCTCGCACCGTGTTGCAGTGCGGCAAAGAGATAGTCCTCGCGGTCGAAGGTCGTGAGCATGAGTACAGCAGCGTGGATCGACGGGTCGTCGACGATGGACCGGGTGGCGGTGAGGCCATCGACGCCGGGCATCTGTACGTCCATGCAGATGACGTCGGGGTGGAGGGTGCGGGCCAGGTCGAGCGCTGCGGCGCCGTCGGAGGCCTCCCCGACGATATGAATGCCCGGCTCGGACTGCAGAATAATGCGAAACCCGGCGCGCACCAGCGCCTGGTCGTCGACGAGGAGCACGCGGATGCCGGCCGGCTCGCTCATGCGTTCTCTCGCTTCGTGAGCGGAAACCGCGCGCGTACGAGGTAGCCGCCGCGTGGGCGACCGCCGAGGTGCAGATCGCCGCCGACGGCAGCGACCCGTTCGCGCATACCGCGCTGCCCTAGCCCGGTCGTGGGGCTGGTGGCCTCCCCGGAAGCGCCGCCCGGCAGGACCGTCGCAAATTGTCGCCGGGGGCCGACTCCGTCGTCGGTAATCTCAAGCTCGACGGCATCCGTTTCGTAGCGCAGCCGCAACTCGGTGCTGACGCCGGGGCCGGCGTGTTTTCGGGTATTGGTCAGGGCTTCCTGGGCGATGCGATAGATGCTCAGGCCGATGATCGCAGGAATCGCCCTTTCGTCGCCGACGACCGACAGGCGCACGGGAACGCCGGCGGTGCAGCTTTCGTCGGCGAGCTCACCGAGCTGGGCGATGCCACGGGTGCTGTTGCTCTGGCTGGTCGGTTCGGCGCTCTGAGTGTCGTCACCGCGCAGTGCGCCAAGCATGGTGTGCAGCTCGTCGACGGCGCTGCGAGCGCTCTGTTCGATGATGGTGAGCGCGTCGGCCGCCTGATCCGGATCGCTTGAGAGGATGCGGCGGGCCGCGCCGGCCTGCACGCCCATGACCGACACGTGGTGAGCGACGACGTCGTGCAGCTCGCGGGCAATGCGCACGCGTTCCAGTGTGATCGCCTGGGCGGCGCTGCGTTCGCGCTCGCTGGCGAGCTCGGCGGTGCTGTTCTCCAGTGCGGCGTTATTACGGGCGGACTTCCAGGCAGATTCCCCGAAATACCAAGCGGCACCGAAATAGACCAGGTTGATCAAGACCTGCAACACCCCGAATGCCGCGTACGGCGAGAAGAAGCCGTCGCGCGAGAGCTCGGGCATCATGGTCATCTGGTTGGCCTGCACCATGATCTGCGCGAACAGCCAGATGAACATGCCGGCAACGATCACGACACGCACCCACTTGGCGGCGTCTCGGTGGCGACTCCAGGCCCCAACCGAATAGAGAGCGATGTACAGGCAAATGTTGGAGAAGAGCATGTCGCTGGCTTCGAGCATGGCACCGGCGGTGAAGACGACGGAAGCCCCGACGGCCACTATCTCAGGCCACCGACGACGCAGTGCGAGCGGCAGGCTGATGAGCGCTACCCAGAGCGCCACCTGCCAGACCGGCGCATCGGTGAAGACGCCGGCGCTGCGAGTGAGCGACACGCTCAGGGCGGTCGCGCCGGCAAGAACCAGCGCGACCCACAGGTCTGTGCGCAGGCTCGGCCCGCTCGGGGTCGGCCTCTGCCACTCGTCGCCGAGGGGGGAGTCTGTGGTGCTCATGACTACACGCTAGCGTGCACGCAAAAGGGGCGTGGCCAGTTGGCCACGCCCCTCCATGTTGTTGCGGAGTTACGCGAGCGTGCGTCGGCGACGCACGACGACGAGCGCTGCACCGAGCAGAAGCAGCAGCGCTGCAGAACCGAGCGGCACGATGGGATCGACACCGGTGGCGGCGAGGGTCTTCGTGATGCTGAATGCGACGGCCTGAACGGCGCCCGAGGACTGGCCCGAGACGACGAGGGTGTGCGAGCCTGCAGCAAGCGCGCTGAGCATGGCGCTGCTCAGCACGACGTGCACCTGACCGTTGACGATGGGGAACGTGCCGACAAGGGTCGGCGTTGAGTACGCGTAGACGTCGACGAAACCGTCGGCGGCCGCCCAGTCCACGGTGGCCGTGTAGGGCTTGGTCACGTCGAGGCCGGTTGCCGGCAGCCCAGCGGATGCCGCGGTGCCGGTTACGACGCCCGCCGCGGTGAGGAAGGCGGTCAGCTGGGCCGAGGTGGCGACCGGTGCGGTATCGGCGGGCGCCTGCGCGGCGGGCACGGTGGCGACCAGTGCGGTATCGGCGGGCGCCTGTGCGGCGGGCACGGTGGCGACCGGGGTGGTGGCTGGGGGAACAATATCAGTCGTCGTAGCGAGAAAATACTCCTCGAAGCCAGGGAGGTTCACGTAAATCATGGCAGCAATGTGCAGACCTACTTTATCTGCGGGCACGGTGAACGTTCTGCCGGTGGCGCCTTCGATCGAGTCTCCGAACTCGCCATCGTTATAGCCCCAGTAGTAGTTGATCGTGGCGCCCTCGGGCCAGTCGGCGGCCGTGGCGGTGAGCACATTGCCGACGACGGCCGAACCGGAAATGGACAGCGTGCCTGCGGTCATGAGCGGCCGCAGGACACGAACACTATTGGAGGACGTGATTTCCGTCGCGGTGCCAGATAGGGTTCCAGTCACCGTGACCTCGAGATAGTCCCAGCGCTCGGCGTCAGTCAGCAGCAACGAATCCGAGGTTGCGCCCGCAACGTCGGCTCCATTGTGCGACTGGTGCCACTGATACGTGAAGGTCGTCCCGGCGTCCCAGTCACCCTTATCAACGGTCAGGGTCTGCCCGATGATCGGCTCGCCGATGATGGTTACCGGGCCCGATTCAGCACTGTTGGCGCTGGCCGGCGCGGCGAACAACGTGCCGAATGCGAGTACGGCCGCGATCGTCAGGGCCACGGCAGAGCCGCGGTGTCGAAAACGAGAACGTGCAAAAGTCATTGGAGCCAATCTTGATGTTGGGACGTGGGAGTCGCGCTGGTGGCGAACCGCTGGTCGAAAAAAGCTGATCGTGGCAGGGAGTCGCCTATCCGCTGGCTCAAGTTCTGACCACAAAGCATTGTGGTGCTGCAAGGATCGCCACGTGCAGCTTATGGAATACACACAGTGCAGAAACGCGTTTCGGCCAGACTGGGGGTGAAAAAAGCCTGCGACCTGAGTGCGCGTCAGGTTTTGGGGTTCTTCGGCACCAGCACAACTCGACTGCCATTAGCGGATGCTGCCGCCTCGTCCCAGAGCCCCGTCACGCGGGTAGCCAGCTCGGTTTCGAGCCCGTCGAGCGACTGCACGACGAAAATCACCGCCGCGGCGGTGTCACCGGCCTTCGCGAATCCCGCACCGACCGCTCGCACCCACGTTTCGGCCGCGGACTTCGCGGCCGCATAGTTCGCGCCGCCGGCTTGAGGCCGGTCCACCGATACGCTCGAGATAATCGCGAGGCGCCCAGCGGGCGAGGCCAGCAGGTCGGCGTTGAAGGCCCGGGTGGTGTTTCGCAGCGTGGTGACCACGTGCGAGTGCAGAAAATCCCAGTCTTCGTCGGTCTGGCCGGCGAGGCCCCCGCCGCCGCGCCAGCCGCCAACGAGGTGGATGAGCCCGTCGATAGGCGAGAGCTGAGCCGCCAGAGCAGTCACTGCGGAAAAATCCGTCAGGTCGCACTCATACAACGCAGCGTCCGGCGCGACAGCGAGTACCGACTGGAGGCGTGCGAGATTGGAGCCGACGGCGATGACGCGCGCGCCGGCATCCGCCAGTGAAGCGGCGACGGCCAGACCGGCCGTGCTGGTCGCACCGGCGATCAGCACGGTGCGGCCAGCGACGGCCGGTCTGGCATTCATCAGTCGACCGCGCTGCCGGTGATGCCGGCCGTCGACTCGATGACCGTGCGCATCTTCTTCTCGAGCGCCTCGAAGAACATCGACAGCGGAAATTCGTCGTCGAGCACCTGGTCGGTGTAACCCTTCGGAGAACCGGCGAGCACCTCGTTCGAAAGCCCGCGGGCCCAGGTGGAGGCCGGGTTCGGCGTGAGGGTCTTCGAGATCATCTCGTAGGCTGCGAGCCAGTGTGCCTTCTTCGGTCGGTCGATCGACGCCCAGTACAGCTCGTCGATCTGCGCTCCGAGCGCGATGACCACCTCGGGCACGGCGTCCCAGTCAAAGCTGAGGCGGGTATCGGTCCAGTGCAGCACGCCGTGCTGGTGCATCCAGGCGAACAGTAACTGACCGCCGAGGCCGTCATAGTTGCGCACCCGGTTGCCGGTGATCGCGAACCGAAAGATGCGGTCGAAGATGACCGCGTACTGCACCAGTTTCGCGTGCCGACGCGCCTCCGGGCTCGCCAGCTCACTGCCCTCGATCGTGACCGATTCGCGAAAAGCGGTCAGGTCGCAGCGCAACTCCTCAAGGGAGTAGAGGAAGAACGGCATGCGCTGCTTGATCATGAACGGGTCGAACGGCAGATCCCCGCGCATGTGCGTGCGGTCGTGGATGAGGTCCCACATCACGAAGGTTTCTTCAGTGAGGTGCTGGTCGCCCAGTAGCAGGGCGGCGTCGGCGGGCAGCTCGAGCCGGGTGATGTCGGCTGCCGCGCGCACGACTCGGCGAAAACGGGCGGCTTCGCGGTCGGCGAAGATCGCCCCCCAGGTGAACGTGGGAATCTCGCGCATCGCGACCGTCTCGGGAAACAGTACGGCCGAGTTCGTGTCGTAGCCCGGAGTGAAATCGAGAAAACGAATCGGTACGAACAGCTTGTTCGTGTAGCCGGCTTCGAGTTCGCCGATGAATTCCGGCCAGATGACCTCGATCAGAACGGCTTCGACCAGGCGATTGGCGCTGCCGTTCTGGGTGTACATCGGAAACACCACGAGGTGTCGCAGCCCGTTCACGCGGTGCTGCTGCGGCTGGAAGGCCATCAGGGAGTCGTAGAAGTCGGGCACGCCGAATCCGTCTGACGCCCAGCGGTCGAAGTCCACGACCAGGGCCGCCAGATATGCGGCGTCGTGTGCGAAGTGCGGCGCGAGGTCGTCGAGTGCTGCGGTGATGCGCGCAACAAAGACGTCAGCATCCGCGTGCCGTTCGGCGTCGGTTACCGACCCGTTCTGCGACTGCACAGCCTGCAGCGAGGTCGCAGCTGCCTTGAGGCTGAGCCAGGAGGGGTGCTGCGCGAGGCCGTCTTCGAGAACCTCGGGCTCTCCGACCAAAGCGTTAGCTACGTGTGCTTTTTCAACAGATATCGACATGGGAACCTCCGATTCGAATGAGTGCCGCGGTCGCAGCGGGCGTGCAACTTCAGCGTATCGGGCGATGCGCGGCGTTTTCTTGCGATTTCTCGCAACGAATCATCGCTTCTGAGGCGTAATGGCGCTTGAATTCACCGCGGCAGGCCGAATGCTGAGAAACGACGACGGCATTTCGATTGTCACAGGTAAGCAGGGCAACGGGTCAGTTCTCAAGCGTGCACACAAACACCGCGCCCGCGCGCAAGGTTTCCACAAGGCCGCGGCGGCAGTATACATCATGGACTCATCTCGACGCACCGCTCTGGAGTGATCATGTCAACACGTAGGGAAATACTGCAGTTGGGCGCAATCGGTGCCGTCGGCGCGATGGGCACCCTCGGCATGGCCAGGATGGCGGACCCGGTCCCCACCCCCAGCCTGCTGGCGCCAGTGAACATGCCGGTTCCGTACGCGGGCGTATTCCGCCGCCCGCCCGAACTGGTGCCGTATGCCACGGGGTTCGACGATGGCGACCCGGCGCGGCCATTCGCCAAGTTCGCCCTCACCGAGAAATTAGGGCAGGCCCAGATCCTTCCGGGGCTCTCCACCACCCTGGCGGGGTACAACGGTATCTTTCCCGGCCCGACCATTCGGGTGCGGCAGGGTACCCGAACCGAGATACGCATCCGCAACGCTTTGCCGGCGGCAGGGCTCCTGCACCCGGCGGCGTTCAACACCGTCACCCACATGCACGGCTCGGCGTCGTTGCCCCAGTATGACGGGTACGCCAACGACTTCACGGCTCCGGGCAAAGTCAAGAACTACCAGTACCCCAACTGGCAGTCCGCGCGCACGCTCTGGTACCACGACCACAACCACCTGGTCACGAGCCAGAACGTGTATTCAGGACTCGCGGGGTTCTACCCGATGTCGGACCGGTACGAGCAGGCGCAGCTCCCTCAGGGCGAGTTCGACGTGCCGCTGATGATCTCGGACGCAATGTTCAACGCCGACGGCTCCCTGGGGTTCAACGACAACGGCCACGCGGGGCTGTGGGGCGACGTGATCATGGTCAACGGGATACCGTGGCCGACGATGAAGGTCAAGCCGCGCATCTACCGCTTTCGAGTGCTCGTGGCCTCGATCACACGCTCCTATCGACCCACACTGTCCACCGGTGACCCCTTCTACGTCGTCGGCACCGACGGCGGTCTGACGCCCAAGGTGGAGGCGGTGCAGTCCTGGCGGCAGGGCACGGCAGAGCGCTACGAGATCCTGATCGACTTTCGCAAGTACAGGGTCGGCCAGATGATCGAGATGCGCAACCTGAGCAACAAGAACAACGTCAGCTACGCCAACACGAACAAGATCATGCGGTTCCAGGTGGTGGCCGACTCGGGCTCGACGACCGGGTCGATCTCCGCCATCCCCACCACCCTCGACGACGGCGGCTCGGCAAACCCCGAGCGCGGCGGCCTCGACGTGATGAAACTGACCCCGGAGATGGCGGTAGCGAAGCGGATACTTCGAGTGCAGCGCCAGGGCGGAGAGTGGACCATCAACGGGGAGACGTGGGAGGACGTTGAGGCATCCGGGTTCTCCCGGTGCTTCGGCAGCCCCCAGCCGTACTCCGTTGAGCAGTGGACCATCACGAACGAGTCCGGAGGCTGGTTCCACCCCGTGCACATCCACCTGATCGACGCCAAGATCATCGCCCGAAACACCAATGGCGGTAAGCCGTTCCCGTGGGAGGGTGGGCCCAAAGACGTCTTCTATGCGGGAGAGAACGAATCCATCACCATGCTGATGCAGTTCAACACCGGTGCCCACACCGGCGGGCGGTACATGGTGCACTGCCACAACCTGGTGCACGAAGATCACGACATGATGGTGCAGTTTTCGGTAGGCGACTGGCGAAACAACGACCCGATCAGCTCCGACTATCCGGTCGTCGACACCACCCCCATGAATTCCTATCCGCCGGTGTACCGGCCGGGGTTTGCGACGGGAACCTAAGATGAACAATCTCACCAAGATTGTTACGGCGGCACTTATCGCGTTCGCACTGAGCGGATGCACTGCAGTGGCGGCACCCCCTACAACCGCTCCCGTTTCGGCCGGCCTGATCGGCGATGCTGAGACGGGTACCGATGCGGGCAACGACCGACCTACCGTGACCTACGACGGGCTGATGGTTCGACGCCGGGTGGCGATCGCAATCCACTCGACTCCCGACGCTGATCTCGCCGCGCTTCGCACGGTGCTCGATGATGCGGCGAATCAAAGCCAGATAACCCTGTCCGACATCTCTCCCGACGTACTCGACCCCGCCTCGCTTGAGCACCTCGTGCCGGAGCTGATCGTGGTCCTGCCGATGGGGGGTACCGTTGCCGAAGCTGGCGAACTGGTCAACCGAGCGTACTTCCAAGACCCAGTGGTTGCCGGGGTGGACCATTACCACGTCGCCGAGGTCTTGGTACACGATCTCCGGTTCGCGGTTCGGGCGACCAGCCCTGCTGCACTGGAGGAGTCCATCGCGAGGGAAGGCATCTTGTCGGACGCGCTCGGCAACTACTTCACCACCCTCCGCACTGGTGAGCTCGACGTGACCTACACCGGCCCACTACTCAGCGATGATCTTATAAAGTCCGTTCAGAACGGCATCGCGCGCGCAGCGCAGACCAAGCTGGAAGCCGTCACCGTTTCCCCCCGCTCGACCGTCGGCGTCGGTGTGGACATGGCAAAGGAGCCAGCGCCGGCAGTCACCGAAGCTGCTTCGGACCATAACCACGACGCCGTGCCCGACGACAGCGACGGACGCATCGGATCGGGCAACGGTAGTGACGACGCTCCCGATGACAGCGACGGACGAGGGGAAGGCAGCAACTCCGGCCCCGACGTCGACGACACGGTCGACGACAGCGGCAGCTCGGGCCATGGGACTAATTCGGGCCACGACGTCGACGAGAACAGCGGCCACGGCAGCCAGGACGACTCCGATAGTGGCGACTCGGGCAACGAAAACGAAAGCAACGACGATTAGCGCCGGGATGCTTTCAGCCGGGCGATCAACACAGACGAGTCGGTAGCCCGCTCCGCGTACCGTCCAGGCAGGAGGAGCTGGACCAAACCGTATATTTCTACTAGTGGGCCTGGTGGATCTGGTCGGTAGCCTATTGGAAGCTGACCGGAGGATCAATGAATTCACCAGTCCAAGCTCGGTGAGGACCCAAAAGTACATGCGCGGCGTTTTATTCGCCGATCAGCCGCAGACCGTTGTACCAGCAGACGGCGCGCAGCCAGTCGTCATCGAGGCGCGGCTCTCGGTCGCGCAGGCGTTCGAGCGACTCCAGCTGGTGCGCGTACGGGTACGGGATATTGGGAAAGTCGCTGCCCAGCACTACCCGGTCGGGCAGATCGGCCAGCCGCGGCAGCAGCGCGGGGTCGAACGGCGCGAGTTGCTCGAAGTAATCAGTGAAGGCCATGGTGGTGTCGAGGTGCACCCACGGATAGCGCTCGGCGAGATCGAGGAACTCTCCGTATTCCGGGGCGCCGAGATGGGCGACGACGGCCGTCAACAGCGGATGCCGCGCCAATACCCCCGCAAGCTTGTCCGGCCCGGTGATACCCGGCCGCGATACCGGCGCGCTGCCGACATGGATCACGACCGGAATCCCGGCGTCTGCGAGCAACCCCCAGACCGGGTCGAGCACCGGTTCCCGCAGGTCGAAGGCGCCGACCTGCGCATGGATCTTGAATACCCGCGCGCCGCGATCGAGGGCGGACTGCACCTGCCCGAGCACGCCTTCCTCCGGGTAAAACGTGGCACTCGGCACGCAATCGGCGTGTTCAGCGGCCAGATCGAGCGAGAAATCGGTCAGGGAAGCCGCCATGCCCGGGCGATGCGCATAGGACAGCGCGGTGAAACGGCGCACACCCAGCCGGCGAATCGTTGCTAGCCGAGACTCCTGGTCGTCGCGGTACTGGATCGGCCACTCCTGGCCGATCAGCGGTTCGATCTCGTCGAAGTGGGCCCAGACGCGCCGCAGCATCCGCTCTGGGAGAAAATGGGTGTGTAGGTCGACCAGTCCGGGCAGGCCCAGGCCGCGCCACCACACCGGTACCTCGTTGTCGAGCATCATTGACCCCAGTGTGTCAGACCTTGACAGGCGGCTGCCCCAAGCCTATTTCTTGCGGCGAGAAGGGGTAACGAAATGAACACTCTGACGGTCACCGTCGCGCCCAACTTGTGACGACCCGCTGAGGCCCTATTTCAGCAGCGTCATGCAACCGCTGACGCCAGCACAAATTCCTTATGAGACCCAGATCGATTCCCACGCACCGGCATCAGCGTGAGCGGCCAAGCCACTCATCGTTGCCCACTGCAGAGCCGGTTCGATTCCGACCAGATCGCGTCGCCAGTCCTGAGGTACAAAGAGTCCAAATCGCATGGTTTGAGCCTAGAGACCCGTCGGTGCGGAGCTAAACGATACGCTTTAGCCATCGGGGTATGCGCCGCGAGCAGACGACAGAAAACGGACGGCGGTGGCAGTGCACGCGCTCGACTTCGCCGGTATCATGAGCGAGATTCTCACACTCGTCGGCCTCATCATCGGAGCGGTCCTCTATATCGTCGGCCTGTCCGTACGCGGCATTAGTGGCCGCTGGACTCGCACGACCGCCGTAATCGCCGCGTCGGGGCCGGCCACGGTCATCCGCTGGTTTGATAACGACGGCGATGTGCACGAGTGCCCTGCCGACACCCACGAGACGCAGAATCTGGTAGCGGGCGATGACGTGCGCGTCTGGTTTCGCAATCGCTGGCCCGAAAAGTGCCGCACGCACGACCCCGACCTCGACGGCAAGGGCCTGCGCCTGATCGGCCTGGTGCTGCTCGGCATTGGTGTTCTCGCCGGTGTCGCCGGCATCGTGCTGATGTTCCTCTGACGCATCCCGGTTGGGGAACGAAGCGGTTGCCTGTGGCGCGACAAAGGCTCAGAGGTTTTCCGACCCCGTCAGGTTTCTGGAAGCCAGATGGTTACGCGTATCCCTTCGTCGGGGAGGCGCAATACTTCGTAACGGCGCGCAATGGTCTCGCCGTCTGGGGTGCGTAGGTGCTTGAGCGAGGCTCGTCGGCGCTCGACGATGTGCTCGTCCCACCACTCCCCGAACAGGGGGCTCTGCTCGCGCAGCTCAGCGACAAGCGCCTTCAACTCGGTGTCGTGAAGGTTCGAGTGCGTAGGCGGGGTTCGGCCGGACGGCCTCGACCAGAGCCGCCATGCGTTGGCCGAGTATGAACTCATCTCCGCGCGCACTCCGGGGCGACGAGGTAGCCGCGCGGAGACGGTAGAGATGCTCGCTGGCATCGACGTTTAGCTGGAGCGCGCGAGCGAGCGCATCTAGCACCGGGTCGCTGGGATGTGTTTCTCGTCCTTGCTCAAGGCGTGTGTAATGGTCGACGCTGATGCCCGACGCGGCCGCCACTTCTTCGCGGCGCAATCCAGCTACCCGGCGGCGGTTCGCACCGGCGTTCGTGAGAGGTTCCAGTTCTGCGTCGCTTCGCTGTTGCCCGGGTCAGATCGACACCGCCGCGCTCGATCTGACCCGGGCAACAGCGAACGAGCGAGGCGTGACCAATATCGATTTTTTTTCGCCTGCGGACATCCACGCTCTAGAGTTCGACGACGCCACCTTCGACGTAGCCCACGCGCATCAAGTGCTGCAGCACGTCGCCGACCCCGTGCAGGCATTGCGCGAGATGGCGCGGGTGACCAAGCCGGGCGGCATCGTGGCGGTGCGCGACAGCGATTACGCCGGCTTCTGCTGGTGGCCGCAGATCCCGGCTCTCGATAGGTGGCTTGAGCTGTATCGCGCTGCTGCGCGAGCAAACGGTGGTGAGCCAGACGCTGGACGCCGCTTACTTTCGTGGGCTCGCGCCGCTGGGCTCGAGGAAGTCACCGCTACCTCGAGCACCTGGTGCTACTCCACTCCCGCAGAGCGAGCCTGGTGGGGAGGCATGTGGGCCGACCGCATCCTCAACTCGGCGATTGCAGGGCAACTCATCGAATCGAAACTAGCGACATCAGAGGATCTCCAGGAGATCAGCGACGCGTGGAAAGAGTGGGCCGCGAGCAAAGACGGCTGGATCTCCATCCTCCACGGCGAGCTGATCTACCGCGTGATCCCCACGTAACCTCCAGGCCCTGTAACCCATGGTACTCATCGGCGGGCACACCCCAGAGGGAAAACCATCTCTGCCTTTTCCTCGGAACAAAGAAGGACAGTATTACTACCGACTATCAAGGAATCGAGATGAGACTGACCTAGATGCGCAGGCTTGCGTGGGGGCAGTCTGTGCATGTCGCGATGGCGCGCATTGAGCTGCTGCCGCGTGTCACTTCCGTGAAGGTGAGCCAGGTCACGTCCTTGAACGGCTTCACTCGAGTTGGGTCAACCTTTGTAGACATAGGGTCCGGCGGCGAGGGCCGGGGTTTGCGCGGCGTTGCCCGCCCGAGTGTTGCCCCGGTCGTGCGCGTGGAAATCAACATGTTTACACGACCGGAGACTCCGATGCTTCCCGCCCGGTCGAAGGTCGCCAGCGACAGGGTGCTGGTCACCTATGTCCGCGCCGCAGCAGATGCGCCCCTGCCGACGTTCCTTCGGGTGGGTCGCGCCGCGGGAGCCTAGCTTCGTGCTTCGCCAGCCGTGGACCGTCAGGTCAGGCCGGCGCAGCGGATGCCGCGCGCGGCTTGGCCCATCCGCTCGCCACCGCGGTCACCGCGATGGTCACGAGCGCTCCGAGCAGCAGGGCCGCAGCCTCCCCGGGGGCGAGCACGCGCAGCTGGGTGCCGATCGTGGCGGCCGCGATCGGAATGCCGAGCTGGGCGGCCGAGAGCATTCCAAACGACAGCGGGAGGCCCAGCACGCGCGTGGTCGCGTGGGTGAGCAGGGTAGCGACGCCGAGCACGAGTCCGAGCGCGATCATCTGCGGCTGGTCGACAAGGTCACCCAGGGCGAGCGAGGCGCCGAGCCACACGAAAAACAGCGGTCCGAAGAATCCGTCGGCGAGGGCGAAGAGCTGCCGGGCCAGGCGGCGCGGTTCGCCGACCGCTGCGACGGCGAGGCCGAACGCGAACCCGGCGAGCATGACCGAGACGTGGCTGAACACGGCCACCGCTGAGAGTGCGAACAGAATGGCCAGCTGGATGCGCAGCTCGAGCGCGAACTTGCGGTTCTCCGACAGCTTGTGCAACTGGACGCGAGAGCCGTTGCGTTCCAGCCAGGCCAGCACGAAGTAGAGCGCCACTGCCAGTACCCCGACCAGGGCAGCGCCGAGGGCGGCACGGCCCGCATTCGGCGGGTCAATGGCCAGCGGCAGCGCCACAATCGCGGCAATATCGGCGATCGCGACCTGCGCCGTGAGCTCGAGCATCGATCGGCCGCGCAGCCCCAGCGAATGGATGAGGGGCAGAACAAGCGCGGCCGACGAGGAGGCGAGCAAGACTATATAAAGGAGCGCATGATTTGTGCCGAAGATCATCGCGATAACCACGCCGAGGGCGATCGCGGCGAGCGTCACCAGAATTGCGCGCACCAGGCCGGCCGACAGCGCCGCACGAATCGCGCCGGAGCGAACGGGCACGTGCGTGCCGGCCACGAACATGATCAACGCGAACCCGACATCCGCTAAGAGGGTCAGCGTGGGGTCGCTCGCGTCAACAAAGCCGAAACCGGTGCGGCCGACGATCACACCGGCGCCGAGCTGACCGATCACGACGGGAATGTTCCACCGGCGCGGTGTCGCAAGCAGCGGCCCGAGCAGTGCGATCACGGAGATGATCGCGAGGGTCTGAAAGTCCATACGCACCTCCCCGATTCTGCCGCTGGCCCGAGCGTAGTCCCGCAATAGAGCGCGCAGGCGGCATGATGGGGGTATGAGTCGAACCGTCGCCGGAGCCCGCGTGCTGATTACCGGAGCCGCTATGGGAATGGGCCGCCTGTATGCCGAACGCTGCGTCGCTGAGGGGGCGAAAACGGTCATTATGTGGGACCGCGACGGTGCCGCGCTCGCCCAGGCCGCCGCCATCCTGTCTGAACGTTCCTACGGACGGACGCAGGTCGTCCCCTACGTCGTCAATATCGCCGACCTCGGCGCCATCGCGCAGACCGCGCAGCGGGTGCGCACCGAGATCGGCGACCCCGACGTGGTCATCAACAACGCCGGAATCGTGCGTGGCAAGTATTTCTGGGAACACGACAACGGCGCCGACACCCGCCCGACCATGCAGATCAACGCGCTCGCCCCGATGTACATCACCCGCGAGTTTTTGCCGGCGATGATTGCGAGCGGATACCGCGAGTCACGCATCGTGAACATCGCGTCGGCCGCCGGCACCCTCAGCACCCCGCGTATGAGCGTCTATGCCGCTTCGAAAGCGGCCATGATCGGCTGGAGCGATTCGCTGCGGCTCGAACTGGTGCAGCAGGGACACGGCCATGTCAAGGTGACAACGGTATGCCCGAGCTACATCGACACCGGAATGTTCACGGGGGCCCGCGGGCCGCTGCTCACCCCGTTGATGACGCCGGAATACGTGGTTGATCGGGTCTGGCGGGCGATGCTCGCCGGCAAGCCGCAACTGCTGTTGCCGTGGACGGTGAACCTGTCGAAGGTGCTGCGCGGGGTGCTGCCGTTGGCGGCCTGGGACGCCGTGGCCGGTCGCGTTTTCGGTGTCTACCGGTCAATGGACCGCTGGGTCGGTCGCGGGTAGCTGCCCAATTCGCGGTAGGAGGACAGGCTCCGGGCAGACCGGTACTGGCATCGAATTCTGCGCGTTGATCTCTTTTTCAACGCGAACCGGTCTCGAAAAGCGAAATATGGCCCGAATGTAGCTTCGCATAGAAATCCAAAAGTCACTGAGAATCCCTCGACTTCAGGCAATGGTTTTGGTAGAATCGAAGCATGAGCCAGAGCGGCGACACCCCCCGACCGGGCTTCGTCGATTCCGGCTTCGACGACGTTTGTGAGGGGGAGTTCGTCGAGTGGTCGTTCTCGGCTGAAGAACGCGCATTCTTCGACGCGTTCCGGCTGCAGTGCCTGTGTGAGTGGCAGGCCGAAGACGAAGCCGAAGCGGCGGCACAGGCTGCCGCCGCTTCACTTGCGGTGAAGTTTCGGCAGGACGTGCAGCTCGCCGACGGTCCGACCATCCCGACCGACCTCGATCTCGCCGAAGTGTTCGCCGCCGTGCCGCCCGAGCACTTGTTCGACGAGAACCTCCGCGAGGAGTTTATCTTCGCCGAGTACAACGCTCTCCAGCACCACGCCGATCCGTGCGTCGCCGACCCGTCCTCCGCTGACCCGTGCGCTGCCGATCCGTGCGCCGCTGACCCGTGCGCCGCCGATCCGTTCGGCCCTGTCCCGTTCGACTCGGCTGCCGCTGGCTCAGCCGAATTCGACCCGGCTGCTGCTGGCTCAGCCGCGCTTGGCGTGCTCACTGACGTGAACCCGTTCCAGCGGCGGCAGGCGCAGTTCGTCAACCGGGTGCTTTATTTCGAGAGGGTCATTGCTTGGGCGCAAGCGAGTAAGGCTGAGGTTCTTACGGAGGCGTGGGATTACACTACCAACACCGCCGAAACCGGCCGGCCGCAGGCTGGGCCGCAACACGAGCACGATTGGGACGCCACGTTCGCCGCCCAGCAGGGCTTGGTCGCGGAGGTGGCGTGTGCGCTGCGCATCCCGGCCGGCACCGCGTCCGGTCTCCTGCAGGAGAGCCGGGTGTTGGTCGAGTCCCGCCCGCAGACCCTCGATGCGCTGCGCACCGGGGACATTTCCCTGCGGCATGCGCGGCGGGTGCTCGACCAGCTCGACTCCGTGCCCCCGCCCGCCCGGGCCGAGCTGGAAGCGGTGCTGCTGCCGCACGCTCGCAGGCTCACTCCGGCGCAGTTCGACGGCAAGGCCCGCAAGCTGCGGGAACGGTTCCATCCCGATAGCATCACCGTTCGCCGCACCAAATGCCTGGCCGACCGCAAGGTTATGTTCTACCCGGACAAAGACGGCATGGCCACGCTGTGGCTGCGCGCTGCCGGTGACGACCTGCACGGCATCTACACCCGCGTCACCGACGCCGCCATTAGCCTGCAGGGCCCCGACGAGCCCCGCACGCTCAGCCAGCTCCGCGCCGATGTCGCCGTCGACCTCCTCGCCCACGGGGTCACCAGCTCCGGTCTCGGCGCCGGCCTTGCCGCGAACGTGAATATCACCGTGCCGGTTCTCACCCTGATGGGCACGAGCGAGGAGCCGGGCGAACTCGAAGGGTACGGGCCGATCGCCCCGGAGGTCGCCCGCCGCCTCGCGGGCACAGCGACGAGTTTTCTGCGCATCCTCACCCACCCGCACACCGGCATCGTGCTCGACGTCAGCGCGGAACCGTTTCGGGTGCCGGCAAGCTTGAAGAAATATTTGCGCCTGCGGGATGGGACCTGCCGGTTCCCTGGCTGCAACCGCTCCGCCGGGCACAGCGACCTCGACCACACCCGCGACAAACAATTCGGCGGCCCCACCATTGCCGCCAACCTGCACCACCTCTGCCCCGCTCACCACAACCTCAAGCACTACTCCGCCTGGACCGTCACCGCCGACCTTGACGGCACCCTCAACTGGACCAGCCCCGCCGGCAAACACTACGCCACCGACCCCGCCACCCGCATCAGCCCCCTGCGACAACAGGCCGACACGTCACCACCCCCACCGCAACCCGAGCCCGCAGTCGAACCGGCTCCGCCCAACCCGTGGGCCTCGGCCTGGGACATCACCGACCCCGACCCGCAGCCGTTCTAGGTGTAACCGGCTACCGCAGCGCGCTGATGCGCAGGGCAACCGACTTGAAGTTCGCTATGCGCTGTTCGTAGCGTGCAGCGAGAACGATAAGCAGGATGCCACCGCCACCGAGCCAGAGGAACCACGGAACCACGCTGTAGGCGAGGGCGATCCACGGCCAGAGCTGGGCGACACCGTGGATCAGCAGTACGGCAGCACCGATCACGAACGGCGCTTGCAGTCGCCGCGTGCTGCCGATCACGAGCACCATAATTGCTACGACACCGAGGCTGACGATGCGCCACAGGTCGTTGTAAGTGAGATCGAGCAGCAGCGACGGCACCAAAAGTAACAACAGTCCCGGACCAAACCAGGGCCAGCTGCGTGCTCGTGGATCGCTGTGCAGGCGCAGCCAGCCCGACCCAATCAGCGCGAAGGCTACCGGCACGGTGACGAGTTCGAATGGGTCGACCACGCCAGAGCTGGCCACCGTGATAGCGGCCAGGGCAGCCAGTGCGAGCACGCTCCAGGCGGTGATTGCCCCCAGCGGCGCCCGGGGCCGCGCGAGGGAAAATACATGTACCGCAGAGAGAGCGAGCACGAGTAGAACAGCCCGGGGCGTCGACAGTCCGGCATCTGCGGGGGCGCTGACAACGGTGACTTCGACCCAGGTCAGAACGGATGCCCACGCCAGCACAAGCGCGATGCCCGCGCCGCGTCGGAGCGCCATTGTTTCGGCATCCGTTTGGCGAACCAGTAAAACCGCGGTCGTGATTGCCGCCATGGCGGGAAGGACCAGCCAGAGTTCGAGTCGCCCATCGGGGGCGCCGGGCGCACCGACCAGGCGCTGCGTCTGTGCGAAGGCTGTCACGACCAGGGCAATCGCGCCGACCAGACCGGCCGCAGCCAGATAGGTCGACGACGGTGGAGCCCAGCGCACCAGTGCGGCACCGATCATGAGGGTTACAGACACGAGAGCCAGCACGATTGGACGCACCAGCGACCCCGACTCGGGCGACACGGCGAGCGGTACCAGAGCAATGAGCAGTCCGGCGAAAGTCAGGAGGCCAGCTACCGGACTTGCTTCACTCGAGCGATCGGTTGTGCCGAAGCGGCGAATCAGTGCGGCCGTGGTGAGCACGATGCCGGCGACCGGCAACACGTACGGTTCGAGTGCGACGATCCCGGCTCGATCGAGGCCGAGCCAGAGGCCGGCTGTGCCGAGGAACAGGGCAAGCCAGCCGAAGTGGCGGCGTTTCGACCGGGATCCAAACAGCCCGTCAGGCGCGATCGCCATGATGAGTGCAACGATGCCGGCGAACACGATCACCAGCCAGCCGAGGGAACGGAACGTGACTACTGCGGTGAACAGGGCTGGCACGAGCACAATCGCGGCGCCGATTTCGAGGGCGACCCGGTCGCGGCGGGCAAACGAATCCACGTCCAGCGCACCGGTCGCACCAGCCGCGTCGTTGACAGCGGGGCTGGCCGTGACGCTGTCGGTGTTGCCGCTACGGTTTGTACCGTGCAACAGCGCGAGCGAGCAGACTACGAGGGCGACAGCCGGTGCTGCGAGTATGAAAACGGATGTCACGGCAGCCGTTGCGAACAAAATCTCGCGAACAAGTAGATACATTGCCGGAGCCAGGACGATGGCGGCGATGGCACGTTCCCAGTGCAGCACGCCATCGTTGGCGCGCAGAAAGACCCACAAAGCACACGCGGCGACCAGAATGCCGGCGCGCAGGATGGATCCAAGCGGTTCGGGCTGCAGGAGAGATTCGTCGGCGGCAAGAGACCACAATCGAATCGGAAGGACGAAGACAATCGCGGTCGGAACGAGAAGGGCGAAGAATGCCCAGCGCCGATCGAGAGATGAGAGCGCCGTCGGCCAAAGCGCTGCCGCAGCGACGAGCAGGTGCAGGAGGGCCGTGGCGAGGGCAATGGCAGCCGTGACGTTGGCCAGATTGATCGCGTCAGACCAGAGCTGTTCCGGCGCGAGGGCCAGGGGAACGTGGCCAACCCCGACCAGGGCGATCATGATCGCCGCGGCCAACAGCGCTCCGCGGGCCTGAGCCCGGGAATCACTGGCGAGCACGGGGCTGGCGAGCACGGGGCTGGCGAGCATGGGCCCTGCTGCCCTGCGCGTGACCAACAGTCGGGAGAACCAGAGCGCGACGACGAGCGATACCGTGCCAAACCACCAGGTTGTGGGATGTCCCCAGCTGATGACATAGCCCAAGGTCTCGCCAGCGACGAGGAGCGTGATGATGGCCGGCACCAGAAAGCCGAGCGAGAACCGACCCCTGTCATCGTTTTTGGGCGGCACCGCTGTTGGCACAGAGGATCGCGCGAGGAGCAGACCGATGAGGGCGCCCGCGCCCAGCAGCAGGTAGAGCGCGACGATAACCCCGATGGGCGGGGAGAAGGGCACAGCGAGAACGACAACGGCCAGGCCGAGCGCGGTCACGATCTGGCGCCGGGCGCGGAGCAAACCGCCTAGGGCCCAGCCGATGAACAGGATTGCGCCGACTCCGACCAGCGCAAGCAATGCCCAGACGTTATCGGCGTTGGCGAGGTCAGGGACGACCTCACGGTCGCGTAGTCCGTTTGCCGTGGCTTGGATGAGTGGCCAGGCGGCGTACCCGGTAGCGAGGAGCAGCGGAATGGCCGCGACAATGGTGGCCGAAACGGCTGCCACCAACCCGGCCGTGCGTGCGGCTGAGGCCGCGGCGAGGTGACGAGCGAAGAGTTCGAGTGCCACGGCCAAAGCGGAGGCGACGAGCACGGGCACGGTGAGTGAAAACGGCAGACTGTCGTAGCGACCGGCAACGACCGGCGCGATACCAGCCGCCGCGAACGCGGCCAGAGACGCCGCCAGATAGGCGAAAGCCCGGTATTCCCCCATGAGCCGGGCTGGCTGCGCCATGTCGACGCTCTGAAGGATCAACGCGGAATGCGGTGCACGCACTACGAGCACGGCGTGCGCCGTGGCAACGAGCGCGACCGCGCCGAGACACCAGACAGGCGCGATGAGGCGGTCGGACTCTACGAAGACCGCGACAACGGCCGCCGTGACCAGGGCCAGCGCGCCCAGCGCGAGCAGCAGTATCCGCTCGAGGAATCGATCGGTGGCCGGCCGCCGGCGCCCATCCGTGGGCCGGGGCAACGTTGCGCGGTGCAGCAGGGCAATGATGGCGGCACCGAGAAAGCCGACGAAAACGCGAGTGAGCGTGTCCTGGCTCTGAAAGAGACCGGCCGCGAAGAGCCCGATGCCGGGAACCGCAACGACGAAACCGGCGATACTGCCCACGCGCAGGTTCGACCGGCCGTGCCAGCCAAGAAAAAGCATTGCGCAAACTGTCAGGGCGATTCCCCAGTAGAGCGGCCCGTCTGCGGCGGCGAGGCCGAAAAGGTTGTTCTGCCGAATACCCCAGACGTCGAGAAGCACGAGTACCACGGCAAAGCTTCCGATTCCCTCGGCGGTGGACGTCAGCTTCGAACGACGCATCCGGGCGGCGACCACGAGAGCCGCCACGGTCAGCAGCGCGACGACAACAAAGCGGAACCCCAGCCCGGCGACGATCCACGCAACGGTGAGAAAGAAGATCGCAGCAACCGAGACCAACAGCACCCCGATGGAGAGAAGCACGACCTGCACGCTGGAACGCCGGGGTTTTGACGGCAGGGCCGGCGCAGCGCTTCGGTCTGGGGGGAGCAACGCTGGTGCCTGCGGAGATACAACCGCCCTGGGGCCGCGCGTGCGGGCGGTCGGGTCGAACACCGTCGGCGCGGCGGGGAGTGCGCTGCGCTGCGCTGCGGAAGCGGCTGTCGGCAGAACCGGCAAGAGCGTCGGAGCCGGTAACGCCAACGTCGTGGCGACTGAACTAGCAGCGACCGAATTTGTGCTCACCGGCAGGGTCACGGCGACCCGGCCGGTCTCCGTTTCGTAGCGGATGCGCCCGATCAGCTCGGCGCGACGCTGCAATGCTGCTGCGGCCTCTCTTGAAAGAGTCAGTAATTCCGTTGCCGCCCCGTGCTGCAGGTCGAGTCGGCAACTGGTACACACCGGCGACCTCAGCGGTGCGTGGCAGGCCGGGCAAAGCGCCGTGTCGCTAAGGTCTCTGGCATTGCGCGGCCAAATGATGAGACCGGCATGCCGAAGGTAGAATTCTCCGCTCCGGATTGGCTCGTGCTCTGACATCGATCTCCCCGCGGTCGGTCACTCTGCACACAGGCTACCGGGCACAGAAAATCTGGGCAGACCGCGCCGCAGGGTGTAGACAATTGCCCACGACGCGGGCGGGGGAGGAGACGGAAGGATCAGAGGCTGTTGGTCGCGAGCCAGCTGACCAGCACGCGCTGAAACTCCAGCGGATGCTCGACGCTCGGCAGGTGAGCGGTGTCGCGGAACGTGCAGCCGCTGGCCTGCGGCAGCATTTCCAACAAAAATTCATAGTGAGCCAGCGACGACGTGACATCGAGCTCGCCCACGGTCACCAGCGCCGGAACGTCAATGTCACTGACCCGGTCGAGCGCGGCGGGCTCGAGCGGAATCGGGATTGGCGCTTCCGTGGCGTGGATGACGTTGCGAAGGTTGAGCTCCTGCGCGAGGGCCAGAAAAGCGGGGTCGACGTCGGCCGCCTTGCGGGTCGGCCCGACCGCCCAGAGTGCAACTTCGAGCCGCGCCAGCCGCGGCCATTGCCGGCCGGTGAAGGCCGCGTCGAGTTTGTCGAACAGAGCGTCTTCACGTTCGGTGAGCTCCACATCGGGAAACCCGCTGGGTCCTGACCCAATGGTGACCAGGCCTGCGACGCGCTCGGGGCTTGCCACAGCAAGATCGATCGCGATCGTGCCTCCGCGCGAGCACCCGATCAGGGTGGCTCGAGCCACGCCAAGATGATCGAGCAGCGCCGTGGCATCCGCTCGGTTGGAGAATTCAACATTCTCGGTCGTGGTCTGGCCGAAACCACGGGTATCGAAGCGGATGACATAGTGGTGGGCCGAGAGGGCCGCGACCTGCGGGTCCCACATGCGCAGGGTCGCGATGCCCGCGTGGAGCAGGAGCAGGGCGGGCGAGTCGGGGTCTCCCTGGGTCTCGTAATAGAGGGAAGCGCCAGGAACGTCGAGTCGGGGCATGCGTTGAGCGTAGCAACGTCGATCGCACGGCCGAAACGGCCGCGCCGGTTCGTGCTCGGGTAAGCCTTAGGCTCGTCAGAATGGGCGGTGTATTGGTCGGTTTTTCGATTATCGGGTTTGTCATCCTGATCGGGTATTTTGTCGAGCGGTTCGGCATTGTCGGCGCGGGCGCAGGCCGGGTACTCAACCGAATGGCCTTCTTCGTCGCCACTCCCGCGCTGCTGTTCACCGTGCTCTCGCACGCGGACGTATCGGTGATTTTCTCTAAATTTCTGGTCGTCATCGTCTGCACCATCGTGGTCGGCGTGCTCATCTACCTCGCCTTCGCGCGGCTGTTCTTTCGAACGCCGCTGGCCGAGACGGTACTCGGCGCCTCGAGCGCGACCTACGTCAACGCCAACAACATTGGGCTGCCCGTGGCCATCTACGTGCTCGGCAGCGCCCAGTATGTGGCGCCCGTACTGCTGCTTCAGCTGGTGATTCTGGCCCCGACCATCCTGGCCGTTCTCGACGTGGCCACCAGAGGCCGGGCCTCGTTCGTGTCGCTCGTGACGCAGCCGTTTCGAAACCCGATGATTCTCGGCTCGCTTGCCGGCGTGCTCGTGGCGACCTTCGATATCACCCTGCCAGCCCCGGTGTTGGCGCCGTTCGAACTGATTGGCGGAGCCGCCATTCCCCTGGTGCTGCTCTCGTTTGGCATGTCGCTGCACGGCCAACGACTGCTGAAGGCTGGAACCGGGCGTAAACAGGTCGTGGCGGCCACCATGATCAAGGTCGTACTGATGCCGATCATCGCGTTTCTGTTCGGACGCTTCGTGTTCGATCTTGATGGCGCCGAGCTCTTCGCCGTAGTCGCCGTCTCGGCTTTGCCGACCGCGCAGAACATCTTTAATTTCGCCTCGCGTTACGATCGAGCCATGGTCGTCACCCGGGACACCGTTTTTCTCACCACGATTTTGTCGATGCCCGCTCTACTCGTCATCGCGGCCCTGCTCGCCTGAGTCCCGAAAGGACCGCATGTCTACTTCTGGCCCGTTTACCGCACCCGAGGCCACCAGCCTGCCGATCGTTGGTAGAGCAGAGCGCTTCTATATACACCGGGTGTACTGCGTCGGACGCAACTACGCCGATCATGCCCGCGAAATGGGCAACGACCCCGACCGCGAGGCGCCGTTCTTCTTCGCCAAGCCGGCCGACGCCGTGTTCGCCGTCGACGAGGGCGTTCCCGCGTACAGTGTCGCTCCGCACACGGTTCCCTTCCCGTCAGAGACCGACAACCTGCACTACGAGATGGAACTCGTGGTCGCGATCGGCGTCGGCGGCGCCGACATTGCGGCGGCGGATGCCCTCACCCACGTCGTCGGCTACGGCGGCGGCGTCGACCTCACCCGGCGCGACCTCCAGGATGCCGCCAAAGCACTGCGTCGCCCGTGGGATCTCTCCAAGGGCTTCGATTTCTCAGGACCCTGCACTGCGCTCGTTGCCGCCAGCGAGATCGGCCATCCCGCTTCGGCACGTATCTGGCTCAGTGTCGACGGCGTGACCCATCAGGACGGCGACCTTGCCGACCAGATCTGGCCAGTGCCCGACGTGATCGCCGCTCTGTCGCGGTTTGTCGCCCTGCGGCCCGGTGACCTTATTTTCACCGGTACTCCTGCCGGTGTGGGCCGAATTGAGCCGGGAAGTGCCGTCACCGCCGGCATCGACGGGGTCGGCGACCTCGCCTTTCACGTGGTCTGACGGCAACCTCAGTGCTCGAGTAGCGCACCGAGGGCAGTCGTGGCATGGCCGCGATGCTCATCGAGCAAGCGGATGACCAACTCGGCATCATTTTGAGACTGTATCCAATTCTGCAAAACAACGGAAGGGGCAACGGGGTCGTCGGCCGTGTGAGGTCATTCTGGACCGGCTGCGCGCAACCTTGGACAGGGGGTAAGCCCCTCTGTTACCAAACGGTTACGTGGGCAATTGGGTGGTATGACATGGCATAAAGCCCGTATTTCTGCGAGACTGGCACTTTGACCTTGCCCGCAGCGCGGGTAATCACGTCCAGTACGTCGGGCATCCCAACAAAGGAATCCCATTGACGGATCAAACATTTCAGATAATCGCGATCGTTTTATACCTCGCTGGCATGGTCGCCATCGGGTATTTTGCCTTTCGGCAGACCAAAGATCTTGACGACTACATGCTCGCCGGCCGAGGCCTCAAACCCGGTACCGCTGCGCTGAGCGCCGGCGCTTCGGATATGTCCGGCTGGCTGTTGCTGGGACTCCCCGGGGCCATCTACGTATCCGGCCTCGTCGAGGCCTGGATAGCGATCGGCCTCACCATCGGTGCCTGGCTGAACTGGAAGTTCGTTGCTCCGCGGCTGCGCTCCTATACCTTCGTGTCGAAGAACTCCATCACCATTCCGAGCTTCTTCGAAAATCGGCTGAAAGACACTTCGCGTTTGCTGCGCGTGGTCTCCGGCCTGATCATCCTGGTGTTCTTCACCTTCTACGTCTCCTCGGGCATGGTGGCCGGCGGCGTCTTCTTTGAAGAATCCTTTGGCTCCACCTTCCTCACCGGCATGCTCATCGTGGCCGGCGTCACCCTGCTCTACACGCTGTTCGGCGGTTTTCTCGGCGCCACCCTCACCGACGTCGCCCAGGGCATCCTTATGCTCGTCGCACTGATCGCGGTCCCCTTCGTGGCGCTCAATGCCACCGGCGGAGTCGTCGCCACGCTCGAGTCCATCCGCGAAATCGATCCGAACCTGTTGTCCATCACGGCCGGCGGATCCGTGCTCGGTGTGATCTCGGCTGTTGCCTGGGGGCTCGGTTACGTCGGCCAGCCGCACATCATCGTGCGTTTCATGGCCCTGCGCACCCCGCAGGATGCCACGGCCGGACGCCGCATCGGCATCGGCTGGATGGTCGCCACCTCTCTCGGCGCTGTCGCAACTGCCCTGATCGGACTCGCGTACTTCCAGCAGAACCCGGACCTGACGCTCGCCAACCCGGAAACGGTGTTCCTGCTCCTCTCGCAGACCCTCTTCCACCCCTTCATCGCGGGCCTCGTTCTGGCCGCTGTGCTTGCCGCCATCATGAGTACGATCTCCTCGCAGCTGATCGTTTCCTCGTCGGCTTTGGTCGAGGACCTCTACAAGATCGTCGGCAAGGACGCGGCCCCGAAGCAACTCGTCATGCTCGGACGGGTCGGCGTACTACTCGTTGCCGTTGTCGCCGGACTCATCGCGCTGCAGCAGAACTCCACCATTCTCGACCTGGTCGGCTTCGCTTGGGCCGGTTTCGGTGCCGCCTTCGGACCTGTGGTTATCCTCTCGCTGTACTGGAAGAAGCTGTCCACCTGGGGTGCCCTCGCCTCGATGGTCACCGGCGCCGTCGTCGTCTTCATCTGGGGCAACTCCCCGCTCGGCGACATCCTGTACGAGATCGTGCCCGGCTTCGCGGCCAGCCTGATCGTGGCCGCCGTGGTTTCCCTCGTGACCTACAAGCCCAACGCCGACATCGACGCTGAATTCGATGCCGCTGCGGAGCAGGCTCACCCCAAGTATCAGGCTCGCGAAAAGGTTTCGGTCTAACCAACCGGCACTACGCACTGTAACGGCACCTGCCGTCGGCCGTCTGGTCGCGCGGCAGATGTCGTTGCGCAGACTCCTGGGCGCCGGCGGCGATACTTTCGGGGTGAGCGCTCAGTTTGGGGGCTGCACGACGAGCAGATCGTCGATGGTGCCGATGACCGGAGTGTTCGTCGCCGCACCCGACACATAGATGCTGACCCCAACACCGCCGGCAGCCTGCAGGGCGGCCGTCGCATCCGCTATGGATCGGTGCCAGGTTGCAGGTTCGGTCGTGCCCAGCTTCCAAACCCTGGCTCGAATTGTGGTGGGGCTCGTTCCGGTTACCTGCATCCGGACCTTGAGCTGATCGCCGGCGGCGAAGCTGAGTCCCGGCGCGTTGATCGCCGGCTGGAGCGAAACTTCTCCGCCGCCCGACGCATTCACGCGCACGAGGGAAATTCCGACCAGGCCAGTTGAGCGCAGCACGATCTTGGCGCGGTAGGCGCCGACGCCGACGACGTTTCGACCACTGGCCGAGATATAGGTGCCGGTTCCGATCGGAGGTTTGTCTACCGACACGGTGAACAGCAGGTCGCTCGCGGTGGAAGACACCTGGTTGAGGAATCCGTTCGCCGTGGTGCCTGCCGTGGCGAGGCGCATCCGGCCGGTGGCGTTGACGGAATACATACTGGCGCTACCGGTCGTGGACCAGGGACCGCCGGGCGTTGCCGTTCCGAGACCATTCGTGACCGTGCGCGTGAAGGCGTCGGTCGCGAGCACGGTGGCGTCCGGAGGCTGCGCTGCAACGATACTGCGCGTGGTGCTCCCGGTAGCGAGCGCACTGTCAGTCACGGTCAGGGTGACCGTATAGTCACCGGCAATCGCATAGTCGTGGGAGGCTACCCGGCCGGTTCCGCTCGTCCCGTCACCGAAGTTCCACGCATAGCCGGAGAGTGTCCCGTCCGGGTCCGACGATCCTGACGCATCCAGGCTGCAGTTCAGGTTGGTGCACGATGCGGTGAATGAGGCGACCGGAGGCTGGTTTTGCTGCGGACCCCCCGCTGCAATCGTGAAGGAATCCGTGAACGCGCCGGTTGCCGGCACGAATTGGGCGGTGAGGGAGCCCGGGGTGACTGAAACGTCGAGGTTTCCGAAACTGGGATTGCTATTGAGTCCGGAAGATGCGGCAAAATATGGTGCCTCCTGGTCGGTGGCGAACACATCCCGAAGCGGAGTCCCACCGGTGCCGACGATGGCAAAAACCGTTCCGGCTCCGCGAACCAGGGTGCTGTCTGCATCGGCGACGCAGCCGGCGGAGAAGCTGCCAGGCACGATCTGGGAACAGGTAGCTCCCAGGGCGAGCTGCTTGCTGCGGGCATACACGTGCTCATGACCGTTCAGCACGAGGTCCACCCGCTTGCTGACGAGCAGGTTCATGAGTGCAGCTCCTGGGTCGCACCCGTATTGCCCGACCGTCAGGCACGGCTTGTGCATCCCGACCACCACCCACGGAATAGCGGCAGATCTGGCACCGTCGATGGTGTCAGCGGTCCATTGATAGCGGGGACTGCCAGCGGCGTAAGACCAGACCCCGTCGGAATAGGTGAGCGCCGGCGAGATCATGATGAAGCGCACGAGTGGATTGACCTGCGGAACGTCGACATAGTATTGCCGCCCGTACGTTCCGACCACGCCCGGAAGCTGATTGGGCAGGCAGGCCGTGAAATCGTTGACGTTGCCGTTCAAACCGTTGCTCTCATGGTTTCCCGACACGAGTTCAAATGGGAAGCCGGCTCCCACCCGTGCGGTGACGAAATCACACCAGGTCTGCTCGGCGCCGGTCTGGCCGTAGGACAGGTCACCGAGCGCGAAATGGAGATCCGGTGCGATGGCGCCAATCTGATTGAGCGTCGCTGCTGCCGCAGCACTGGAGGAAATGTCGCCGGAAGCCGTGAAGTGCACCGACGTCGAGGTAGCGGCACCGACATTCTCGAAGCGGTCGGGTGACGGCGCCCGACCCGCGCACGCTGTTAGGACCAGAGCTGCACCCGCAACCACTGCGAACAGAGATTTGACTGCCTTCATGACTGAGTTCCTTGCGTTCTCAGAGCACAGTAAACCCCGCAGGGGAGGGCGACAACCCCTCCCGGTGGCCGAGCAATCTGGATTGACCTAGAAGATCATCGGGCGATCGTCGTCATCGCCGCCGAGATCGAGGTCAACAAGCACCGGCACGTGGTCGCTCGGGGCGTCGCCCTTGCGTTCGTTACGGTGGATGCTGGCATCCGTCACGAGATCGGCGAAGGCCGGCGAGCCGAGGATAAAGTCGATGCGCATGCCCTCGTTGCGCGGAAAACGCAGCTGCTTGTAGTCCCAGAAGGTGAAACCCTCCGGCACGATCGGCCGCACGACGTCGCTCAGACCGGCCTGCTCGAAGGCGTCGAACGCTGCACGTTCTTCGGGCGAGATGTGGGTTGACAGACCGGGTACGAAGCTCGGGTCGCCCATATCTTCGTCGCGGGGGGCGACGTTCCAGTCGCCCATCATCGCCAGGGCGAGTGCGGGGTGCCGGCTGAGTTCCTCGGCCGCATGGGACTTGAGGGCGTTCAGCCAGGCCAGCTTGTAGGCATAGTGCGGGTCGCCGAGAGCGCGCCCGTTCGGCACATACAGGCTCCACAGCCGCAGGTCATTCACGGTCACGCCGAGAGCGCGCGCTTCGAGCGGCTGATCTGGACCGGCGGCACCTTTTTGAAAGCCGGGCATATTCGGAAAGGCGGTGACGACATCCGTCATCGGTTCGCGGCTCGCGAACGCCACGCCATTCCACTGGCTCAGGCCGTGAATGGCGAGGTCGTAGCCGGCGTCTTCGAATACCTGGGACGGAAACTGTTCGGGCTTGCACTTGATCTCCTGCATGGCCAGAACATCGATGTCCTCGCGTTCCATCCAGTCGACGATGCGCCCGGAGCGGGCACGAACGGAGTTGACGTTCCAGGTGGCAATGCGCATGCTCTCAGCCTATAAGGCGCCACGCGGATGCCGGCTCGGCGGTATCGAATGCGCTTCTTGTTGTGTTGCGATTGAATGGGTACAAAATCTTAGGCGCAGGAAGGTCACAATGACGGAGTTGCAGATTGGCTATGCGGCCATGTTGGAGCAGTTCGCACCGGCTGAGGCGGTCGCCCTGTCGGCCTACGCCGAGGAGCACGGTTTCACCGGCGTTATGGCGGCCGATCACTTTCAGCCGTGGGTCCCGGCCCAGGGGCAGTCGAGTTTCGTCTGGAGCGTGCTCGCCGCGATCGCCGAGCGCACCAAGGGAGACTTCGGTCCCGGCGTGACCGCCCCGACTTTTCGCTGGCACCCGGCGATGGTGGCCCAGGCTTCGGCCACACTGGCGTCAATGTATCCCGGTCGGCACTGGCTGGGCTTGGGTTCTGGCGAGGCCCTGAACGAGCACATCGTTGGTGGCTACTGGCCCGAAGCTCCCGAGCGCATCAACCGCATGTTCGAGGCCATCGAAATCATCTCGAAGCTGTTCGCCGGGTCGATCGCCGGCAAGGACGTCAAGCACTCCGGTCAGTTCTTCAAGCTCGAGTCGACCCGGCTGTGGACCATGCCCGAGGTAGCCCCCGAGATTCTGGTCGCCACCGCCGGCCCGGTCACCGCCAAGCGTGCTGGCCGGCTCGCCGACGGCCTCATTACGGTCGGCGCCCCGCTGGAGAAGATCTCGATGCTGTTCGGCAAGTTCGACGACGGTGCCCGCGAGGCCGGCAAGGACCCGTCGATCATGCCCAAGGTGCTGCAACTGCACATGAGCTGGGCCGAAACCGACGAGGAGGCCATGACCAGTGCGCTGCACGAGTGGCCGAACGGTGGCATGAAGTTTCCGAAGGGCGACATCCGTTCGCCGTTTGAGTTCGAGCAGATGGCCAAGCTCGTGCGTCCGGAAGACTTCGAGGGCCGCATGATCATCTCGGCCGATCCCGACGAGCACCGCAAATACATTCAGAAGTTCGTCGACCTCGGCTTTGATCGCATCTACCTGCACAACGTCGGCCGCAATCAGAAGCAGTGGATCGACGTCTTCGGTGCATCCGTTCTGCCGAAGCTCGTTCGATAGATGCCGTACGATTCCCGGCCCGACGCTGCCGCCGCAGAAGTGGGCGCTATGGAACTGTTCGGCCTCAAGGTGTTCACGCTCGGTGGATTCGGTGAGATTCAGGCCGGCGATGACCTTGCCAGCCTGATCGCTGAGGCAGCACAGTCGCGCCTGCTCGACGGCGATATCGTAGCAATTACCAGCAAAATCGTCTCAAAGGCCGAGGGCCGCGTCGTGGCGGCGGTGAATCGGGAGCAGGCGATCACCGACGAGACCGTGCGCGTCGTGGCGTCGCGGGCGCACCCCGGCGGTGTCACGCGCATCGTCGAAAACCGGCAGGGCCTGGTCATGGCCGCGGCTGGCGTCGACACCAGTAATGCCCCCGATGGCGTGGTGCTGCTACTGCCGGTTGATCCGGATTCCTCTGCGCGCGTTATCTGCGCTGCCCTTCGTGAGCGCACCGGGCTGCAACTCGGCGTGCTGGTGACCGATACCGCCGGGCGTCCCTGGCGGGAAGGCCAGACCGACATGGCCATTGGCGCGGCCGGGTTCGCGGTGCTCGATGACCTGCGCGGCACAGCGGATACTTCCGGCCGCCGGCTCGACGTCACGGTCGCGGCCGTCGCCGATGAGATCGCTGCCGCTGCCGACCTGGTCAAGGGCAAGACCAGCGGCAACCCGGTCGCCGTGGTGCGCGGACTTGGCCGCCTGGTCGGTGCCCTGGCGCTTCCCGGCGCTCGGGCGTTGCAGCGGCCGAGTGACAGCGACATGTTCCGGCTCGGCACGGCGGAGGCCTGTGCCGAGGGGTATGCAGAGGGGTATGCCGAGGGATACGCCGCGGGGCTCGCGGCTGGAAGAGACTAAATCGAGATCGTGAGGGCCTCGATCAGGCCGCTTTCGGCGTCGAGCTCGAAACGGTAGTTCAGGTCGACGCTGCGGCCGGGAAAGTTGCCCTCGACGCGGTTGACGACGGTCGTCGACGACTGATCTGTCTCGGTGCGCAGCAGGGTGGTCGTGTACTCGAACTCGGCAACGCTGCCGGCGAGCCAGGCGGCGATGGCCGTTTCGCCCGTGTAGGTCTTGCCGTCATCGATGACGACCGCGTTCTCGGTGAAGGTCGCTCTGGCGGACGCGGGCTTGGGGCTCGCGCTGCGTTCAAGGTAGGTGGTGATCGACATGGGCAGCGTGCGTGCTTGGGTGGTGACTGACATGAAACCTCCTGGGTAGTTCAAACGAATGTATTCGGGTCGACGGATGTTTGCCGTCGACCCTTGAGGCTACCGCGCGCCGACTGTGCACGACGCTGCTAGCGTTTTGCCATGGACGAAACACGCGGCACCGTCGACCGAACGTCGTCGCCGCCCGCCGCGGCCAACTGGGTGGTCGTCGTTCCCATCAAGGGGAGCTCGGAGGCGAAGAGCAGGCTCGGGGCTGGGCCCGAACGGGCCGAGCTCGCCGATGCGTTCGCGCTCGACACGGTGACGGCGCTGGTGGCGGCATCCGCTGTGGCACGCGTGTTCGTGGTGACCGCGAGTGCACGTCTGGGAGCGCTGCTCGCCGGGCTCGGCGCGGTCATCGTGCCCGAGGTGCCCGGCGCTGAAACGGGGCATGCCCGGTTGAATGCAGCGATCATGCAGGGCGTCGTGGCCGCCCGGCTCCACCAGCCCGACGCGAATCTGGCCGTGCTGACCGGGGACCTGCCCGCCCTGGACCCGGCCGACCTTGACGCTGCTTTCGTGCTCGCCGCCCAGCACGAACGGTCCGTGGTACCCGACGCCGCAGGCGTGGGAACGACGAGCCTGTTTGCCCGTGCCGGCATCCCGTTCACGCCGCAGTTCGGAGTTGGCTCATGCGCCGCGCACCAGGCCGCCGGGCACGTTGTGCTCGACCTGCCGCCCCCCTCGACGCTGCGTCACGATGTCGACACCGTTGTCGACCTCGACGTGGCCCGTACACTCGGGCTCGGCCCGCACACGAGCGCGCTGCTCGCCGTGCTCTAGTTCACAGGGCGAGTACGGCGGCGGCCATCGCGGTCGTGGCGGGCAGGTCGGTCATCCACAGTGGCGCCGCAGCAGAACGGATGCCGGCGGCCGCCAGGGTGGGCAGCGCCGCGGTATCCGTTTCATCGACGAGCCAGGCGTCCAGGAGCCCACCTTGACTGCGGGCGCCGTAGTGCAGTCCGACGGCGAGGGCGCTCGTGTCGACTCCGATGGTGTGCAGGCAGGTGTCGGCCATGCCGCGCACGGCCGCGCCGCCGATGATCGGGGACACCCCGGCCACCCGGGCCCTCGTGGAACGCAGGGCGTCGCGAACGCCGGGTACGGCCAGAATCGTGCCGATCGACACGACCGGGTTTGAGGGCGGAAGCACGATGAGGTCGGCCGTCTGGATGGCGTCCAGCACTCCGGGCGCTGCGACCGCGTTGGCCAGCCCTCGCTGCTCAAACCCGGTTACGGCCACTCGGGCGCGGTAACGCACCCACCATTCCTCAAAATGAATATAGTCGCCGGCCGCATGCTCATCGATATTCTCAGCGAGGCATACGTGGGTTTCGATGGGTTGGTCGCTCATCGGCAGTAGCCGCACTCCGGGCTGCCAGCGCCGGCAGAGAAACTCGGTCGCTTCGCTGAGGGTCGACCCGCTTCGCAGTAGATCGGTACGCACGATGTGCGTGGCGAGGTCGAGATCGCCGAGTGTGAACCACGACCAGCCCCGGCCGTAGGCGGCAATCTCGGAGGAGGCCCGCCGGGTTTCCTCGGGTCGGCCCCAGCCCTGCTCTTCGTTGATGCCTCCGCCGAGGGTGTACATGACGGTGTCGAGGTCGGGGCAGATGCGCAGCCCGTCGAGCCACAGATCGTCGCCGGTGTTCACGATCACCGTCACGGCTGCTTCGGGGGCGGCGGCAGCGAGGTGGGCGAGCAGCCCGCGGGTGAAGCGGGCGCCACCGACGCCGCCGGCCAGTACGGTTACGTTCCTCATGAGTTGCCCTTCGACGTGGCGGCGGAGTACACGATGACCGGGTGGCCGCCGCGCGGGTGTGGCAAAACGAAGCAGTCCACGCCGTAGACCTCGCCGATGATCTCGGGGGTGAGCACCTCGTCGGGGGTGCCGGTGGCTACGAGCCGGCCGCCGTCGAGCAGCAGGATATGGTCGCAGTACGCCGCCGCGAGGTTGAGGTCGTGCAGGGCCATGATCGCCGTGACTTCAAGCTCTCGCACCTGCCCCAGCAGCGAGAGCTGGGCGCTGACGTCGAGGTGGTTGGTCGGTTCGTCGAGCAGCAGCAGGCTCGGCTGCTGTGCCATGGCCCGGGCAATCTGCACGCGCTGCTGCTGCCCGCCGCTCAAGGTCTGCCAGGAACGTTCGGCCAACGGCGCCGCGCCGACGGTCATGAGGGCGCTGAAGGCGACGGCGCGGTCATCGTCACCGCCGAACGACCCCATCAGCCTGGTGCGGTGCGGGATGCGGCCGAGCAGCACGACCTCGAGCACGGTCAGCTCCACGCTCGGCGCCGCGTTCTGTTCGAGCAGCGCGATGCGGCGGGCCGCTTCGCGCCGGGGCAACGACCCAACCGAGGCGCCGTCGAGGGAAACAGTGCCGGTATTCGCTTTGTCGATGCCGGCGATGAGCCGCAGCAGGGTGGACTTGCCGGCACCGTTCGGCCCGAGCAGGCCGGTGACGCTGCCGGTGGGAAGCGACGCCGAAACGTTCCGCAGAATTCTGGTGTCGTCGATGGAAAACGACAGCTGGTCAAGGTCTACGCCCACAGGTGCGATTTCTTTCTCTTGATCAGCAGAATGAAGACCGGCACGCCAATGAATGCGGTGATGATGCCCACCGGCAGCTCGCGCGGATCGAACACCGTGCGCGCGAGCGTGTCGGCGATGACCAGAAACAGCGCGCCGCAGACCGCTACCAGCGGCAGGAGCCGGCGGTGCCCCGGGCCGCTGACGCCGCGCACGAGGTGCGGCAGGATAAGTCCGACAAATCCGATCGACCCGCTGACGGCCACCATCGCGCCGGTCAGCAGTGCGACCGATCCAAGCAGCGCCCAGCGGGTGCGGTTCACGTTGATGCCGAGGCTTGCCGCCGCGGTATCACCGAAGGCGAAGGCGTCGAGCCGGGTCGCCGACAACAGGATGCCCGTTCCCACGACGGCCACGGCCGCTGCGGCGATCGTGACACTCTGCCAGGTGGCGCCAGCCACCGAGCCGAGCAGCCAGTTGAGAATCTCGCGGTACGAGTCGCCCTTGGCGGCCCAGAAAATGATGAATGACGTCAGGGCGCCGGCGAGCTGCGCGATGGCAAGTCCCGCCAGTACGGCCCGCACGGGGGTGATCGTGCCGCCGACCCTGGCGATGCTCAGCGTTGCGACGAGGGCGAGCAAAGCGCCGGCAAATGCCGCGGCCGGCAGAAAAAACCCGATACCGAGAATCACGACGCAGACCGCACCGACGGATGCCCCGTTTGAGAGCCCGAGCAGGTATGGGTCGGCGAGGGGGTTGCGCGTTACGCTCTGCATCACGGCGCCGCTGAGCGCGAGGCCCGCGCCGACCAGCGCAGCCGTGAGCACGCGGGGCAGTCGCAGCTGCCAGACGATGGAGTCGATGAGGATCGGAACGGGCTCCGTCGCGAGGCCGAGGTGGGCGCCGATGCTGCCCGCCACCTGCCCAAGGGACACGGCGGCGGGCCCGATGGTCACGGCCACACCACACCCCAGAATCAAAGTGACGGTGGCCGCGAGGAGCCACCCGAGGTATCTGCTCCGAGTCACCGCAGTTCCCGACTGAACAAGATCACTCGTTCAGGTCGGCTAGCTGGGTGATCGCGGAGGACGCCGCTTCTACGTTGCGGATGCCGGCTTCGGTCGAGGCGAACGGCAGGATGATATAACGCTGGTTCTTCACGGCATCGAGCACCTGGGTGGCCGGGTCGGATTCGAGGTGGGCGATCTTTGAGGCGGCCGTGTTCCAGGTGGCGTCGACCAAAACAATGACGCTCGGGTTGGCCTCGATGACCGATTCCCAACCCACCGAGGTCCAGGTGTCGCTCACGTCAGCGAAGATATTGCTCAGGCCGGCGGCCTTCATGATCATTTCCGGCGAGCCGATGCCGGCGCCGACGTAGGGCGTGGTGGTGCCACTGGAGTACCAGAGGGCGGAAGTGTCGGTGGAGACCGGTTCGAGCGTAGCCAATTCGTTCCGCAGGGTGCTGACCAGGTCGGCGGCGGCGGGTGCTGCCCCAAAGATTGCGCCGGCTTCCTCAATTTCACTGAAGACGGTGTCGAAGGTGAGAGGGTTGGGCATCCGCTCGCCCTTGCAGGCAGCGGGAGAGACGTAGGTGCCCACACCGAGCGTCTCTAAGGCGTCACGTTCTCCTGCACCGTCCGCAGTGAAATTGGATTCCCAGCCCCCGTAGATGAAGTCGGGGTTCAGTCCGAGTACAGCCTCCTGACCGGGCAGAAAGTCGCTGATCACGTTGAGGTCGGCGCCTGTCGTTTCGAGCGACTCTGGCAGCGGGCCGTCGAGAAAGGCCGAACCCACGATGCGGTCGCCGACGCCGAGGGCCAACAGCAGTTCGGTCGCCGACGATTTGATCGACACGATGCGTTCGGGGGCTGACTCGACAGTGACGACCCGGTCACAGTTAAAGGCTGTCACCGGATAGCCGGCGCCAGCGGCGGGAGTCTGGGCGGGCGTGGCGGCCGGCGACAAGGCGGCGGCGCATCCGCTCAGCAGCAGGGTCGAAGTGGCCAGCGCAGCCAGGCACACGGTAAGTCGATTCATGAGGTCTCTTTCGGCTCGTCGCGGCTCGTCGCACGCGGCAACGCCACCGCAAACTGGCGGAATAATGGTGGACCTCAGCCCAAATCCAGGCCAGCAGAACCGGTCAAAGCAAACCGGTGGTCTGCCTAAACTCTAGATCAATGAGACCGGGTCCGACTCCGCGACCCCGACAACATCGACCGATCAATTCCTGAAGGAAGAACATGGCTGACACAGAGTGCGTTCTTGGACTGGATCTGGGAACGAGCGGGCTCAAGGGCACTCTTCTTCGCCATGACGGACGCGTCGTGGCGACGGCTTCCGCTGAGTACGAATTCGACTCCCCGCACAGCGGATGGGCTCAAATCGATGCTGCCAAATGGGAGTTGGCAGCACGCTCGGTCGTCGGTCGACTCCGGCAGCTTGCACCAGATGCACAGATAGAAGCAGTCGGCATCGATGGGCAGATGCATGGGGTCCTCCTCGTCGATGAGCGCGGCGAGGCTATCGCCCCAGCGTTACTGTGGCCGGATACTCGAGCACTGGCCGAAGTCGAGATGTGGCGCACACTTGCGCCGCATTTAAAGAGTGCATTGGCCAACCCTTTGGGCCCCGGAATGGCGGGTCCTCTTCTGCTCTGGGCGGCAGGTCACTGGCCGGATCAGTACCGTAGTGCCCATCGGTTCCTGTCCCCAAAAGATTGGCTCCGTACACGACTCATTCCAGACGTTCTCGTCACCGACGCGTCCGACGCCTCCGCAACGCTGCTATGGGACGTTGTGAACAATGGATGGCACCGTGAACTCGCTGCCGAGTTGGGCATTCGCGCCTCGCTGTTTCCCGAAATCCGGCCCAGCAGCAGCGTTGCCGGGCGTCTGGATGCTGCAACTGCGGCAAGTTGGAGTCTTCCTGCGGGTATCCCGGTTTCTGTTGGATGCGGTGATGTCGCCGCCACCTTGACAGCGATCAACACCGGGTCTGCAGCATTGTCGATCATCGTGGGTTCTGGTGTACAGGCGCTCGTGGCCGACATCACCCCCGCCGCCACTGCGCACCCTACGTTTCATTCATTCCGGTCCGCGACCGGGTCCTATTTCGGAATGGCCGCCCCGTTGAACGGTGGCCTCGCCCTCCGACGAGTGCGTGACCTGCTCGCAATGGAATGGAGCGAGATCTATGAATCGCCATATTTATCGATTCCCAACGATGAAGCCGTCTTCCTGCCGTACTTCGCCGGTGAACGAATCCCCGCGCTCACTCACGCATCGAACGCAGGCTGGCAAGGAATGGGGCTGAGCACCAGTCGTGAAATGCTCGCCGCCACGGCCGTCGAAGGGATGCTTTTTGGCCTCCGGCGAGCGATCGACCAGCTGCCCGGGCATGCGGGACTCATCCAAATGGTCGGGGGTGGCAGCAAACACCACGGAATTCGGCAACTAGCGGCAAACGTTCTGGGGCACCCCGTGGCCGGTCGACGCATCGAGAACGCCACCGCATTGGGAGCGGCCCTTATCGCCGGAAAGATTGCAGGATGGCCGGCCGTCGTCATCGACGAAGATGAAGCACTGCTGTCTCAACCAGAGCCATCCACCCGCATCGAGGGGCGATTCGCCCGCTTTCAGGAAGCATCCGATCGAGTCGTGGCACAGGTGGCCAACGAAGGAACGACTCGATAACTGGGTTCTGTATTCAGGTCTGCTGAACGAGCGGCCCAACCGCGTTTGGCCACGGCTACGACCAGCGCGCAGCGACCGGGTGCACAGTAGCGTCGAGCGGATGCGCCGCAGCGCGCAGGGCCTCGGCTACGGGTCGTATGTCGTCGGGCAGGGCGCCGGCGGTCACCCGAATGAACTCGGGACCACCGGTGTTCGACAAAAAGGGCGAGCCGCCGGCCACGCGAATGCCGGACGCGGCGAGACGCACAATGGCGTCACGCTCGTTCTGCACCGGCAGCCAGGTATTGATGCCGTCGGCTTGCACCACACCGAGCCCGCACTCGGCCAGGGCGTCGGCGAGGGCACGCTGGCGGGCGAAGTAGATGCGGCGGGCCTCGCTGACCTGCGCCATGCTCTCGCCATTAGTGAGCAGGTCGTGCAAAATAGTTTGCAGCATGCGGCTGGTCCAGCCGGGACCGAGCATGCGCCGTGACACGATCGGGTCGATGAGCGTGGTCGGTCCGCCGAGGGCGGCAATGCGCAGGTCGGGGCCGTGCGATTTAGAAAAGCTGCGCACGTGCAGCGTGCGCTCCGGCAACCAGACGCCAAGACTCACGTCGGGCGCGATGCTGATCTCGGCGGAATGGTCGTCTTCGATCACGATGGTGTCAGCGCTCGCGAAAGTCGTGCGTAGCAGCCGGGCCAGTTCTTTGGCCCGATGCGCCGTCATCGACGCTCCGGTCGGGTTCTGCGCGCGCGGCTGCAACAGCACAACCGCTGGGCCGAGCTTCAGTGCCGCAGCGAAGTCGGCCGGAACGATGCCGTGCTTGTCGACGGACACCGGCAGCCGTTCGAGGCCGAGCTGGTCGAGCAGATCGAAAAACGGCGGAAACGACGGGTTCTCCACGATGACTCGGTCGCCGAAGTGGGTCACCGCGTCGAGGCTGCGCGAGATGGCGTCGAGGGCGCCGTCGACGATGGTGATGGTCGGGGCCGGGTAGGGCCAGGAAGCCCGCAGCACCTCGAGCAGCTCCGGAATAATCGGCAGATCCTGGTAGCTCGGCGTCACCGCACGCTGGGAAACCCGGGAAAGCGCCGGCCCCAGCGACGGCAACAACTTCGGGTCAGGCGTGCCGCGCGAGAGGTCGAGGCGAACCGCGCCAACCGCACCAACCATGGACTGGCTGCGGGCCGGCAGCCACTTGGGTGCGGCTTCCTGCACGAAGGTGCCGCCGCGCCCACGTGACGTGATCAGGCCGACCGCGGAGAGCGCCTGCCAGGCGTGGCTGACCGTGGCGGGGCTCACGCCGAGCTCGCCGGCCAGCGCTCGAACGGTGGGCAGGCGGTCACCCGGTGCGAGTTGGCCGGAGGCAATCAGCCGGCCGATGGCCGCGGCTATCCCCGCGGGGGAGCGCTGCTCGATCTCGCCGATAAAGTTCTGCATTGCCCTTGCCCTTGGGTGCGTTGGCCGACAGGATGAATAATGCGTGCGATACACAGAGAAACACATTTGAAATGTTTACGTCAAATAATAACAATACGAACAGCGCGGTTCGCATTGTCCCTTGACTAACGAAAGCAAGTGGAAGGCACAGCATGACTGTCGACAGTAGGAACATCGTTCGAACAGCGATCACCCAGGCCACCTGGACCGGCGACGAGGAGTCCATGATCGCCAAACACGAGGGTTTCGTGCGTACCGCGGCCGCCCAGGGCGTGCAGGTGATTTGCTTTCAGGAACTGTTTCATGGCCCCTATTTCGGCATCGTGCAGGACTCCAAGTACTACGACTACGCGCAGGCCGTGCCCGGCCCTATCGTCGAGCGCTTTCAAAAGCTCGCCGCCGAGTTTAAAATGGTCATCGTCGTGCCGATGTACGAAGAAGAACAGCCCGGTGTGCTCTACAACACCGCCGCGGTCATCGACGCTGATGGCACCTACCTGGGCAAGTATCGCAAACACCACATCCCCCACCTGCCGCAGTTCTGGGAAAAGTTCTACTTTCGCCCCGGTAACACCGACTACCCGGTTTTTGACACGAAGTACGGCAAGATCGGCGTCTACATCTGCTACGACCGCCACTTTCCCGAGGGCTGGCGCGCACTCGGCTTGAACGGCGCCGAGATCGTGTTCAACCCCTCGGCCACCAAGCCCGGACTGTCCAACCGCCTCTGGGAACTCGAGCAGCCGGCCGCCGCGGTGGCCAACCAGTACTACGTCGGCGCCAACAACCGTATCGGCAACGAGAAAGCCGAGTTCGGCGAGGAGGCCGTGACCTTTTACGGCAGCTCCTATTTCGTTGATCCCAAGGGCAACTACGTCGGCGAGCGGGCGTCGACCGACACCGAAGAGATCCTGGTACGTGACCTCGACCTCGGCGTGATCCGCGAGGTGCGTAACTCCTGGCAGTTCTACCGCGACCGCCGCCCCGATTCCTATGAGCCCCTCGTCGCGCCGTAGCCCCAGCCGACCACAACGGAGGATGCCATGAAGACTTTGATCAAGAACGGCACCGTGGTCAACGCCACGGGCCGAGGGCTCGCGGATGTGCTGATCGACGGGGAGAAAATCGCCGCGGTGCTCGCACCCGGCGCGAACCTGCTCGGGTTCGACGTGGCGGGCAATGTCGATCGCGTCATCGACGCGGGCGGCAAGTACGTCATTCCCGGCGGCATCGACGCCCACACCCACATGGAGATGCCGTTTGGCGGCACCCAGGCCAGCGACACCTTTGAAACCGGCACCCGCGCCGCAGCCTGGGGCGGCACCACGAGCATCGTCGACTTCGTCGTGCAGTACGCCGGCGAGGACGTGCTCGAGCGCTACGCCGCCTGGCAGCAGAAGGCCGCCGGACAGTGCGCCATCGACTATGGCTTTCACCAGATTCTCTCCGACGTGCAGGACACCTCTCTCACCGCGATGGACGAACTCGTAAACGAGGGCGTCTCAAGTTTTAAACTGTTCATGGCTTATAAGGGCGTGTTCCTCAGCGACGACGGCCAGATCGTCAAGGCCATGCAGAGGGCTGCCCAGAACGGCAGCATGATCATGATGCACGCCGAGAACGGCAGCGTCATCGACCTGCTCGTGCAGCAGGCCGTCGCCGCCGGCAACACCGGCCCGCTCTATCACGGCCTCACTCGGCCCTGGCAGGCCGAGGAAGAAGCCACGCACCGGGCGATTATGCTCGCCAACCTCACCGGCGCTCCCCTTTATATTGTGCACGTTTCAGCCAAGCAGGCGGTGGACCAGATCGCGACAGCCAGGGACAACGGCCAGAACGTGTTCGGCGAAACCTGCCCGCAGTACCTCTACCTCTCGCTCGAGGACAACCTCGGCGCAGAGAGCGACGAGTGGGGCCGTTTCGAGGGCGCCAAGTGGGTCTGCTCCACGCCGCTGCGCGCCAGGGCCGAGGGCCACCAGCACCATATGTGGCAGAGCCTGCGCACGAACGACATCCAGATGGTCTCCACCGACCACTGCCCGTTCTGCATAAAGGGCCAGAAGGACATAGGCCTGACCGACTTCTCCAAAATTCCCAACGGCATCGGCTCGGTCGAACACCGCATGGACCTTCTATACCAGGGCGTCGTCGATGGCAAGATCTCCCTCGAACGCTGGGTCGAAGTGTGCTCAACCACCCCGGCACGCATGTTCGGCATGTACGGCCAGAAGGGCGTCATCGCGCCCGGCGCCGACGGCGACGTGGTGATCTACGACCCGAACGGACACACGTCCATTGGCGTCGAAAAGTCACACCACATGAACATGGACTATTCCGCCTGGGAAGGCTACGAGATCGACGGCCACGTCGACACCGTCATCTCCCGCGGCAAGGTCGTCGTCGACGATTTCGCCTACCTCGGCACCAAGAGTGACGGCCGATTTATCAAACGCGGCCTGAGCCAGTACTTGATTTAGGGGCAGACATGGATTTCGGAGCAGTACTCCAGACCAACCCGCCGTCATCGCGCACCGTGCAACTGGCCAAACTCGCCGAGGCACACGGCTACAGCCACGTCTGGACCTTCGACTCACACCTGCTCTGGCAGGAACCCTATGTGATCTACAGCCGCATCCTGGCCGAAACCAGCAGAATCATCGTCGGTCCCATGGTCACCAACCCGGCCACCCGCGACTGGACGGTCACGGCGTCGACCTACGCGACCCTCAACGAGATGTACGGCAACCGCACCATCTGCGGCATCGGCCGTGGCGACTCAGCCGTGCGCACCACCAACGGCTCCCCGACCACCCTGAAAACACTGCGCGAGTCGATCCACGTCATTCGAGAACTCGCCAACTCAAGGCCGGTCGAATACAACGGCGCCACCGTGCAGTTTCCGTGGAGTCGCGGCTCCAGCCTGGAGATGTGGGTCGCCGCGTACGGTCCGCTCGCGCTCAAGCTCGCCGGTGAGGTGGGCGACGGTTTTATCTTGCAGATGGCCGACCTCGACGTCGCCAAGTGGATGATCGAAAGCGTGCGCACAGCAGCCTCCAACGCCGGCCGCGATCCGCTGTCGATCAAGTTCTGCGTCGCCGCCCCCGCCTACATCGGCGAAGACTGGGAACACATGCGCAACCAGTGCCGCTGGTTCGGCGGCATGGTCGGCAACCACGTGGCCGACATCGTCGCCAAGTACGGTGCCGATTCCGCCGTGCCCAAGGCGCTCACCGACTACATCAAAAACCGCGAGGGCTACGACTACAACCAGCACGGCAAGGCCGGCAATGAACACGCTGCCTTCGTGCCCGACGAAATCGTCGACCGGTTCTGCCTGCTCGGCACCGCCAAGGACCATATCGAAAAGCTGGAGGCGCTCAGAGACCTTGGCGTCGACCAGTTTGCCGGCTATCTACAGCACGACAACAAGGAAGAAACGATGCGCGTCTACGGCGAGACCGTGATTCCAGCCCTGGCCGACTCGATCATGGCCACGAAATAGCCAAGCGGATGCCGACGACCAGCGAGCAGGCCGCCCCACTCACGCGCGGGGCGCTCGGAGTGGCGAAACAGCACCAGCCCCGGCGTTCGGGGCTGCGCACTCGCCTGCGCGGTGGCCTGTTCGGCCTGGCCGGTCTCGTGCTGCTCGCCCTGATCTGGGAGCTGTACAAGACCTTTGGTCCGGTCGACGGCGTTGTCATCGGCACGCTTACCGTTCTGCCGCGCACGAGCGACCTGGCTATGCCCCATCTCTGGGTCATGTTCGAGCGCGTGCTCGAGCCGGTGACCGGCGCGGCATCCGCTCTGCCGCTGTGGGCGGCGGTGCTGGCCGGTTCGCTGTTCACCCTGGGTATCGCGGCGGTCGGCTGGCTGGTCGGGGTGACCGTGGGGCTCGCCCTGGCGCTGCTCATGCAGCGCTTTCGCCTGGCCGAGTCGGCCATCCTCCCGTGGATCATTCTGAGCCAGACCGTGCCGCTGATCGCGATCGCCCCGCTCGTGCGACGCTGGGGCGCACAGATCCAGTTCGGTGAATTCAGTTGGGAGAGCTGGATGTCGGTGGCCCTGATCGCCTCCTACCTCGCGTTCTTCCCGGTGTCCGTCGGCGCCCTGCGAGGCCTCACCTCGCCCGACACCAACCACGTCGACCTCATGCACTGCTACTCGGTGGGGTGGTGGAAGACGCTCTGGCGGCTGCGCCTGCCAGCCAGTGTCGGCTACCTACTACCGGCCCTGCGCCTGGCCGCGGTCAGCGCCGTGGTCGGCAGCGTCGTCGCCGAGGTGTCGATCGGGCTGCGCGGCGGCATTGGCCGGCTCATCGTTGAATACGCCGGCGCGGCTGGCAATGATCCGGGCAAGCCCTGGGCGCCCATCATCGGATCAATCCTGGTCGGCCTGGTCGCCGCCGGTTTTGTAGGTCTGATCGGCCTGTTCCTTCGGCGCTTTCGCAGGGAAGAGGTGTCAGCATGACCAACACAACGGGTGTGCCTGCCGTGGATGTGCACAGTGTCAGCCGCATCTTTGCCGCCCGCAAAGGCCCGGGGGTCACTGCCCTCGACGATGTGAGCCTCACGGTTGCGCCCGGTGAATTCGTCAGTCTGATCGGACCGAGCGGATGCGGCAAGAGCACGCTTCTCAGACTCGTCGCCGACCTCGACGTTCCCACCAGCGGCAGCATCGAGGTGTTCGGCAAGCCGGCCCGGCAGGCCCGCATCGATCAGGACTACGGCATCGCCTTTCAGCAGGCTGGCCTGCTGCCCTGGCGCACCGTCGCCGGCAACATTGAGCTGCCGCTCGAACTGCACGGAGTGGGCAAGGCGACCCGGCGCCGTCGCGCGGCCGAACTGATCACGCTCGTCGGGCTCGCCGACTTTGCGAGCCACTATCCCGACCAGCTCTCCGGTGGCATGCAGCAGCGCGTAGCGATCGCCCGTTCGCTCGCCGAAAGCCCGAGCCTGCTGCTCATGGACGAACCGTTCGGCGCTCTCGACGAGATGACCCGGGAGCGCATGCAGAACGAACTCGTGCGCATCTGCGTCGAGACCCGGGCGGCCGTTGTGTTCGTCACCCACTCCATTCCCGAGGCGGTGTTTCTTTCCAACCGCGTGGTGGTCATGTCGCCGCGGCCCGGGCGCATCCGCTCCATTGTGAGCGTGGGACTTGGCGATATGAGCGGCCGCAGCGAGGACCTGCGCGAAAACGAGGGCTTCTTTCACTCCCTCAGCGAGGTGCGCGACCTGCTGCACGGCGATGCCGCTGCCCCAACGGGAGCGCGGGGGGTCGAAACCCGATGAGAACCGCTCAGCCGCGGCTCGTCCAGACCGTACTGGCCCCGATCGTGTTCGGCGTGGCCGTCATTGCGCTCTGGCAGGCCCTAATCACCGGGCTGGGCATCAAGGCCTTCATCCTGCCGGCACCCTTTGCGATCGGCGCTGAATTCGCCGGCAATCTAAACAACGTTGCCAGCGGAATGGCGGTCACCGGCCGCAACTCCCTGATCGGCCTGATCATCGGCGCCCTGTTCGGTATCACGCTCGCAATCCTGGCAGCCCTCGCGCGGCTGCTCGATGAGATGGTCGCGCCGGTCGTCGCCGCCCTCTCGGTGGTGCCGATCGTGGCGCTCGCTCCGGTGCTCTACACAATGTTTGGCGCCGGCGCGGAGACCGCCCGGCAGCTCGTCGCGGCACTCGCCGTGTTCGTGCCGGTCTACTTCAACACCCTCAAGGGCCTGCGCCAGGTGCGTCCGGTGCACCGCGACCTCATGCGTGCCTACGCCGTCACCAGTTGGCAGGCCACCCGGGCGGTCACCCTGCCCACCGCCTTGCCCTATGTCTTCACCGGCCTGCGCGTAGCGTCCTCGCTCGCCGTGATCAGCGCCCTGATCGCCGAATATTTCGGCGGACCGGTCGGCGGCCTCGGCAAGTCGATCACGTCAGCCGCGTCGAGCAGCAACTATGGCCTGGCCTGGGCCTACGTGCTTGGCTCGATCATTCTTGGTCTCCTCTTCTATTGCGCAGCTCTCGCTGTGGAGAAGCTCGTGACCCGCCGATCCGGCGGCTAACCGGTCCACCTGGAAACACTCACAGCACCAGCAACCAAGGAGGTAGTCATGAAACAGCGCATCAAATGGTTCGGCACACTCGGTTCTCTCGCGGCAGTTGGCGCTCTGGTTCTCAGCGGATGCAGCAGCGACGGCAATGCGCCGACCTCGAGCGACGCGAGCGGCGCACTCACGCCCATGACCCTGCAGCTGCAATGGTTCGCCCAGGCCCAGTTCGCGGGCTACTACGCTGCCGTCGACCAGGGCTATTACGAAGATGAGGGCCTTGACGTCACCATCGACGAGGGTGGCGCTGACATCGTTCCGCAGGATGTGCTTGCCGCCGGCGACGCCGACTATGCCATCTCGTGGGTGCCCAAGGTACTCGGCTCGATCGAACAGGGAGCCAACATCACCAACGTTGCTCAAATCTTCGAGCGCAGCGCCACCACCCAGATCTCACTTAAAGACAAGAACATCACGACGGCGTCCGACCTGGTGGGCAAGAACGTGGGCAGCTGGGGCTACGGCAATGAGTGGGAACTCTTCGCCGGCATGCAGAAGAGTGGCGTCGAGCTTGGCGACATCAACCTGATCCAGCAGGCATTCGACATGACCGGCTTTCTGGCTGGCGACATTGACGCGGCCCAGGCCATGACCTACAACGAATACGCCCAGGTTCTGGAAACGGTCAACCCCGACACCGGCGAACTCTTCCAGCCCGATGAGCTCAACGTCATCGACTGGAACGATGAGGGCACCGCCATGCTCCAGGACTCCATCTGGGCCAACGCCGACGAGCTTCAAAGCGACGCAGACTATGCCGACAACACGGTGAAGTTCATCAAGGCGTCGATCAAGGGCTGGATCTATGCGGCCAACAACCCCGCCGAGGCCGCCGGCATTGTCACGGCAGCCGGTTCGACTCTGGGTGAGAGCCACCAGCTGTGGATGACCAACGAGGTCAGCAAGCTGATCTTCCCGTCCAGCAACGGCGTCGGCATGATCGATGAATCGGCCTGGTCCAACACGGTGGACATCGCCATGAACACCAAGAACGAGACCGGCGCGACCATCATCACGACCGAGCCGCCAGTAACGGCCTACACGAACGAGTACGTCACGAAGGCCCTCGATGAGCTGAAAGCTGAGGGTGTCGACGTTTTAGGCACCGATTGGAAGCCCACCGAGGTCACCCTCAACGAGGGCGGCAACTAACTGCACCCGGCCGGGCGGCGCAGGTCGCCCGGCCCCACACCTTTCTCATGACGACAACCATCCACTACAAAGAAAGCCAGCGATATACGTGACCGACACCAGCACACAAACCCTCAATGCGCACACCAGCGAACTCGACCGCGCGCACGTCTTCCATTCCTGGTCGGCGCAGGCGGCACTGAAGCCGCTCGTCATCGCCGGCGGGCTCGGCTGCCGCGTCTGGGATCACGACGGACGAACGTACCTTGACTTCTCGAGTCAGCTGGTGAACGTGAATATCGGCCACCAGCATCCGGCCGTCGTGAAAGCCATCACCGAACAGGCCGCCCTGCTGACGACCATCGCTCCGTCCACCGCCAATCTCACCCGCGGCGAAGCGGCCAGGCGCATCACCGACCGTGCCCCGGCCGGGTTCAACAAGGTCTTCTTCACCAATGGGGGAGCGGATGCCAATGAGAACGCCATACGCATGGCCCGCCTCTACACCGGCCGCGACAAGGTGCTCTCGCTCTACAAGTCGTACCACGGCAACACCGGAGCGGCCATCGTCGCGACCGGCGACTGGCGCCGCATTCCCAACGAGTATTCGAGAGGCCACGTGCACTTCTTCGGCCCGTTCCTCTACCGCAGCGAATTCTGGGCGACCAGCGAGGCCGAGGAATGCGCGCGTGCCCTGCACCACCTCGAACGCGTCATCCAGAGCGAGGGCGTAGCCTCGATCGCCGCCATTTTGCTCGAGTCCATTCCCGGCACCGCCGGCATCATGATGCCGCCGGCCGGCTACCTGCCCGGCGTGCGCGCGCTCTGCGATAAGTACGGCATCATGCTCATCCTCGACGAGGTCATGTGCGGCTTCGGCCGCACCGGCCACTGGTTCGCGTTTCAAGCGTATGACGTCATGCCCGACCTGATCACTTTTGCGAAGGGCGTCAACTCCGGTTACGTGCCCACCGGCGGTGTGATCATCTCCGATGCCGTTGCGGCTACCTTCGACGAGACCGTCTTTCCCGGCGGACTCACCTACAGTGGGCATCCACTCGCCATGGCGTCGATCGTCGGCGCGCTCGACGCGATGGAGGCCGAAGGCATCGTCGAGAACGCCGCCCGCATCGGGCGTGACGTGCTCGAGCCGGGCCTGAAAGCGCTGCAGGCCAAGCATCCGATCATCGGCGAAGTGCGCGGTGTCGGCGTCTTCTGGGTTCTCGAGCTCGTGGCCGACCCGGCGACCCGCGAGCCGGTGAGCGCCGCCGTCATGGCCCGGGTGAAGGCCGAACTGCTCGGCCGCGGCCTGCTGCCGTTCCTCATGGAGAACCGCATCCACGTTGTGCCGCCCTGCGTCGTCACCGACGCCGAGGTGGCCGAGGCGCTCGCCATCTACGACGAGGTTCTCAGCCTCGCCCTCCTGTCCTAACCGATCCACTGAAAGGCTCAACCATGACCGACCTTCCCACCATTTCGCACTACATCAACGGCGCAGCAGCAGCCGGCACCTCGACCCGCACCGCGCCGGTTTTCAATCCGGCCACCGGCACAGTCGCCAAAAACGTGTTGCTCGCGAGCGCTCGCGACCTCGACGACGCCGTCGCGGTCGCCCGGGCGGCCTACCCGGCCTGGCGCGATATGAGCCAGGCCCGCCGCCAGACCATCATGTACAACTTTCGCGAGCTGCTCAACGCCCGCAAGGGCGACCTGGCCGAAATCCTGACCGCCGAACATGGCAAGGTCACCTCCGATGCACTCGGCGAGATCATTCGCGGGCTCGAGGTCGTCGAATTCGCGCTCGGCATGCCGCATCTGTCCAAGGGCGAGTACTCCGAAAACGTCTCGACCGGCGTCGACGTATACTCGGTCCGCCAGTCGCTCGGCGTCGTTGGCATCATCAGCCCGTTCAACTTTCCGGCGATGGTGCCGCTCTGGTACTTTCCGATCGCCATTGCGGCTGGCAACACCGTCGTGCTCAAGCCGAGCGAGAAAGACCCATCCGCGTCGAACTGGCTCGCCGAGCTTTTCACCGAAGCTGGGCTGCCCGCCGGTGTGTTCAACGTCGTGCACGGCGACAAGGAAGCCGTCGACGCGCTGCTCGTAAACCCCGACGTGCAGGCGATCTCCTTCGTGGGCTCGACGCCCATCGCCCGTTACATCTACGAGACTGCCGCCAAGAACGGCAAGCGCGTGCAGTCCCTCGGTGGCGCGAAAAACCACATGCTCGTGCTGCCAGATGCCGATCTCGAGTTGACAGCGGATGCCGCAGTGAATGCCGGTTTCGGATCCGCGGGGGAGCGCTGCATGGCCATCAGCGTCATCGTGGCCGTCGAGCCGGTCGCCGACGAACTCATCGCGAAGATCGCCGAACGCGTCAAGAGCCTCACTGTCGGAGACGGCACGCGCGGCTGCGACATGGGCCCGTTGATCACGAAGGTGCACCGCGACAAGGTGGCCGGTTACATCGACATCGCCAAGGCTGACGGCGCCGACATCGTCATCGACGGTCGCGGTGTCAAGGTCGACGGCGATCCCAACGGTTTCTGGCTTGGCCCGACCCTGTTCGACAAGGTCAGCGTTGACTCGGCCGTGTACCTCGACGAGATCTTTGGACCGGTGCTGTCGATCGTGCGGGTGGCCAGCTACCAGGAGGGACTCGATCTCATCAACGCCAGCCAGTACGGCAACGGCACCGCCATTTTCACCAACGATGGTGGGGCTGCCCGCCGGTTCCAGAACGAGGTGCAGGTGGGCATGGTTGGCATCAACGTGCCCATTCCGGTGCCGGTCGCGTATCACTCCTTCGGCGGCTGGAAGAATTCGCTGTTTGGTGACGCCAAGGCCTACGGCCCCGCCGGGGTCAACTTCTTCACTCGAGAGAAGGCCGTAACGAGCCGTTGGCTCGACCCCAGCCACGGCGGGATCAACCTGGGCTTCCCCCAGAACCAGTAGTCCCGCATCTCTCTCCCGCGAGAGCGCAAAAAGTGCCCGTTTGATCCGTGCAATCGGGCACTTTTTGCGCTCTCGCCGACCTACTTCGCGCTGTGAGAGCGTTGCACCTGCGAGGCTTGGGCTCGCAGCGCCTCTATGACGGTGCGCACGGCCAAGCGCTCAGCTCGGTCGGGGCGCATGAGCGCCACGATCTGGCGCTCGGATTCGATGCCCCGCAGGGGCTTCAGTACGAGGCGGCCGGGCTGGCCCCCGCCGGAGGTATAGCGCGGCACGAGGGCGATGCCAAGCCCGGCAATCACAAACGATTCAATCAAGGCGAGGTCGGCAAAGCGCTGCGCCATCGACAAGTGAGCGCCGGCTTCCTGCTCGATCGCGTGCAGAATGCGCTCGAAGGGGTACCCGTCGGTCACCCCGATCCAGGTCTCTCCGATGAGGTCACTCGGGCGCAGCCAGGCGCGATCGGCAAGCGGATGCCCCACCGGCAGCCCCACATCGAGCGGCTCGGTCATCAGCGGAACGACGCTGAGGCCCCGGCCGGCCCAGGACAGCTGCCCGCTCATTGCATGGGCCAACACAATGTCATACTCGGCGGTGAAGGCGGGAAAGTCGCTCAGTTCGGGGTCTTCGTCGGCGCAATTCAGCACGAGCCCGGGCCCCAGGTTTTTTATGACGCCGGGCAACAGCATTTGACCGGCCGTTGGAAAGGTGACCAGACTCACCTCACCAGTGGCGTTATTGCGAAATTCGTCCCAGAGTGCGGTTGCTTTCGCCAGCGACACTGCGACATCCGTTGCGCTGCGGGCGAGGGCGCGGCCAGCGTCTGTGAGTTCGAGGCCGCGTCCGTGCCTCTGGGTGAGCGGCAGACCGGCCTCGCGTTCGAGCACCTTGAGCTGCTGCGAGACGGCGGAGGGGGTGCGGTGAGTGGCCAAAGCGACCGCGGTGACGCTGCCGCGGGCGGCAAGCTCGCGGAGTAGTTCAAGTCGTTGCACGTCCATGTAGCCACTCTAAACAATCCATGCAAAATAAAGCGATTGTGCTGCATGGTCCAGGGTGGTCAAATAAAAGAGTCACACACGAGCAGTGTCGCCTCCGTGCCGGGCCAGTTCACCTCCTTCGAAAGGCACCCCGTGTTCATCCTCATCGCCATCTTGCTCGTTGCTGTTGTTTCAATCGTTGCCCTCGTTGTCGAGGTGCATCGCGATGGCTACCGCCAGATCGAGCGTCGCAACCTGGTTCGCATCTTCTAACACAAGAGTTCGGCTATCCGCGCGTGGACGAGTCGTAGCCCAGGCGACGGCTCGCCTCTGGCCTCTGTGAAAAAGCCCCCTTCACTCACGCCCGTTTGCGGCCACGTTCGGCCTGCTGGGCATGCCCTAAACTGGCGATTGTGACTGATACACGGCAAAAACTCATCGACTTCATCTCGGCCGAGGCCGTTTTTCACGGAGACTTCGTTCTCACCAGCGGCAAAAAGGCCACCTATTACGTGGACCTGCGCCGGGTGAGCCTCGACCACCGGGTTGCGCCGCTGATCGGGCAGGTCATGCTCGACCTCATCAAGGACGTTCCGGATGTGGTTGCTGTTGGAGGCATGACCATGGGGGCCGACCCAATCGCCGCTGCGGTCATGCACCAGGGCGCTGCCCGCGGCGCGACCTATGACGCGTTCGTCGTGCGCAAGGAACCCAAGGACCATGGTCGCGGCCGCCAGGTTGAAGGCCCCGACCTCGCCGGCAAACGCGTGATCGTGCTCGAAGACACCTCGACCACCGGCGGCTCCCCTCTCGCCGCCATCGAAGCCTTGCTCAAGGTCGGTGCTGAGATCGCTGGCGTCGCCGTCGTGGTCGACCGCAACACCGGTGCCCGCGAAGTGATCGAGGCTGCTGGCTACCCCTACTTCGCCGCGATCTCCCTTGAGGATCTGGGGCTCAACTAGTGGCACCAGACGATGACGAGCGGGGAATTGACTGGCTCGCATCGCAGCTCAACCCGGGCGCCGCTGGTGCTGACTTGCCTGTCGAAGCTTCAGATGACGCCAAAACGGATGTCGTCGCGCCCGCGAGCCGCTTTGGTCGCCGCGCGCGGCGCGCCAAACCGGTCGTCGCCGAGCCCGAGGTTGCCGAGCCCGAGGTTGCCGAGCCCGAGGTTGCCGAGCCCGAGGTTGCCGAGCCCGTTGAGGTGCCCGTTCCCCCAGCGCCCGCCGGGCCGGCTCCCTGGTGGACCACTCCGCTACCGCAACCGGTCGAAGTTGAAGCTGACCCCAGCGAGGTTGACAGCGCTGAGGCTGAGCTCAGCGGACACTCCGATTCAGCGCATGACGATGAAGCGGCCACCGCTGTCGAACAGGAGGTCGTCCCACCGACCGATAGTGAGCCGGAGCCGGAGCCGGAGCTGGAGCTGGCCGCGCAGCCCGCTGCAGGGGGCGAGCCGATCACACCCGACCCGACCGCGCCCGAACTAACCACACCGGCACCGGTGCCCACTGTCGTGCCCGAGGCGATCGAACACCAGGGCACGGCAGCAACCGAGTTGCTTCCCGTCTCTGCAAAGGATGCTGACGCGAGCATCCGCTTAGCCGAAGCCGACGAGCCAACGCACGCCGAGGCGCAGAGCCGCCACCGGTCCAGGCGCGGCGCTCCCGGAGCGACCCAGGCAGCCCTGGTCTGGACCGCCGTCGGGTTACTCGCCCTCATCGTGCTCGTGGGGTTGTTCTATCTCGGCCAGCGCCTCGTCGAGAGCCCGGCAGCGGCGCCGGCACCGACCCAATCCGCGACACCGACACCGACACCCACACCCACACCAACGCCGACCCCGGAGGTCACGGCGGCGCAGACTGCCGGAGTGCACGAGTGGGACACCCTGTTTGGTGGCGAGTGCCTCGAACCGTATGCGTCCCCATGGGCCGAGGAATTCACGGTCTTCGATTGTGCAGCCGCACACACGGCCCAGCTGGTGTATCGCGGCAATTTCGGCGGCGACGCAACCACCGCCTTTCCGGGGGAAGCAGCACTCGCGGCCCAGATCAACCTGCTGTGCACGGCACCCGGCATCCTCGACTTGAACGCGGCCGGCGCCTACCCGAATCTGCAGATGCAGGGCAGCTATCCGATCAGCGCAGAACAGTGGACCGATGAGCCGCGCTACTACTACTGCTTCGCGAGCCGCGCCGCGGCCGAGCCGCTCACGGCGAGCATCGTGGGAGCCGGTCCGACCGCTTAAAGCGGTCGCACCGCCTCGCGCCTAGACGGATCACTAAACAAACCGGCTGGGGAGGAAGGCGTCTAGATCTCGTCGCTTTCGATCGGCTCGGTCGAGAGTAGCTCGTGCACGCCGGCCACGATCTCGTCTGGCCGAAACGGGTACCGGTTGATTTCGGTCTCGTCGCTGATGCCGGTCATCACGAGGATCGTGTGCAGCCCCGCCTCCATGCCGGCGACGATGTCGGTGTCCATGCGGTCGCCGATCATACCGGTGTTCTCCGAGTGCGCGCCGATCTTGTTCATCGCCGAACGGAACATCATCGGGTTGGGTTTGCCGACGACATAGGGCTCCATACCGGTGGCCTTGGTGATCAGCGCCGAAATCGCGCCGGTAGCCGGGGTGGGGCCGTCCTTGCTCGGCCCGGTCGCATCCGGGTTGGTCGAGATGAATCGCGCCCCGCCGAGGATCAACCGAATGGCCTTGGTGATCGCCTCGAACGAATAGTTGCGGGTCTCGCCGACCACCACATAGTCGGGGTCGGTCTCGGTCATGATGAACCCGGCCTCGTGCAGCGCTGTCGTGATGCCGACCTCGCCGATCACGAAGGCCGTGCCGCCGGAGACCTGAGACTTGAGAAAGTCTGCCGTTGCCAGGGCGGAGGTCCAGATGCGGTCCTCTGGCACGTTCAGCCCGCTCGCGCGCAGCCGGGCGCTCAGGTCGCGCGGCGTGAAAATGGAGTTATTGGTGAGCACCAGAAACGGCGTGCCAGCGTCGGTCCATTGCTGCAGCAGTTCGGCCGCCCCCGGGAGGGCCTGGTTCTCGTGCACGAGCACACCGTCCATGTCGGTGAGCCAGCATTCGATTTCGTCGCGTCGTGCCATCAGGCGCTCCTTTTCGTCGTGTTCAGCCTAGCCGCGCTGAGTTTCGCCACGGTAACCGGCCGCACACAAATAAGCGGATGCCGCGCTAGCTCAGACGGTCACCCAGATCGACGCTGCCGCAGCCGTCGTCAGCAGCCGGCTCTGGCCATCCGCTAGAACGATGGTCAGCGCCGCCGCCAGCGTGAACTCGGTGCCCGGTCCGATCAGATCGGCAGCGAGTTCGCGCAGTACGGCCGGGTCGCGGTCGCTGATGCGCAACACGGTGCCCGTATGCCCGACCGTGACCTCCGCCAGCAGCACGGCCGGCGGTCGCTGCACTGTGCCATCGGCGGACGGAATCGGATCGCCGTGCGGATCGTGCGCCGGAAACCCGAGCCGCGCATTGATCGCCGCGAGCAACCGGTCCGAGATGGAATGCTCGAGAATCTCGGCCTCGTCATGCACCTGGTCCCAGTCGTAGCCCATCTCGCCGACCAGCCAGGTCTCGATCAGGCGATGCCGCCGCACGACGGCGGTCGCGCGCAGCCGGCCGGTATCCGTCAGCGCCAGCGGACCATAGGGAACGTGGGTAATGAGCCCGCTTGCAGCAAGTTTCTTCACCATTTCCGTAACGGATGACGGCGCCACGCCCAGCCGAACGGCGAGGGCTGAAGGTGTGATCAGGTCGGACTGCCACTCGGTGTGAGCATAGATGGTCTTGAGGTAGTCCTCGGCTGCGCCGGAAGTGTGCGTCATATCTATTTCAGGTTACCGTTCAGGCTCCGGTGAAAACGAGTACCAGGAGCACGACGTTCAGAGTGACCAGAGCGAGGGCGCAGGCAACCCCGGCGGCGGTCGTGAACCAGCGGTTGGTGAAGGTGCCGAGGAGGCCGCGCTGCGCGGTGAGCCAGACCAGCGGAATCAGGGCAAACGGAATGCCAAAGGACAACACCACCTGGCTGAGCACGAGCGCCTGGGTCGGGTCGAACCCCACACCGAGAATGAACAGCGCCGGAATCAGTGTGACCAATCGGCGCAATATCAGAGGGATGCGCACGTGCAGCAAGCCGTGCATGATCTCCGCCCCGGCATAGGCGCCGACCGAAGTAGAGGCCAGACCCGAGGCGAGCAGTCCAATAGCGAACGTTGTCGCAATCGCCGGCCCGAGTGTGTCTTTGAGCGCCGCATACGCCCCCTGCAGGGTGTCGGTTCCGTCTACACCCTGCAAAGCGGATGCCGCGAGCAGCAGAATGGCCAGGTTCACCGTTCCGGCGATCACCATGGCAATCGTCACGTCCCATTTGGTAGCCCAGATCAACCGCCGGGTGGCGACGATTCCCTGCCATTCGGGAAATCTGTCCCGCGCCAGAGAAGAATGCGCGTAGATGGCGTGCGGCATGATGGTGGCGCCCAGGATCGATGCGGCGAGCAGTACCGAGTTGGAGCCCTCGAACCGCGGCACCAGTCCGGAGAGCACCCCGCCGGCCTCGGGCGGCGAGAAGAACACGCCAGCGGTGAAGCCCACGGTGATGATGAGCATGAGCGTGATGATGACGCGTTCGAAGACGCGCGGTCCGCGTCGCGTGTGCACCATGAGCACGATCATTGAAATGGTGCCGGTGATCACGCCGCCCCAGATCAGTGGCAGGTTGAATAGGAGATTGAGGGCCACCGCGCCGCCGATGATCTCGGCGAGGTCGGTAGCCATGGCGACGAGTTCGGCCTGCACCCAGTACAGCCGACGGGCCGTCGGTCGTTTCATGCGCACGCCGAGAATCTCGGGCAGGCTCGCCCCGGTGACGATGCCGAGCTTGGCCGAGAGGTATTGGATGAGCCAGGCCATGACGTTGCCCGCTACGACGACCCACACCAGTAGGTAGCCGTAGCGGGCTCCGGCGGTCATGTTGCTCGCCACGTTTCCCGGGTCGAGGTAGGCGACTCCCGCAACCAGAGCCGGTCCGAGCAACCACAGTAAGCGGCTGGAGGCGACCGTGGTGGGAGCTTGGGAGAGCAGGCGATCTGCGGCCAGGACATCCGTTTTAGACATACCGAAACCATAGCCAGAATTTAGGCTAACCGAAACCTTGCTGTCGACAATTTTTATCGTTCTGTCGACGAATGTGGCGATTGCGATTAATTGACCGCTGACGAGAACGACGCGATCAGACCGGCCGCGTAGGGTGCCAGGGCCAGAAGCGCCCACGCCGGGTGCGCGCGTCGCGTGGCGTTCTTCGGATCCCAGCTGAAAAGGGCGACCGCCAGGACGAAGGCGACGGCTCCTCCCGCAACGAGGATCGCGAGCGACCACCATGGCTGCGTTGCCGCCTGCCCCATCGCCAGCCCGGCGAAGGCATCCATCGCGTGGGTCGTCGGGAGGAGCAGCGCGACCTGAGCAAGTGTCGGGGGAAGAATGCTGGCGGGGAGCATGAGGCCGCCGAGGATCATTGACGGCAGAAAGACAAGTTGAGACAGCAGGACCGTTGAGCGCGTGTTCGCCGCCACAACGCCGATCAGCGCCCCGGCCCCGGCGAGCGCGAAGGCCGACGCCAGGAAGACGAGCAGGAATCCCGCCCAGTTGACGGGTGCTTCACCGCTAAAGATCAGGGGCGCCGTGACAGCGATGACTACCGTCACCAGGAGTGCATGGAGCATGCTGGTGATCACGGGGATCGACAGCAGCGACGGGGCGGGCACGCCGTTGATTTTGAATGAGCGAAACACTCCCGCGTTTCTCGCGCTGACGAGCGTGTCCGGCATTCCCAGCAGGGCTCCGCTCATTATCGCGAACAGCGACATCGCTGGCACGATGGTGATCAGGAAGCCCGGATTGATCTCGCCCAGGAGGGCCCCGAACATTAAGTAGCCGCCCAGGGGAAACAGGTAGTTCATCAGCATCAACGTCTTATTGCGGATGCCGACTCGAAGCTCGAAGCCGAGGTGCATGGTGAAGGCCTTCATGGACTCGTCTGCTCCGTCGTGATTTCGAGGAAGCGCTCTTCAAGGCTCGGCCGCTCGACGCGCAGATCGATCAGCACGTCTTTCCGGTCCGTGATGAACGAGATGAGTGCGGAAACGGTCCGCCCGACATCGGTGCTGAAGTAGATCTCGTACGCATCGCGATTCTGCGTGTGTTGCACGGCCGGGAAGACAGCATCCGGCAGGCTCAGGCAGTCGCCCTCGGTGCGCACCGAGATGCGGGTGAGGCCGCCGCCCGTGGCCGTCAGTTCCATCGGCGTGCCGATCGCGGCGATCCGCCCCCGGAGTAGGATCGCGACCCTGCTGGCCAGCTCGGACGCCTCGGCCATGTCATGCGTTGCGAGAAGGATCGTTGTACCGTCGCTCTGGAGCTCCCGGATGAGGTCGTGAAGCATGACCCGAGACCCCACGTCCAGGCCGGAGGTCGGCTCGTCGAGGATGAGCACCGCGGGACGGTGCGCCACTGCGAGCGCGAGAGCCAGTCGGCGCTGCTGGCCACCGGACAACTCGTGGTACTGGGCATGGCGCTTCTCCGTGAGGCCGACTCGTTCGATCAAATCGAAGCGCGGTGCGATCTTGTGGTATGGGCAAAAGAAGCGCATTGCCTCGTCCACGCGGATGCTGTCCGGCAGGGCCGAAGCCTGAAGTTGCACTCCGATCAGTCGACTGAGCCGTCGCCCGACCCGGCCGGGGTCGACATCGGCCACTCGCAACGTACCGCCGTCGGAGCGTCTCAACCCCTCGAGACATTCGAGCGTCGTGGTCTTGCCGGCACCATTAGGTCCGAGCAGACCGAAGACCTCTCCACGGCTCACATCGAGGGTGATCCCGTCGACCGCGATGAAGCCACCATAGGACTTGCGAAAGTCCTTGATCAGGATCATGGTCTCGCCCATAGCCTCACCTTAGTAAGGACTGCCCGCGAGCGGAATCGGGGAAGGACGCGGCCGGTCTCGCAGTGAGTGAGATCGTCTCGGCCGCGGGATACGGTTAAGCAGTGAACGAAACAGAAGTCAACCTGCCAGTGCCCGCGGCGGCTGAGAATCCCACGCCCGAGCGCTCGACCTACGGCGTCGGCCCGTGGCCGGGGGAGTGGCCGAGCGAGGACCGCTACGACGCCGACCTGCTCGAGCACGGCGACACCCGCAACGTGATCGACCGCTACCGCTACTGGAACATGGCGGCCATCGTGGCTGACCTTGACGAGCACCGGCATCCGTTCCACGTGGCCATTGAAAACTGGCAGCACGACATGAACATCGGCTCCATCGTGCGCAGCGCCAACGCGTTCGGCGCCGACACCGTGCACATCATCGGCCGAAAGCGCTGGAACAAGCGCGGCGCCATGGTCACCGACCGTTACCAGCACGTTCTGCACCACACCGACGTCGCCGCCTTTGTGGACTGGTGCGAGAGCGGGGCACTGCCGATCATCGCCATCGATAATGTGCCCGGCAGCGTCATTATCGAGACCTTCACCTTTCCCGAACGCTGCGTACTCCTGTTCGGCCAGGAAGGCCCCGGACTGTCGGAGGAGGCTATCGCCGCCGCCGATTCCATCGTCGAAATCAGCCAGTTCGGGTCAACCCGGTCGATCAACGCTTCGGCCGCCGCGGCCGTGACCATGCATTCCTGGGTGGTTCAGCACCGGTTCTAACGTTTTCTGCATTCGGTGACGGTTTGGGGCTAGCGTGACGGTATGACTGCGATCACTGACGATCTTCCCGCCCGGCTCCTCCACGAAGAAAACGCCGGCTGGCAGGCGATCCTGGGCGGGCGGGGCGGCGCGTACTATCAGCGCGAAATGACCGACGATGCCCTGATGATCGTGCCCGGTGCTGTCATTACTCGCGACCAGGTCACCGCATACTTCGACCAGGCGGCTCCATGGGAGAGCTACGGCATTCACGAACCCGCCATCATCCGTCTCGGTGAGCATGCCGGTGTCGTCGTTTACAAGGCAATCGCCCGCCGGGGCGAGGTGGTCGCCGAGTTGAATATGTCGACGACCTACCTGTTCGTGAACGGCGGCTGGCGCGTCGCAGCCCGGCAGCAAAGCCCGGCCTAGCCTTTTCGGCCGACCGGGCCCGTCGCGGGGGTGGGGCTCCGCGGCCTTGGTAGGATTCAGTGTGACCGGCGACAATTTGATTTCAGAGCCCGAGACCCTTCTTCCCGCAGAACCGGAGGTGCTCGAGGCCCTCCGCCGAACCGCGAGGAGCGAGATCGCCGCGGTGGCGCAGGTATACCCGACCTCTCCGCTGGCCTGGGCCGAACTGGCCGACGCCACCCACCACGAGGGTCGCCTCCTGGAGTCGTACGCGTACGCCCGGGTCGGCTACCACCGCGGGCTCGATGCCCTGCGCAAAGCCGGCTGGCGCGGCCATGGTCCCATTCCGTGGCGCCACGAACCCAATCGCGGCGTGCTGCGCGCCCTGTTCGCGTTGCGCCGGGGCGCCGAAGAGATCGGTGAGACCGACGAGGTCTCCCGCCTGACTGCTTTTCTGATGGATGCCGATGCGAGCGCCATCGACATCATCGCTAATTTGCACACCGGCAGCCCCGGCTTCGACCCGGCGCCGCCCACCGAAGCTTTTGTTATTCGAGGAGAAGACTAGATGCCCGCGATCGTACTCATCGGAGCCCAGTGGGGCGACGAGGGCAAGGGTAAGGCCACCGACCTGCTCGGTAGCCGGGTCGACTACGTCGTCAAGTTCAACGGCGGCAACAACGCCGGTCACACCGTCGTCGTCGGCGACGAGAAGTATGCGCTGCACCTGCTGCCGTCGGGCATCCTGAGCCCCGGAGTCACCCCGGTCATCGCCAACGGCGTCGTCGTCGACGTCGAGGTGTTGTTTGAAGAACTCGATGCGCTGGCCGAGCGTGGCGTCGATGTGTCGCGGCTCAAGGTCAGCCTCAACGCGCACGTCATCACCGCCTACCACCGCACCCTCGACAAGGTCACCGAGCGTTTTCTCGGCAAGCGCCAGATCGGCACCACCGGGCGTGGTATTGGCCCCGCCTACGCCGACAAGATCAACCGCGTCGGTATTCGTGTGCAGGACCTGTTCGACGAGAACATCCTGCGGCAGAAGGTCGAGGGAGCTCTCGACCAGAAGAACCACATGCTGGTCAAGGTCTACAACCGTCGCGCCATCGAGGTCGAGGAGATCGTCACCGAACTGCTCAGCTACGCTGAACGCCTGCGCCCGATGGTCGCCGACACCGCCCTGCTTCTGCACCAGGCCCTGAACGCCGGCAAGACCGTATTGTTCGAGGGTGGCCAGGCCACCATGCTCGACGTCGACCACGGCACGTACCCCTTCGTCACGTCGTCGAACGCCACCTCGGGTGGCGCGGTCACTGGTTCGGGTATCGCTCCGAACCGCATCGACCGGGTCATCGCGGTCGTCAAGGCCTACACGACCCGGGTTGGCAGCGGCCCGTTCCCTACCGAGCTGTTCGACGAGTCGGGCGAATACCTGCGCTCTAACGGCTTCGAGTTCGGCACCACCACCGGGCGCCCGCGCCGTTGTGGCTGGTACGACGCTCCGATCGCCCGCTATACCGCGCGCATCAACGGCGTCACCGACTTTGTGCTGACCAAGCTCGACGTGCTCACCGGCCTGGCCGAGATCCCGGTCTGCGTGGCTTACTCGGTTGATGGTGTGCGCGTCGACGAAGTGCCGGTCTCACAAAGCGACTTTCACCACGCCGTTCCAATCTACGAGAACTTTCCCGGCTGGACCGAGGACATCACCGGTGTGCGCACGTTTGACGCGCTGCCGCAGGCCGCGCAGAACTATGTGCTTGCAGTCGAAAGCATGAGTGGATCGCGCATTTCGGCGATCGGCGTCGGCCCCGACCGTGAAGCCATCGTGGTGCGTCACGACCTGATCGACTAGAACGAAATCGTCAGCCGGCACGTAATGTGGCCGGTTGACGTAATAAGCAGGGAATTCCTCACGTTCACCTGTCACACTGGGCGAGTGAGCGCCGTGAGACCCCATTCCCTGACCCTGACCGGTCGTTTTGTACAGCTTCAACCGCTCGGTAGTGCGGTGCTGCCCGATCTGGCGCGCGCTATCGCGCACCCCGAAGTGTTTGCGGCCGGCTTCGGTGGAGGCCCGGCAGCCCTGCACCGCGACGTTGACGGCTTCATCAAGTGGGCGCATGATTACTTTCAATGGGAAGGGCTGCCCTATGTGGTGCGGCTGCTCGGCGGCCCGAACGACGGCGACGTCGTCGGCACGACCACCCTCGGCGACATCGACGTCGTCAACGAAGCCATCCACCTCGGCTGGACCGCCTACGACCCGCGCGTCTGGGGCACCGCCGTCAATGCCGAAACCAAACTGCTCGTGCTCGGTACCGCCTTCGACAACGGCTTCGGCCGGGTCAAAATTCAAGCGGATGCCATCAACGAGCGTTCCCGCGCCGCCATCCTCGGCATCGGCGCCACGTTCGAGGGCATCCTGCGCCGTGATCGTGCGCGCGCCGACGGTACCTGGCGTGACAGCGCCGTGTACTCGATCCTCGCCGATGAATGGCCGGCCGTGCGCGCCGGGCTCGAGGCTCGCCTCGACGCCTTCGAGGGCCGGTTCGTGACCTATCGTGATCTGCGTCCCGCCGGGCTGAGCGGCACAATCGTGGGCGGTGGGCCACGCGGCGGCTTTGGTCGGGCCGCCGGAACTGCGCCGGGTGTGTCGGGTGCGCCGGATGTGCCGGGTGCGCCGGATGTGCCGGGTGTGCCGGGTGTGCCGGGTGTGCCGGGTGCGCCGGGTGTGCCGGGTGTGCCGGGTGCGCCGGATGTCGAACGCAGCGCCGGGGCCGACGCGTCTCAGTAGGCAGCGGCATCCGGTCTTGCTTGTCGGTTGGATTTTTTGAATTAGCCACCAAGAGCATCCACTGCCATTGTTCGGCGCATTGCAGACGTTGAGCTCCGCCGAGCCCGTGCCTGGCAGCGGCCGCTATAGGCTCGGTGAGTGTCCTCAATGACTGCTGCCAGCAAAAGCCTGATCGTGCTGCAATTTCTCGGCATGGGAGTGATCTGGGGTTCGAGCTTTCTTTTCATGAAGGTCGCGCTCGATGGCGTCAGCTTCGGGCAGATCGCCTGGTCGCGACTCGTGCTCGGCGGGCTGACCCTCGGGCTGATCGTGCTCGTGACCCGTCCACGCATCGGGAGGGGGCCGGTGCTGCCTCGCGAGGGCGTGGTCTGGCTACACTTTCTGGTCATCGCGATCAGCGGATGCGTGATTCCGCACCTGCTCTTCGCCTGGGCCGAACAATACGTCTCCTCAAGCCTGGCGAGCATTTACAACGCGGTCACCCCGATCATGACGGCGTTGATGGCGACGCTCGCCTTTCGAGTGGAGAAACTCGTGCGCGCGCAGGTCGCGGGCGTCGTGCTCGGCATCGTCGGTGTTGTCGTGATCATCGGTCCGTGGCAGTATTCCTCGCTCACGGGCGATCTTTGGGGCCAGCTCGCCTGCCTGGGCGCGGCCGTCTGCTACGGCTTCACCTTCGGCTACACCCGGCGTTTTCTCAGTGGGCGGCCGATCGCGGCATCGACGTTCGCCTTTTTGAACATCGGCATTGCCGGTGTCATCATGCTGTTGCTGACGCCGGTTCTGGCCTGGAGTCCGGTGGCGCTGACCGTGCCGATCGTGCTGTGCCTGGTCGCGCTCGGTGCGCTCGGCACCGGTCTGGCCTACATCTGGAACATCAACGTGTTGCGCGCCTGGGGTCCGACCAACGCGTCCACGGTGACCTATGTGACGCCCGTGGTCGGCGTGGCGCTGGGGGTGCTCGTGCTCGCGGAAACATTCTCCTGGCACGAGCCGACCGGGGCGCTGTTGGTGCTGCTGGGCATACTTCTGACACAGAAACGATTGCGGCTGCGGTCGTTCGGGGCGCGCAGCCGGGCGGCGGCAGCATCCGCTCGACGGCGTGGGCATGCATTATCGTAAAAGTATGGCCGTACACGAGGAATTACCCGCCGACGCCGACGCCGACGCGGCTGCGACCCTGCAGCTACACAGCATTCGAGAGAGCATCGACAACATTGACGCCGCGCTCATTCACCTGTTGGCCGAGCGGTTTAAATTCACCCAGCAGGTTGGGCGGCTCAAGGCTGCCCACGGACTGCCGGCCGCCGACCCGGCCCGTGAACTCATGCAGATCGACCGACTGCGCGGCCTCGCCGAGGATGCTCATCTCGACCCGGCATTCGCCGAAAAGTTTCTCAACTTCATCATCGCCGAGGTGATCCACCATCACGTCCGAATCGCAGGCGGCGAGCCGATGGAGCCGGGGCGCTCTGCCGGATCGGCGCCAGCATCGTCGTCGATTTCAGCGTCGTAGCCTGGTGAGCTGGAACCCGCGTTCGCTGCCAGACCAGTCAGGCAAGACCTTTGTCGTGACCGGCGCCAACGCTGGACTCGGTTACTTCACGAGCGAGCAACTCGCCGGCACGGGCGCCCACGTTGTGCTCGCCTGCCGCAACCTCGCCAAAGCGGACACCGCGGCGGCGGCCATCCGCACCCGCGTGCCGGGGGCATCCGTTTCTGTGTTGCAACTGGACGTGGCCGACCTGCAGTCGGTGCGAGGCGTGAGCGAGACCTTACGCGCGCTGCCGCGCCTCGACGGCCTGATCCTTAACGCCGGAATCGTGCATCCGTCCCGGGACCGTCAGGTGAGCCTCGACGGCAACGAGCTGATCTTCGCCACGAATTTTCTCGGGCACTTCGCGCTGACTGCGGGTTCGCTCATGGCGCTGCGCCGCACGCCCGGGAGTCGGGTGGTGTCGCTCGGGTCGCTGATCTCCCGGCTGATGGATTCCTCTCTTGACGACCTCCAGCTGGCCACCACCTACAACGGGTGGAGGGCCTACGCGCAGTCCAAGATCGCCATGCAGGTGTTCGGGTTCGAGCTCGACCGGCGCCTGCGGGCTGGTGGTGCCGGAATGGTGCAGTCGCTGGTGGCGCATCCGGGATATTCCATTTCGGGGTTGACCCCTGGTATCCGTGCGGTGAACGATGTGTCACGCGGTAAACGGGTGATCGACGGCCTGCAGCTGCTCGTCGGCGCGCAGGGCAAGGAACAGGGAGCCTGGTCGACCGTGCGCGCGGCCATCGACCCGGATGCGCATGGCGGCGACCACTTCGGCCCGCGCCTGCTGACCCGCGGCGCTCCCACCCGCCAGCCCGCCACCCGCACCTCCCGCGACCGCGCCGTGGCCGCCCGGCTCTGGGAGCGAGCCGAAACCCTGATCGGCGAACCGTTCCTCTAGGCCATTTCCAGGTGGTCGGCCGGTTCTCGGCGCATAACTCCTGCAATTTGCGCGCCAATGGTGACAGTGCCGCGTGTTTCCGGGACCTGGCTTGGCGCGCCGCGGAATTTGCAGGAGTTACGCGCTCTGGACGTCTCGAAAACCAGGGACGGGGACGTTAGGCGAAGGCTGCGGGGAAGTTAGGCGAAGGCGGCGGGGAGCGGGGATTGGTGACGGTCACGCATCTCGGCCAGCGAGGCGGCGAAGACGTCCTGCACCTCGAGGGCGTGCAGGGTGGCGTCGGTCACGCCGATGCGCAGCACCGGAATGTAGCGGCCGGCACACAGACCGAGAAACTTCACGTCGTCTTCGCGCGGCACGCTGACGATGACGCGACCGGCTGACTCTGAGAACAGGGCAGTGGATGCGTCCACCCCGTCCCGATCCAGAATGTCACCGAGCCAGACCCGAGCGCCCACACCGAAGCGCATCACGGCTTCAGCGAGGGCCTGGGCGAGCCCACCCTCGCTGAGGTCGTGGGCGCTGTCGATGAGGGCTTCTTTCGACGCGGCGTGCAGCAGCCCGGCGAGGGCCTTCTCGCGGCCGAGATCCACGATCGGCGGACGACCACCGAGGTGGTTGTGCACGACTCCGGCCCAGGCCGAGCCGTCGAGTTCGAGGCGGGTGTCGCCAAGCAGGTAGATGTTGTGCCCGTCATCCTGCCAGCCGCTCGGGATGCGGCGGGCGACGTCGTCGATCACGCCGAGCACGGCCACGACCGGGGTGGGGTGAATCGGCTGGTCGCCGGTCTGGTTGTAGAACGAGACGTTGCCGCCGGTGACTGGAATCTCGAGCTCCAGGCATCCGTCGGCGAGGGCCGTTACGGCCTCACGGAACTGCCACATGACCTCGGGGTTCTCCGGGGAGCCGAAGTTGAGGCAGTCGCTGACGCCCGCTGGCACCGCGCCGGTCGCGGCAACGTTGCGATAGGCCTCGGCGAGGGCGAGCTGCGCGCCGCGGTACGGGTCGAGCTGGCAGTAGCGGCCGTTCGCGTCGGTGGCGATACTGAAGCCGAGTCCGCTCTCTTCGTCGACGCGAATCATTCCGCCGTCGTCGGGAAAAGCCAGAGCCGTGTTGCCCTGCACGTAGTGGTCGTACTGGTCGGTGATCCAGCTCGGGTCGGCGAGGTTGGGCGAACCGAGCAGGTCGAGGAACTGCTCTCGTAGGGTCTCGCCGTCGAGCGCGCGCGGCAGCACGGAGGCGGTGTCGGCCTGCAGGGCGTCGATCCAGGTCGGGTAGGCGAGCGGGCGTTCGTAAACCGGGCCGTCGACGGCGACGGTGCGTGGCAGTACGTTGACGATTTCTTCGCCGTGCCAGTTGATGATCAACCGGCCGGTATCGGTGACCTCGCCGAGCACGCTGGTCTCGACATCCCATTTCTTCGTGACGGCCAGAAAGCCCTCGAGCTTTTTGGGTGTGACGATGGCCATCATGCGTTCCTGGCTCTCGCTCATGAGAATCTCTTCGGCGGTCAGCGTTGGATCGCGCAGCAGCACCTTCTCGAGTTCGATGAACATGCCGCCGTCGCCGTTTGAGGCGAGTTCGCTGGTCGCGCACGAGATGCCCGCCGCCCCGAGGTCCTGGATTCCCTCGACGAGTTTGCCTTGGAACAGTTCGAGGCAGCACTCGATGAGCACCTTCTCGGCGAACGGGTCACCGACCTGCACCGCGGGGCGCTTAGTGGGCCCGCCGGCGCTGAACGTGTCCGAGGCAAGAATGGATGCCCCGCCGATGCCATCGCCGCCGGTGCGGGCTCCAAACAACACGACCTGGTTGCCGACGCCGCGGGCGTTGGCAAGGTGCAGGTCTTCGTGGCGCAGCACACCAACCGAGAGAGCGTTGACGAGCGGGTTGCCCTGGTAGACCCGGTCGAACACGGTTTCGCCGCCGATGTTGGGCAGGCCGAGGCAGTTGCCGTAAAAGCTGATGCCCGAGACCACGCCGTGTACGACGCGGGCGGTATCGGGGTCGTTGATGTCGCCGAAGCGCAGGGCATCCATTACGGCAACCGGGCGGGCGCCCATCGAGATGATGTCGCGCACAATGCCGCCCACGCCGGTCGCGGCGCCCTGGAACGGTTCGATGTATGAGGGGTGATTGTGCGATTCGATCTTGAACGTGACCGCCCAGCCCTCGCCGACGTCGAGCACGCCCGCGTTTTCGCCCATGCCGACCATGAGGTTCTTCTTCATGGCGGGGGTGACCTTCTCGCCGAACTGGCGCAGGTACATCTTCGAGCTTTTATAGGAGCAGTGCTCGCTCCACATGACCGAGTACATGGCCAGCTCGCCCGACGTTGGGCGGCGGCCCAGAATTTCGCGGATCTTTGCGTACTCGTCGGCCTTGAGGCCGAGCGCCCCGTATGGCTGCTCCTTTTCGGGCGTCGCAATAGCGTTGGAAACGGTGTCGGCGACGCCGCGGGAAGAGGTTTTAGAAACAGCGGTCACGTGTGGAATTCTCCCCGAGATAGCGGATGCTTGACCTGGCAAGTCTACCGGTCGCCCCGACCCCGCCCGCAGGCAGTGAACTTGAGCGCCCTTGCCGCCCCTTGTCGGCTGGTCAGCCGACAATCAGGATGGCGGCAGTACGGTCGCTTGTCCATGGAGCCAGCACCCTTATCCAGGGTAGAAGTACTTCTCCGGGGCGTTCCAGTCCGTACTCTTGGTACATGGCAGCCAGTGTCCGCTTCGCCCGATCGAGAGACCTCGACGCTTTCGAGAAAATTGAAAACGACGCTGATCGGCTTTTGATCAACAAACTCCAGCCGGATGACTGGGCTGCCGCACCCACGGGCGTTGCTCGTGCATCGGAGCCCGGCTTCATCCTCGTCGTCGAGCTCGACGACGGTCACGTAGCCGGCTTTGTCCATGTTCTAGAGGTCGACGACATCTGCCACTTGGAGCAGCTGTCCGTAGCACCGGGGGATGCGCGAAAGGGCTGGGGTCGAGCGCTCGGGTTCGCATTGTGCGTCGCTGTCGTCCTGTCGGCGATTCCGTCGCGGCGGTGGGCGGGGGCCGCGGTTACAGCACGATGATCATCTTGTCAGGATCTGCTCCGCCCACGCAGCAGATCCGCGATCAAATTCGTGGGCTGGTCGCATCCGGACGACTCGCAGCCGACGAGCGTCTTCCCTCGGTGCGTCAGCTCGCAAAGGACCTCGGTGTCGCCCCCGGAACTGTGGCAAAGGCCTACAAGGCACTCGAAGCTGAGGGCTTCCTCACCGCTCGCACCGGTGGAGGAACCCGTGTGAGCCGAAGCGCCACGACAATACCGCGGCCAGTGTTGGAAGCCGCCCGCCACCTTGCCGCGACCAGCACCCACGCCGGCACGGGGCTGGAGGACACCATTCGTATTCTCCGTGCAATCTGGCCCGAGCGGTCAATCGAACCCGAAACACCGGATGCGTTGAGAGCGCGCTGAGCGAGCCTCTCGGGAAATATCTCGGATGCCTCGTTAATTGTCCCGCTTACGGTGCAGCACCCGCGCGCCGTTATGTCAGACGACGTCCCACAGGACGTTCCCCTTACGAAGACCTCAGGACTCTGCCATTCTCGAAGAATGGCTTGGCCGAAGACTGAATCCATTATTTCTGCGCGACTTTTGTTGGAACCTCTGTCGGTGGAGCATGCGCCTGCGATGGTAGAGGTTCTGGCTGACCCCTCGCTCTATGAATACACCGGCGGAGAAATACCATCGCTGCAGCTGCTGGAGCACCGTTATGCCGTGCAAGCAGTTGGGCATTCTGATGATGGTTTGCAGTGGTGGCTGAACTGGGTTGTCCGCAATCGAGATTCAGGGAAGCCGGTGGGATTCGTACAGGCAACCGTCGAAGACGACGGGTCAAGTCTGGTGGCTGACATCGCGTGGATGATTTCGCCGAAATGGCAAGGGCAAGGGATCGCTTCTGAGGCAGCCCAGGTGATGGTCGCGTGGTTGCGATTACACGGAGTTCACCGTCTCACGGCGCATATTCATCCGAACCATCAGGCCTCTATGAAGGTGGCGCAAAATCAAGCACTGCACGCAACCTCATGCAAGAAAGATGGTGAAACTCGCTGGGAATCCCAGCATCCGCGCTGCTGAGCATGAGTTCGCCGATGAGCTGGGTCAGTTCGGCGTCGTCTTGGTGTTGTGCGGCGAACCGCACGGATGCCACCGCGATGGAGTTCTCGTCGCGCCAGTTGCGATGGAGGTCTGTCGTGTGGGGGCGAGGAAGAGCAGCCGGCTGGATCCTTTTCCTCCTCGTCGCCACCTTCATCGGGGGTGTCGCAAAATCTCAGCGGTCCGCAGGTATAGCTCAGCGCACCTCGCGTCGCACCACTCGTACGGCGCCCAATATCAGCGGCAGTAGTACCCACACCGCGATCGAGACCCCGATACGTTCGATATCACCAGCGGAGGCGCGACCATCGAGGAGTGCTGTCGTGGTCGTGCCGATGTCGAGCCACGAAGCGATGGCGGCTCCGTTCGTGCTGGAGACGGCAATGAGGTTCCAAGCCATGGTGCTTGTGACGACGAAAATGATTGCGGCAGGGGCGTTGAGGAATAACGTGCCGAGCGCGACCCCACTGAGCACGAGTATCACGTTGACGACGAACCAGCCTGCAGTGGCCGCCGGATCGATAGTCCAGTCGGCGGCGACGCCCCGAGCCGCGGCGACGGTTCCCGTAATGACAAAGGCGACCCCGACGAGTACGGTGCAGGTCAGCGCAGTCGCGATCACCGGGGGGAAGAGTTTTGCTGCGACGATGCGCACACGTCGGGGTTCGAGGGCGAATGTCGTCGAGGCGGTGCCGTGGCTCCATTCGCTTGTTACGGCGAGGATGCCCATGGCCGGAAGGAGAATTGAGAGCACCGCTCCGGAGATCATGATCACGCCTTGCACCGTTGGCTCCATGAACCAGGCAAATCCGGTCATGATGCCGATTGCGAGCACAATCGTCGCGACCGTGAGCAGCTGCCCGACGAGTGTGTCGAAGAACTTTCGGGTCTCAACGTTGATGAGGCGGTGAAACGGGATGGACGAGCTGCGGACGCTGATGGCCGGCGTTGATGAGACTGTTCGGGAGATCATGCTGCGCTCCGATCGGTGGGGGTGGTGAGCTGAAAATAGAGGTGCTCGAGGTCGTGCCCGGCAGCGAGTTCGCGGGTGGAGCCGGCGGCGAGCACGCGACCGTTGCCGATCATCACAATCCGATCGGCGACCTGCTCGACCTCATGCAGAAGGTGTGAGCTGAGTAATACCGCGCAGCCGTCATCGGCGAGGGATCGGACGAGGGTGCGCAGCCATGCCATGCCCTGCGGGTCGAGTCCGTTGGCCGGTTCGTCCAAAACGAGCACGCGGGGCTCGCCGAGGAGCGCCTGAGCAATACCGAGACGCTGCCGCATACCCAGCGAGTACCCGCGCACACGGGTCGTGCCTTCTCTCTGGGTTAGTCCGACTCGGTTGAGGACCTCGTCGACATGGGAGATGGGCACGCCCATCATCCGTGCCGCGAGTCGGAGCGTTTCCCGGCCGGTCCGGCCCGGGTGCACAGCTCCCGCATCGAGCAGACTTCCGACGTGGCGACCCGGATTGTGAAGTTCGACGTATCGGGAGCCGAGGACTGTCGCGGTGCCAACGGTCGCCCGGGCGTGGCCGAGGAGAATTCGCATGGCCGTTGTCTTGCCGGCTCCATTTGGGCCGAGAAACCCCGTCACGGAGCCTGGCGGCACCGTGAAACTGACATCGTCAAGAGCCGTGCGGCCTCGGTAACGTTTGGTGATTCTGGTGAATTCGATCATGCATCCAGTTCAGCCCGTCGCGCACCGCAGCGCATCGGCCGAAGGTCGAGGAGATGATGACCGTGTGGTGCGACGATGGCGCCATATTGTCGAAAGCTGTCCAGGTTGAAATAGACGAAGGTCAGTTCAGCAGAAAGCGTCGCTCCCGTAGGCTCGGAGCATGGACCAGCCGAAGTGGATGCGTGCGATTCCTTACGCCTGCGCACTCGCCGTCATGGGATTTTTTAGCATCATCCTTGTCTGGATTGCCGTGACCGAGCCCGAACGCAGATGGTGGGTGGCCGGTGATCTCGCCGTCGGTATCGGCGGACTGGTCCTCCTGCGAGCCCGACACCGTGCACCATTCACCGTCGCGCTTATCACCGCTGCCGCTGCGCTCCTGTCGACCACCGTCATCGGGCCAGCCTTCGTCGCCTACGTCTCCCTCACGAAGCATCGTCGTTGGGGCCGCATCGTGCTGGCCGCCCTACTGCTCTGGACCGCAACCGCCATTTACTCCAGCGGTGATGGCCTCACCCAGCAGTTGATCCTCGCCGTCTCGACGATGACATTATCGATCATCGCGCTGACCGTCGCGGGCCTGTACCTGCGCAGCCGCCGAGATCTCGAAACCGAGCGCGCCAACCGGCGCGCACAGGAACAACTCCGCCAACTCGAACAGCTGGAGCAGGCCCGACTGAGCGAACGAGCCCGCATCGCTCGCGAGATGCACGACGTGCTTGCCCATCGCATCTCGCTGCTCTCCCTGCACGCCGGAGCGCTCGCCCACCGAACCGATCTCAGCGCAACCGACGTGCGCGCGGCCGCAACCGTGATCCATGAGAGCGCGCATCAAGCCCTTACCGAGTTGCGCGCGACCCTCGGCAGTCTCCGTGACACTTCGTCGACCGCGCCGCCTCAACCGTCATGGACCGAACTCCCCGCGCTCCTCGACGAAGTTCGCGAGGCCGGCCAGATCGTCGAAGTCAGCGACGAGGTGACGGATGCCGCGCAGTTACCCGCCCAGATCGGGCGTCACGCCTACCGCATCGTACAAGAAGCGCTCACGAACGCACGCAAACATGCACCGGGCGCGCGTGTCGAGGTGCTGATGCGCGGGCGACCTGGGCAAGAACTCCACCTGCGCATCAGCAACACGCTATTGGGCGGCGTCGATCCTTCATCCGGTGGCCTCGGACTGATTGGCCTGACCGAACGGGTGAACATGGTCAGCGGCACCCTGACGAATATTGTCGCCGATGACCGGTTCATCCTCGATGCGACACTGCCCTGGGAGATGCCCTCGTGATCCGTTTGGCGATCGTGGACGACGACGCGTTGGTGCGCACCGGGTTACGGCTCATTCTCGGTGGTGAAACTGATATCCAGATCGTCGCCGAAGCAGCCAACGGCGTGGAGGCAGAAAAACTTGCCGGGGACGTCGACGTGATGCTGATGGACATCCGCATGCCGGTACAAGACGGAGTGACGACGACAGAGAAGCTCATGGCGCACGCCACAGCGCCGGCCATCATTGTGCTGACTACTTTCGACGCGGACGACCTCGTCCTTCGCGCTCTGGGTGCCGGCGCTGCCGGCTTTCTGTTGAAAGACACCTCGCCCGCTCGCCTCATCGCAGCAATCCATGCCGTCGCAGCCGGCGAACCCATGCTCTCTCCAACGATTACACGCCGGTTGATCGCGGCAGCCACCAGTACCGCTGCAACAGCGCTAGTGGACTCCGCCGCGTCAGCGTCACTTGCCACGCTCACCGACCGAGAACGCGAAGTCGCTATCCAAATTGCATACGGACTGCCCAACGCAGAAATAGCCACTCATCTGTTCATGAGTGTCGCGACCGTGAAAGCAACGATCACACACATTTTCCAGAAGATCGGCACCACCAACCGAGTGCAGCTGGCGATAATCGTGCGCAACGCCGGACTGCTCTGATCTCCAACCGGCGCCTGCCTTTATAGCGGAGAATCTTTTCGTTGTAGTCCCGGTCTGTGGGCACTAGGTTATGACGCATGGAGCGACTTCAGCCGCGTGCGACCGTGGCAGTACCGGTTTTCGCCCTCGCGCTGGCAGTTGGCGCTGCGGCTTCCTTCGGCATAGGCGACGCCGTCGGTATCCTCAGCGGGGCCGCGGAAGGTGTGTCCGTGCTCACATGGCTGATGGGTTGGGTGCTTCTCACCTGGGCCGTAGTCATCGGCGGAAGCTACAGTATTCTGCTCGGCGTGCGGTCGCTTTCTCGGCGCCCGATATCCGTTGTGCAAGTTGCGCTGATCGCCTGCGCTTTCGCACTCATCGCGGTCGTGCTGGCGACCTATCCACTCTGGGGAACCGGTTCGGGCGTCAGCAGCTAACCGAGGGTTCACCAGCTCGTTGAACTCCGGGCTGGTTTTGCCTGACCACGGAAGCATGACGTGTGACTATACACTGTGTGTATAGTTGGCGTCATGGACAACTCTTTGACCTTGCTCGGGTTGCTCAGCGTCGAACCCAGCTATGGCTATGACCTTAAGCACACGTACGATCGATTTTTCGGAGTGCGCAGGCCCCTCGCCTTCGGTCAGGTCTACGCGAGCCTCGCGCGCATGACCCGCGACGGGCAGATTCTTGCGCTTGCCGACGAGGCCGGCGGCGGTCCTGACCGCAAGAAGTATGAGGTGACCGACCTTGGCCGGCACCGCGTTTCGCAGTGGATGTTCACCCCCGACGTCCCCTCAGAGACTTTGCAGAGCAACCTTTTTGCCAAGACCATCATTGCCCTTCTAGTCAACGACAATGCCGACCGGCTCCTCGACGTGCAACGCACCGAACACCTCGCGCGGATGCGCGAACTCACCCGTGAAAAGCAGGGCGCGGATTTGATGCGCATGCTGCTGTGCGACCACGCGCTCTTCCACATTGAGGCGGACCTGCACTGGATCGACCTGACCGCCGCCCGACTCACCCAACTGCGAAACGAGATCATCCTGCCATGACCGTCTTCATCCAGGCCCGGGGCCTGCGCAAGTCCTTCGGCACGACGGATGCCCTCCGCGGCATCGATCTCGACATCCACCGCGGCGAGGTCATCGCCGTGATGGGCCCCTCGGGCTCTGGCAAGTCGAGCCTTCTGCACTGCCTCGCCGGTGTGCTGGTGCCGGACAGCGGCACGGTAATCGTCGACGGTGTCACCGTCAGCGCCCTCAACGAGGCTCGTCGCTCTGCCCTGCGCCTGGCCGAGTTCGGCTTCGTTTTTCAGTTTGGGCAGCTCCTGCCCGACCTGACTGCGGTCGACAACATCACCATCCCCCTCCTGCTCGGAGGTATGAAACGCCGGCAGGCGCTGAAGGAAGCGCACGGATGGCTCGACCGCCTCGGCCTCGAGGCTGCCGCAGCCAAGCTGCCCGGCGAACTTTCCGGCGGTGAGGCCCAGCGCGTAGCGATCGCGCGGGCCCTCGTGGCGCATCCGTCGGTGCTCTTTGCCGATGAGCCCACCGGTTCCCTGGACTCACTCGCCGCCGAGAACGTCCTGACGGCGATGCTCGAGCTCGTGCGACAGGCGGGAACTACCCTGGTGATGATCACCCACGACCCTCGCACGGCAGCCTACGCCGACCGAGAGATCATCGTGCGTGATGGCCAGCTGGCCGCAACTGACCGAGTCGGGATCTCATGAACCCGAGCATCGTGCGTCTAGCCGTGATCGGCAGCCGTGCCTCCGGGGGTCGGCTCCTGGGTATCACTGCCGGTGTCGCGGTGGGTGTCACGCTCGCGCTCTTGCTCGGCGGCGCCTACCAAGGCCTCGACGCTCGCGACGAGCGGTCTAGCTGGATGAGCGCCTCCGGGGGCTACGTGGTTGACGGCGACACAAGCCCGCGCGCGGTGACCGGTGACATGGCGTCGCTCGGCACTGACCGAGTGCTGCTGGCCCGGACGACCGACCGGCACGCGGGGGCACGGATCGTGCGCTTTGATGTCGCTGCACTGACAACGTCGAGCGTCACGATTCCGGGCATCACCGACCTGCCGCAGTCGGGGGGATACTACGCATCGCCCGCGCTCATCGACCGCATTGCGAGGGTTCCAGCCGACGAGCTCGGCGACCGTTTCGGAACACTCACGGGAACCATTAGTGACGCGGGTTTAGCGAGCCCCGACTCGCTCGTCGTGGTTGTCGGTGCCACTGCGAACGACCTGCTCGAGCGCCCCACGGCCCAGATTGTGACCGACTTCACGGGCCTGCCCTACCGAGCGAACTCCAATTACCAAACCGTCGCGATCGTGGGCGCCATCGCCGTACTGTTCCCAGTGCTGCTGCTGGTGAGCATCGTGACCGGGCTCGGTGCCGCCGCCCGGCGGGAGCGCTTTGCCACACTGCGTCTGATCGGCGCTACCCCGCGCACGGTCGCCGCGATCGCCGCGTTGGAGACGGCGGCCACTAGTCTCGTCGGCGCGCTGATCGGCGTGCTGATGGCCGCGCTGCTCGGCCCGGTCGCCGCGCTCGTTCCCGTCGACGACGGCGTGTTCTTTGCCGCAGACCTCGCCGTGACTCCGCTCACGGCAGCCCTGGTGGTGGCGGTGACCGTCGCGGCATCCGCGGCGACCGCGGGCTGGCGCATCCGTCGTGCGGGTATCGGGCCGCTCGGCCAAACGAAGCAGCGACAAGAGAAGACCCCATCAATGCTTCGCCTGCTGCCCCTCGCCGGCGGGCTGGGCATGCTCATCGCCACGACCCTGGCCGTGCTCGCCGGACTACCAGTTCCGCGCGTCGGAACGCTGATCATCATCGGTTTCACCATCACCACCGTTGGTCTGCTCGTGGCAGGCCCCTACCTGACCCTGATTGCTGGCCGCATCATGGCGCGGCGCAGCGGAAAAGCGGCCGGAATCATCGCGGGCAACCGCATCCGTCGCACGCCCGTGGCCACGTTCCGCTCCGTGAGTGGCCTCGTGATTGCCGTATTCATGGTGAGCGTCTTCGCGGGCGCCGCGACAACCGCCGATCGAAGCGCGGCCCCCATCGTTGGGCCTGGATCACTTGCCGTCACTACCCTCATCCAATACTTGGAGCCCACCCTAGACGCGGCCGACCCCGCCGAAACGGATGCAGAACGCGCGCGCCTTGCCGCAACCCCGGGCGTCACCGGGGTAGTCACCGTGTACACGCTTGATTCGGGTGACGGCCCCGACGTGGGCCGGCTCTTGCTCGTGGCGGAAGCGGCGAAAGGCCTCGGCCTCGGGGCTGTTCCGCCTGCGGCCGTCGTCTCCGTCAATAGCGACGTCATAACGGGTGCGCCCGCCGTGTTCACCCCGGCGGAAGCGACCGATGTGGCGGAGCTCACGCCGAGCATCCTGCTCCTTGGCACCGACGGGTCAACGGCCGCGCTCGAACGGGCACGAACGGCGTTGCAGGCGAGCACGATTTTCAAAACTGGATGGGTGCCCGCCGTCACCCGAACGGATCTCGCCGATGATCGACTGCAGTCCATGGCGGCCAGTTATGCCACCCTCGCCTACTTGGGAATCGGCGTGGCGACGCTTATTGCCGGGCTCTCACTCGCCATCGCCACCGTATCGGCCATGATCGACCGCCGACGGATACTCGCCCTGCTGCGGTTGCTCGGCATGAACCTCGCCGGCCTTCGCCGCATCATCACTCTCGAAGCGGCCGCACCGCTACTGGCCGTGATGGCCCTGTCAATCGGGCTCGGCTTTCTCGTCGCCGACCTCATCCTGGTAGGGCTGACCGACGGCGGCCGATCGGTCGGCTGGCCCGATGCGCGCTACCTCGGAGCGCTCACAGCCAGCGTGGTGCTGGCCCTCGCCGCGGTTGCTGCCGCCGCCGGTCGGCTGGGGAAAAACACGGATCTGGCCGCGATTCGCTACGAATGACCTCCTGATGCAGGATGGATCTGATGAGAACAAGAACTGACGAATCGGCCCCGGGGGATGACCGCACCTCTCGGGGTCACGCCGTGGCCGCATTTACGGCATTAGGCCTCCCCGTTCGTGTGTCCCTGCCGAGCCTCGTGTCCCTCGTCGAACAGTCAAGGAAGACGCGAATCTCGATCGCCTCCACGCCACTGCTGAATGGAACCGAAATTTGCGGGCTCTGGTTGTCGCGCGAAACCGACGATTTGATCTTCCACGTCGAAACGGATTCGGAACATCATCGGCAGCAGATTGTCTGTCATGAGTTGGCGCATATGATCTTGCGCCATGACGAGGTGGCCGATCCGACGTTACATGGCATGCTCGGAACGGATGGTCCGCTCATCGCGTTCGGCCGTTCCGATTTTCGCGACGAGTTCGAGTTGGCGGCGGAGTCGCTGGCCGATCTCCTGACCGGCGCCATTCGCACCAGCACTAAGGAGCCTGAGGGCTTCGAAGGAGTGTTTGGATGATGCAACTGATCGTCGCCCTGGCCCTCTGGGGACTCGTAGGCGCGCTGTCCCTCGGTACCCGCCGACGCACGGATCAGAGCATTCTCTATGCCGCCGTCATGATTGCGGTCTCGCTGACCCTGAACATCGACGCGGTGTACTTCGCAGCAGACGGCCTTCTCGGGGGCCAAAATTACGCGGACCTGCCCGCAAATCTTTTACTCCTCCTCGGCGTTTATTTCCTGTCGCGAGCCATTCTGCGAGCATCGTCGCCCAGCCGCGCGAACGCGGCGGCCAGGCCGTTTCGGATCGGGGCCGTCATCACGGCCAGCCTCATGGTGACGACCTTCGTCCTCATTGACGCGCCCACAACCTCGGGAACGTTTATGCAGGACTTCGGCAATCAACCCGCAGCTGCCGCCTACTCCCTGATCCAATTTACCTATTTGGGCATCGTCGTGGCCCTGACTGGAACGATCTGCCTGCGCTTTGCCGGACGCATGAGCACCCCGGCTCGTCGACTCGGGTTCCGTGTCGTGGGCGCCGGTTGTGGCGCGGCCGTTCTCACTGTGCTCAGCGTCGTGGGAATGGATCTTGCGCATGTCTTCGGGTCGCTGTCGCTGCTTTCCCTCTTTGCGAGTGCCTACGATGTGCTGAACCTGGCCGCTATCCTGCTTCTCTGTTTCGGATTATCTCTCCCGCCGATTCTGGGCTGGGTCAGCACTAAGCTCCATCGGCGCAAACTACAGGCGGCTCTCCCCGACCTCACGCGCATTTGGGCTGATGTTTCTGCCCAACGCATTGAGTTGGGTGATGGGTCTCACCCTTACGCGCCAGGTTCGGTATCGCGCGACGTTGACACCGTTGTGCACCGCATGCTGGTGGAGATCCGTGACGCTCTTCTGTTCAACCCGACTGCTCGCGACCGACTTAGAGATAAAGATCTCACGTTGCTCGCAGCGACCGAGACGCGCATCGGTGCGCAGCGGACATCCGCTTGAGAATCGGTTATCTGCTGTTCTCCGGCGGTTTGTTCTCCGGCGGTCTCCTGGTTGCGAGTCTGGCTGTCGTCAGGAAGATCATCAGAACGGATGCGCCGAGGCGCGAACGACTCCGCGTCCTCGAGGTCGATGATGTCTCGTCGTCGCCATACGCCGTGACCCTGCCCTTGAACGATGCGACACAGGCGCCGGGACACTACGCGATCTGGTTCGACTCCGGCCGTGGCTACGCACAGCTCGGTGCAGTCCTCGCCGTTGATGAGCGCGCCTCCATCGTTACGCGTGCGGTCGTCATCGCGCGCGGCACACCGCTGCGAGCGGGCCTCTCGGTGAGGTGGAGCGGGGTCGTACCGTCGCAAGCAGTGGATGTCGCACTGCCGTTCACCGCCGTCACCGTCCCGACCGCACTCGGTCCTGCGCCCGCCTACCGCTTCGACGCCCCGATCGACCGGCTACCCGCCTCGACGTGGGCGATCCATATCCACGGGCAGGGCGCGAGCAGGGCGGGCCCGCTGCGCGGCGTTCCGGTCGCCCACTGTGCCGGCCTCACATCGCTCGTGGTCTCGTACCGGAACGACCACGAGGCCCCGAGCTCGCGCGATAGAAAATCAATGCTGGGCCAGACCGAGTGGCGCGATATCGACGCGGCCCTTACGTACGCCGTGGCCCACGGCGCCGAAAAGATCATTCTCGTTGGCTGGTCAATGGGCGCGACGATCGCTCTGCAGCTCACCCGGTCATCACAGCATCGGAAGCGCATCATCGGGCTGTGCCTCATCGCCCCGATCGTCAATTGGCGGGCGACGATTCTTGCCGCCGGCCGTCGAGCGCGCGTGCCGGCTCCCGTGACTCGCTTGGCGCTACATGCCCTCGAAAGTCCCTCGTGGCGACGGGCAACCGGCCTGCAAGAGCCAATACGCCTCGGTGATCTGAACTGGATCGACAACGGCTTTGACCTCGAGGTCCCAACGCTGGTACTGCACAGTTTTGGCGACCTCTCCGTTCCGATCGCCCTGTCGCGGGCGTTCGCGGATGCCCACACCGGCCTGGTCGAGCTCGTCACGCTACCCCCGGCTCCGCACACGCTGGAATGGAACAGGAGCCCCCACCTGTGGGAATCCGCTCTCTCCGAGTGGCTGCATCGCATACAGCTATCGAGAAGTCCCTGGCGCAGCTCGGAATAAGGCCCAGAGCCAACGCTGGGTCTGCAGCTGCCCGTGATTCGAGGACCAGCGCGCGCTGAAACTAGCGCCTCAACTCCACTGGCCTCCTGAGCCTTGACAATTCGCGCGAACATGATTGGCTCGTAATACGTGATTTTCTCCGGAACAGTAGCCCCGTGAAAGGAGGTGGCTCGTGAGCCACCACGCCGTTATCAACCCCGCCACCGGCGAGACCGTCAAGACGTACCCCCAAATTTCGAGTGATGAACTCGAGCAGGTCATCGCATCGGCGGATGCGGCGCACGTCGGCTGGTCACGAAACTCGACGACCGACGAGCGGGCCGCACTCCTGCGCCGGGTCGGCGATTTGCATGAGGAGCGCCGCGACGAGCTGGCGGCCATGATCGTGCGCGAGATGGGCAAGCCCGTCGATCAGGCGCTCGGCGAGGTCGATTACGCCGCCGACATCTACCGGTACTACGCCGAGAACGCGCAGGTTTTTCTGAAGGACGAACCCATCACCCTTCGCGGCGGCGAGGGTTCCGCCTTCATGCGCTCCAAATCGTTCGGTGTGCTGATCGGTGTCATGCCGTGGAATTTCCCGTATTACCAGGTTGCGCGCTTCGCTGCACCAAACCTTATGACGGGCAACACGATCATCCTCAAGCATGCGTCGCAGTGCCCGGAGTCTTCCGCGGCGATCGAGCAAATCTTCCACGACGCAGGCTTCCCGGCTGGCGCCTACACCAATGTCTACGCGGACAGCGAGCAGGTCGCCACGATCATCGCCGATCCGCGGGTACAGGGCGTCTCCCTCACCGGTTCGGAGGGCGCCGGCGCGGCCGTTGCCGAGGTCGCCGGTCGCCACCTCAAGAAGGTCGTGCTGGAGCTGGGCGGGTCAGACCCGTTCATCCTGCTGAGCACCGATGACATGGCCGCCGCAGTGGATGCCGCCGTCGCCGGTCGCCTCCGCAATGGCGGACAGGCCTGCGACGCCGCCAAACGATTCATCGTGATCGATGGACTTTACGAGGAGTTCACACAGAAGTTCACCGCCGCTATCCTGGCGTGCTCTCCCAGTGATCCGACCGTTCCCGGGGCAGACTACGGACCCATTTCGTCCCTCGCCGCGGCCGAGCATCTCGAGGAGCAGGTCGAGCGCGCAGTCGCGCAGGGCGCGACCCTGGCGACCACGGGCAAACGGTCTGGCACCTTCTACCCTTCGGCCGTGCTCACCGATGTCACGCCAGACAACGACACGTACCATGAGGAGTTCTTCGGCCCCGTAGCATTCGTCTACCGGGCAGCCTCAGAAGATCACGCCGTCACCCTCGCAAACGACACTCCCTTCGGCCTGGGCTCCTACCTGTTCACGACCGATCCCGAGCAGGCCCTGCGAGTTGCTGACCGCATCGAAGCCGGCATGGTGTTCGTCAACCTCGTCGACGCCGGCAGCGCAGAGCTACCGTTCGGCGGGGTGAAAAGAAGCGGCTTCGGGCGCGAACTCGGACGCTTCGGTGCCAGCGAGTTCGTGAACAAGAAACTCATCCGCATCGGCTGACCCCATGCCGACCGTGGCGGCTAAACCGTCGCTGCACGCTCCTGCGCCCGAAGGTCCTTGCGCAGAATCTTGCCGGAGGCCGACTTTGGAATCACCTCGATGAACTCGACCGCGCGCACCTTCTTGTGCGGGGCGACCCGCTCGCCGACAAAGGCCATGACCTCCTCGGCCGTGACACCAGACTCAGCCACGGTGACGACAAAGGCCTTCGGTATCTCCTGGCCGTCGGCATCCGCTGCACCGATCACGGCCGCATCCGCGATCTCTGGGTGGGTGAGCAGCAGCGCCTCGAGTTCGGCCGGCGCGATCTGGTAGCCCTTGTACTTGATCAGTTCCTTGCTGCGGTCGACGATGGTCACCTCGCCGAGCGCGCTGACCGTGGCAATGTCTCCGGTGTGCAGAAACCCGTCGGCGTCGATGGTCTCGCGGGTGGCCTTCTCGTTGTTGAGGTAGCCGAGCATCACGTTCGGGCCGCGCACCAGCAGTTCGCCGCGTTCGCTCACCCCGTTTTCTGGAGCCTCGATCTCGTCCCCGGTTTCGGTCGAGACGAGCTTGCAGTCCATGTTCGGAATCGTCACACCCACCGAGGCGCGCGACAGGTGCGGAGCATCGATTGGAATCAGGTGACTCACCGGGCTCACCTCCGTCATGCCGTAGCCCTGCAGAATGCGACAGTCCAGCCGGGCGGCGACGGCCGCGGCGAGGGCGCCGTCGAGCGGCGCTGCCCCGGAGAGAATGGTGTGAACGCTTGACAGGTCATATTCTTCGACCAGCGGATGCTTCGCGACGGCCACCGCGATCGGTGGCGCGATGAAGACGTAGCTGCAGCGGTGGTCCTGGATCATGCGCAGAAATTCGACGAAGTCGAACCTGGCCATAGTGATGAGGGCAGCCCGCTGTTTGAAGGCGAGGTTCAGCAGAACCGTCATTCCGTAGATGTGGTAGAACGGCAGCAGCGCCAGCACCTTGTCCTCTGGGACGACGCCGATCAGGTCGCGCGCCTGCTGCACGTTCGCGATGAGGTTGCGGTGGCTGAGCATGACGCCCTTGGGCGCTGCGGTCGTGCCGGAGGAGTAGGGCAGAACGGCCACGTGCGTGGCCGGGTCGATGGTCACGGTCGGCGCTGCGGCATCCGCTGCCAGCAAATCAGCGAGCGACGGATGCCCCGTCTCGCCCTCGATGACCACGATGCGCTCGTCGGGAATGCCCGACGCGTGCGCTGCCGCCTTGGCGCCCGGTAGCAGCGGCGAGACGGTGATGAGCCAGGTGGCGCCGGAGTCGTGGAGCTGGCGGTGGATATCGTCGGGGGTGTAAAGCGAGTTGATGGTGGTGACGGTGGCGCCCGCGCGCAGGATGCCGTGGAAGACGGCCGTGAATGCAGGCGTGTTCGGGCAGAGCAAGCCCACGACCGTGCCGGGACCGACACCTTCTGCGGCAAGAGCACCAGCTACCCGGGTGATCTGATCGACCAGAGTGCGGTAGCTGAGTTCCGCGCCGCTCACCCCGTCGATGACGGCAATGCGATCGAGTTCAGCCTCGCTCAAAGCGTCGAACAGGTAGTCAAAAATGGTGACGTCGGGAATCTCAACGGGAGCGTAGGGGCTCGTGAACACAAAGATCTCCTTTGATCGGGCGTGAACCCCCCACGGTACCGTCCAGCGCCGGGACGAAACTGTGCATGTGACCACAGACACGCTCGTGCAATTGCCGCTGCCCGTTCACCTGCTGGTTACCCGGCGCACCATCGTTGTTGGCGTGGCCTGCTTAACGTGGCTAAACATACTGGCCTTGACTCAGGAAGGTTTCACGTGGCAATCCCCAGCCCTTTTTCACGCACCTCTTCTCGTACCGCCACGACGGTGCTCGCCCCGATCTCCTCGATCGTGACGACCAAGGGTGAGGCGCCCGGGTATTTCTCCCAGGCGATCGTGCCGGCGGACAGCAGCATTTCTTCACTCGAGGAATTCGCCGGCAAGCACGATGTGAGCGTGCAGAAGGTGGGCGAAGGCAAGGAATGCGAGGTCGGCTTCGCCGAAGACAGCGAGGTCGCCAAGAGTGACAAGGTGAAGGTCGTCGCTGAGACCATGGTTCCCGGTGCACCCGATCGTGCTGATGATTCTCGTGACGGTAGTCCGGGTCGAAGGGCTGGCAGTGTGGATGCGGTGGGTGTTCCGATGACCCGCTTCGACGTGGTCGTCGTCGGCAGCGGAATCGTCGGTCTCGGGCACGCGCTCGCCGCCGTCGACCGGGGCTTGTCCGTGGTCGTTGTCGACCGGGCGGGAGCCATCGGCGGGGCATCCGTTCGAAATTTCGGTCACCTGTGCTTCACGCCGCAAAGCGGCCTGGCCCGTGAATTTGCGCTGCGATCGCGCCCGCTGTGGCTGCGACTGGCAGCGGATGCCGGAGTCTGGCTGCGCGAGTCGGGCACCGTCGTCGTTGCTAGGGCAGACGACGAACTGGCCGTTTTATCCGAACTGGCGGCCCAGCGGGGAACCGAATCGCTCTTTGGTAGTGGTCAACCCGACGTGGTGGTGCTGAGCGCTGCCGAGGTCAACGCTCGTTTGCCGCTGGCCCCCGATACGGCACGCGGCGGAGCGATGCTTGCGTGGGACCTTCAGGTCAATCCGCGCCAGGCCGCGGCCGGTCTCGCCGCGTACCTGGCCAGTCGGGGCGTCGAATTTCGATACCGAACCGCGGTGACGGCCGTGCGCCCCGGTCGGGTCACAACGACTCGGGGGTCGATCGATGCCGGAACGGTCATCGTGGCGGTGAACCATGACATCGACCAGTTGTACCCGGAAATCGCGGAGCGCGACGGCATTGTGCGCTGTGGCCTGGACATGCTGCGCGTCGACGCAGGCCTTCGTGCGCCCCTGCCTGCGCCGGTGCTGACCGGCTGGTCGCTTCTGCGCTACGGGGCATTCTCCGGTCTGCCGGCCGCCGCGGTTTTGGGCGAACGGCTACGTCGAGAGTACCCGGCGCTCGGCGAACTCGACCTCAACCAGATGTATACCCAGTTGCCCGACGGATCGCTAATTGTGGGGGACACGCACTATCGCGGGGCTTCCGTTTCTCCATTCCAGAATGAGCACGCCTTCGAGCAGCTGCTGCACCTCACAGGTGAGCTGTTCGGCGTGACGCGCCCGCACGTGCTGGAACGGTGGCAGGGCGTCTACGCCTCAGGCCGTGCCGACTTTCTCATCGACCAGCCCGAACTCGGCGTCTATCTCGTCGCGGCAACCACCGGAATCGGTATGACGACCGGGCTCGGTCTCGCTGAGCACGTCATCGCAACCGTGTGCGATTCACCCATCTCCCTTACCCTGAAAGGCACCCCATGAGCACTGCACCACTTTCCCTCGATCTCGATCTCGACGATTTTGACACCGAAGACGTTGACGTTGAGCTCGTAGTCTTCGACATGGCCGGCACCACCGTGACCGACGACGGACTGGTCGAGCGGGCGTTCGTGCTCGCGGCCGAGCGTTGCGGATTGGCGGACACCGCCGATGAGGTCGCCGAAGCCATCGATTTCGTGCGCGAGACCATGGGGCAGTCCAAACTTGACGTCTTTCGCGAACTGACCGACTCCGAAGAAGCGGCCGTCGCCGCGACGGCCGAGTTCGAAGCCGCCTACGGTGAACTCGTCGAACAGGTCGGGGTGACGGCGATCGCGGGCGCGGCCGACCTGTTCCAGGAACTGAGGGACTCCGGTGTGAAGGTGGCGCTGGTGACCGGATTCTCCCGGGCAACGCAGGACACGCTCATCGACTCACTCGGATGGAACGACCTTATCGACGTCAGCCTCTGCCCGGCCGAAGCCGGCCGTGGCCGCCCCTACCCAGACCTGCCGCTCAACGCGCTACTGCGTACCGGGGCGTCGAGTGTTGCAGCCATGGTTGTCGTCGGCGACACCACGAGCGACATGCGCTCAGGCCTGAACGCTGGCGCCGGCCTGATCGTGGGAGTGCTGACCGGCACACACGACAGCGACACCCTCGAAGAAGCCGGGGCCGACGTCGTCATCGCGAGCGTCGCCGACCTCGCCGAACTGCTCGGCCTGCGTGAGGAGACGATCGAGTAGCCATGCCCAAACACGATTCAGTTGCTGAACACCTGACGCTGCCAGCCCTCACCCGCGGAGTCGGACGTGAGGTGGTGTTGCCGCGCGCCGCAGAGGCCATGGTCTGGTCGGGGGCTGGCCAGCCGCTCGCGTGCGTGGCGGTACCCGGCGTGCTGCTGCGACCCGGTGACGTGCTGGTCGAAGTTGAATTGGCCACGGTCTGTGGCTCCGACGTACACACAGTGCTCGGTCACCGTTCGTCTGCCAAACCGCTCGTGCTCGGGCACGAGCAGATCGGCCGCATCGTCGCCGTCACCGAACGATCATATGCAGCAAATGGAATGCCCCTGCGGGTCGGGCAACGAGTGGTCTGGTCGGTCGCCGTAAGCTGCGGAACGTGCCCGCGTTGCCGCCGTGGCCTGCCCCAGAAGTGCCTCGAGGTGGTCAAATACGGCCACGAACAGATGCAGCGCGGCTGGGAACTCAGTGGAGGTTTCGCCACCCACGTGCAGGTGCGCGCCGGGACCGCGGTCGTCGTCGTCGACGAGCAGGTTCCCGCCACGGTCCTGGCCCCGGCTTCCTGCGCGACCGCCACGGTTGTCGCGGCGCTTCTGGCGGCATCCGCTCTGGTGCCGCTGGCTGGAGCTACCGTGTTGATAACCGGCGGGGGAATGCTCGGAGTTACGGCCTGCGCAATGGCGACGGATGCCGGGGCGCTCGTGCTCGTCAGCGACCCCGATGCCGCGCGCCGACGGCTCGCGCTCGCGTTCGGGGCCGCAGCGGTCGCGGACCCTGAGGCGCCGCGCGAATCGCCGACCGGGGTTGCGAGCGTGCTCGCCGCACTACAGGATGCGGGTGCTGCCGAGCCGACGATCGCACTCGAACTGAGCGGCGCGCGGCCGGCCGTGCAAACGGCGATAGACCTGATCGCTACCGGCGGCGTGGTCGTGCTGGTCGGCAGCGTCTCACCCGGGGCGCCGGTGCTGCTCGACCCGGAGTCGATCGTGCGCCGCCTGATCACCGTGCGCGGCGTGCACAACTACACACCGGGCGACCTGCAGCAAGCCGTGACCTATCTCAGCGGAGCGTGGCACCGGCATCCGTTCTCGGCCCTCGTCGGAACAACGTTCCCCCTCGAGAAAGCGGATGCTGCGCTCGCGTTGGCCGTCATCGCGCGGCACCCCCGTGTGGGTATCACCCCGCAGCCGCCCGCGACGCTCGGCTGAGTCACCCCGGTCGTTCTTCACCGCGCCAGCTACTGGGGGACGCGCCAGTCTTAGTGGGGGCACCGACCGGTAACTGATGCGGTGACCAATAAGGGCGCTAGCTGCCGGCGCCGGGTGGACCGATCGTGAGCAGAGTCGCCATAATCGACACCAGCGCGATACCCATGATGCTGGCGAGCAGGACCGGTCGGGCCAGCATCCAGCGCAGCAGGGCGCTGAGCCGGGTGTGGTCGCGTCGATCGCTCGTGCGCGTGGAACGCCAGCCGCCGTCGAGGGCCCCGCGGCGTTCAAGGGCCCGGTCGAAGGCAATCGTCGCGAACGGAATGATCGCCGTGAGGCAGGCCAGGGCGATCAGCCGGGCTTTCCAATGCTGGTTGACACCAATGAAGACGGCCGTCATGGCGTAGGCGATGAAGACGAGACCGTGCAGGAACCCGCCGATCTGCACTCCCCACTCACCGGCCCGTACGACGTATTTCAGTAGCATGCCGATGATCAGCAGCGACCAGGTGATCGCCTCGGCAATGGACACGAAGCGGTACAACGAGCGGGGAGACACGAAAATACTCCAGAAGTTGGTAGACGGTAGGCGAAAGTTACGCCCGAGGATGCGCCTGATCTTTTAGGTCATCCGCGGCCGGGTGTTGGTCAGGGTCAGGCGCACGAGTCGAGCGGGGCAGTTGGACGACCTTGGCCAGCACTGGAGAGAACAGCACCACGAGCAGCCCCGCCGCCGGAACAATGAGCAGGCCGAATCGGAGGGACGAGGCATCTGCTATCGCACCGACGAGCGGCGGCGACAGGAGAAACCCCGCCCGCAGGAGCCAACTCACGATCGTGAGGCCCGTGCCAGGCTTGAACCCTGGGAGTTCATTGGCGGCATGCATCGCTGCCGGGATGAGCGTTGCTACGCCAAGCCCGGCCAGGCCTAATCCGATCACCGTTCCGACGATTGTCGGGAAGATCAGGGCAACGCCCATTCCGACAAAGACGATCACGCCGCCGGTGCGAGCCACGGCGCGCTGGCCGAAGCGATCCACCAGTCGGTCCCCGAAAATCCGCCCGACAAACTGCATCCCCTGCAGGGCGATGAAGCCGAGACCCGCGACGAATGCCGATGCGCCGAGGGAATTCGACAGGTAGATCGCAGACCAGGAGCTTCCCGCATCTTCCACGACAGCGCCCGATGCCGCGATCATGACCAGCGCGGCGAGGACCGCGTATTTAATCAACGATCCCATCGTGAGCCCGGCTGCTTTCGGTCGGCTGTTTTCCGGAGCCAGAAACGGGGTGACCTCGGACGGTTCCGGACCATCCAGGAGCCATCGGTAGGCAACGAGCGCCATGAGACTGAACAGAACGGCTGAGACGGTGAGGTGAGCGGACAGCGGGATTGCCAGTTGCGCCGCCACCGCGCCGAGGATGCCACCGCACACCGCTCCAACACTCCACACCGCGTGGAAGGAGTTCAGGATCGATCGTTGGTAGAGCCGCTGCACTCGTAAGCCGTGCGAGTTCTGAGCGACGTCGGTGATCGAATCCATCGCTCCGGCGAGAAAGAGCCCGGCGGCGAGAGCAACCCAGACGGGGGCAACTCCGGCCAGAAGTATTCCGATGGCCGTCAGTGCGGTGGCCACGATCGCCACTCGAGACGAGCGGAAGCGGCGAACCAGTACTCCGGCCGTCAACCCAGCGATGAGCGCCCCGAGGGGGAACGCGGCGACAGCGAAGCCAAACGCCGCGTTGGTGAGTTCGAGGTCGGCTTTGATCTCGGGGTAGCGCGGCAAGAGGTTGGAGAAGAGAGCCCCATTGGTGAAGAACAGCACCCCCACGCCGGTACGAGCTCGACGCACACGGGTGGGGGGTTGCGCGGAGGGGCCCGGCATGGGCTAGCGCGCGACGAGCGCCCCGGCGATGACCGAGGTGAAGAAAGCCAGGCCGTCGACGCCGCTCGCCATGGCATCGTCGGTGTCGGGGCCGAACCCGGCCTCAACGGCGTGCTCGGGGTGCGGCATGAGGCCGACAACATTGCCGCGGGCGTTGGTCACGCCGGCGATGTCGTTCAGCGACCCGTTCGGGTTGCCGCCAATGTAGCGGGCCACGATGCGACCCTCGCCTTCGAGTGCCTTGAGGGTCTCGTCGGAGGCCATGAACGAGCCCTCGCCGTTCTTGAGTGGAATGACGATCTCGGCGTTGGCGGAGAACTCGCTCGTCCAGTCACTCGCGTTGTTCTCGATGCGCAGGCCCTGGTCACGGCAGATAAAGCGGCCCTTGTCGTTCCGAATGAGTCCGCCGTCAAGCAGATGGGCCTCGGTGAGCATCTGGAATCCGTTGCAGATTCCGAGCACGGGCATGCCTTTGTTCGCCGCGTCGATGACCTCGGTCATGATCGGTGAGAGGCTCGCGATGGCTCCGGCCCGCAGATAGTCGCCGTAGCTAAATCCGCCCGGCAGCACGAGGGCATCGACACCGTGCAGGTCGTGGTCGCCGTGCCAGAGAGACACGGCGTCGGCGCCGGCCAGACGAATCGCGCGCGCAGCGTCGCGATCATCGAGCGAGCCGGGAAAGGTGACGACGCCGATGCGCATCAGGCGACCGCTGACGAGGGGGCGTCCTGCACGTGGATGCCGACGACATCTTCGATCACGGAGTTGGACAGCACCGTGTCGGCGAGCTCGCGCACGGCGGCTAAAGCGTCGGCATCCGCTTCACCTTCGATGGAAATCTCGAAGCGCTTGCCGACGCGCACGCCGGTGACGTTTGCCAGCGCTGACTGGGTCTGACCGAGGCGACCGAGGGCGCCGGCGACGGCCTTGCCCTGGGGGTCAAGCAACTCGGCCTTGGGCATTACTTCGACGACGATCGTTGGCACAGGGCACTCCGCATACAGTCTGGGGCTTATAGTCGTGGCAAATCCCTACAATTCTATAGGCCGGGTCGACCGCGCTGGCCCGCCTCGGTGCGGGCCGACTCTGCTACGCCGCTCTGACCGAGCAAAATGCCGCGCAATACGTCGCGCACGGCGGCCACCCCGTCGTAGGTCTCCACGAAGCTCGTGCTGAACGGGGCGAGGCCGAGCCGCAGCCCGTTGGGTGCCCGAAAATCCGGGATCACATCGTTGTCCCACAGAATCTTCGTGACCTCGCGCATAAGCGGATGGTTGATGGTCACGTGCCCGCCGCGGTGGGTCTGCTCGCGCGGCGAGGCAACGGTGACCCCCATCGGCGCAAGCCAGTCATCAACAAGCGTGATCGCGAACTCGGTCAGCGCGACCGACTTGGCTCGTACCGCCCCGATCGTGGCTTCGCCCAGCATGGCGATGGTGTCCTGCATGGCGAGCATACCCAGCACGGCAGGCGTGCCGCTCATGAATCGACGGATGCCGGTGGCCGGCCGGTACCCCGGCCCCATCTCGAAGATGGCTTGAGAACCCATCCACCCCTGAACCGGCTGGGTCAGCACGGACTGCAGGTCGCTTTTCACATAGCCGAAGGCCGGAGCGCCCGGGCCCCCGCTCAGGTATTTGTAGGAGCAGCCGACCGCAAGATCCACGTCGCAGCGGTCGAGTTCGATCGGAACAGACCCGACCGAGTGGCTCAGATCCCAGAGCACGAGGGCATCATGCTCGTGGGCGACGGCCGTGATGGCCCGCATGTCGGCGAGGTAGCCGGAACGGTAGGCCACGTGGCTGAGCAGCACGAGCGAGGTCTGCGGGCCGACGACGCTGCGTACCTGTTCGGCGGTGACCCCGCCCTCGGTATCGGAATCGATCCACCGGAGTGTCAGGCCGCGCTCGCGCGCGATGCCTTCCAAAACGTATCGGTCGGTGGGAAAGTTGTCACTGTCGAGCACGATCTCGGTGCGTTGCGGCCGTGAATCCACGGCGGCCCTGGCCAGTTTGTAGAGCAACACGGTGGTCGAGTCACCGACGAAAACCTGCCCGGGCTCGGCGCCGAGGCAGGCCAGGCCGAGGTCGTCACCGATCTGCAAGGGCAGGTCCATCCACTGCTCGTCCCAGCCGCGAATGAGCCGGGTACCCCAGTCGTGTTGCAGAAAGTCGGCGATGCGTTCGGCGCTGGCCCGCAGCGGGCGTCCGAGAGAGTTGCCGTCGAGGTAGGCGCGTGGGTTGGCGGTCTCGGCGTCGGCGTCGGTTCCCAGAAACCTGGCGCGATAGTGCGCCAGACCGTCAATGCGGTCCATCCGCCGGGCAAAAGCGAGGGGGACATCGAGGCCATTCGCACCGTTCATAGTGGGTGTCATGCGAGAACCTCCAGTTCAAAACGGGTGAGGGCGCGAGCGGTGACGAGCCAGTCGGCGAAGTCTTCGGGGTTACGTGGTCGTTCGCCCGGAATAAAGGTGACCCGAGTGTCGGCCAGGGTCAGGCCGAGCGGTGCCGGCGAGCAGAGCGCGGTCAGGACGTCGTCGGGGGACAGTCCGGCGCCAAGCAGCGCCGTGATCTCACGGGAGTTCAAACCGAGTGGGAGTGGCCCGTTGCCGAGATCGGTACCGTAGAGCACCCGGCCACCGGCCGCATGGAACCGACGCAGATTGTCGCTCGCAATCTCAAATGCGGGGGTGGGGCGACCCCAACCGTGAATGTCCAGCGTGCTGATCCAGGTCATGCGTGCGGCCATCGCGGTCACGAGATCGTCGGCGAGGCGCTCCGAAAAAGGGGTGTGGGCGAAGGCATCCGCTCCGGCCACAAACGCGCGATCGGCCTGTCCCGCACCCTCGGCGTGTACGACGACCGGCAGCTTCAACTCGTGTGCCCGGCCGACGACCGCGGCCAGAGCCTCGGTGCCGAGCATCGGCCCGGCCAGTGAGTTCAGGGTGATTTTTAGAACGGATGCCCCGGCTGCCGCCTGCAGATCGACCGCGGCGGCGGCGTCCGCTGCTGAGGCGACCGCACAGCTCCAGCCGCGCTCGGCCCACCCGGCACGCAGAGGGTAGCCGCCGAAAGCAGTGATGAACTGGTGTGCGCATGCCAAATCGGGCATAGAAGAGTTGAGACCGTCCGGCAGCCAGCCGCCGAGGTCGAACACCCGAGCGATTCCGCCACCGGGCAAGAGGGTCGCGTCGATCAGGGCGAGGTGCACGTGGGCGTCGAGAAAGCCCGGCAACACCGAGCCTCGACCGACCAGAAAATGAGTGGTCACGCGCCGATCTCCGTGCGTACGGCGAATAACTCCGGGAAAAAGGTGAGTTCGAGAGCTTTTTGCAGAAAGGCTGCGCCGCTCGACCCCCCGGTGCCCTGCTTCGTGCCGATGATGCGCTGCACCGTCTTGAGGTGGCGAAACCGCCAGAGTTGAAAATTGTCTTCCAGGTCGACGAGTTCCTCGCAGGCCTCATAGGCGGCCCAGTGTTCGCTGGCATTCTCGTAGATTCCGCGAAAAGTTTGCACGAGCTCTGGGCGAAATGTCCAAGCCTCGGTCACGTCGCGTTCGAGCACATCGGCCGGAATATGGAAGCCGTCCCGGTGCAAATAGCGCAGAAACTCGTCGTAGAGGCTGGGCGCTTCGAGTGTTGCGGTCAACAGGGCGTGGGCCGGGGCATCCGCTTCGAAAACCGTGAGCATGCGGCGGTTCTTGTTGCCGAGCACGAACTCGACCGCGCGGTATTGATACGACTGGAACCCGCTGGAGTTGCCGAGATAGTGCCGAAACTGGGCATATTCAGTGGGTGTCAGGGTGGCGAGCACCGACCACTGCTCGGTGAGGGTGCGCTGAATATGCTTGACCCGGGCGATACCCTTCAGGGCTGGCGCGAGCTGGTCCTGACGCAGTGCCTCGATGGCCGCGTGCAGTTCGTGGAGCACAAGCTTGAGCCAGAGCTCTGTGGTTTGATGCTGGATGATGAAGAGCAATTCATCGTGGTGTTCCGGAACGCTGACCGGCTTCTGCGCATCGAGCAGCGTGGGCAGGTCGAGGTAGGCCCCGTAGCTCATCTTCTCTCGAAAATCGGTGACAATCTTGGGGTCGAATTCGCGAGTGTTGTTCTTGAGAGTCATCGGGTTCCGTTCGGCTTGTTCAAATTGTGCGCAGGTTGCAGCGATGGGCGCAACACCAAAGCGAACCGTGCCGGCCGAAGTTCTAGACTGGACCGCATGACCCCGCCGACCCGAAAGCCTCAGGATGGCGTGCCAACCCCGTCTGCACCCGAGAAGTCTGCCCCCGAGAAGCCAGCACCCGTGCCGCCTCGTCGTCGCGACGCCCGGCTGAACCGTGACCGCCTCATTGTGTCGGCCCGCGCCCAGTTCGCGCAGCACGGTATCGATGCTTCACTCGAGGAGATCGCGCGTCAGTCCGAGGTTGGCGTGGCGACCCTGTACCGCAACTTTCCGACCAGAGACGACCTTGTGCGCGCGCTTTATGACCTCGCCCTCGCCGAACTGCACGCGGTGCGCGGAGAGATCGAGGCGGCGCCCAACCCGTGGGAGGCGCTCGTCATCTACACCGAACGGGTTGCGGAATGGCTCGTCGCTGACCCGGCGCTGCCGCCGATTTTGCGCCGCATGGCCCAACTGGACCCGTCGGCGCGACCCGCCGCCGAGTTCGACGGCTTCATCGCAAGTCTCGTGGCCCGCGCGAAAAAGGACGGCACCCTGCGCCGGGACGTGGACGCGGTCGACCTCGCTGTGCTTGTCACTATGGTTGGATCGCTGGGCGGCCTCGGCGCCGGCTATGCCGGCCAGTGGCGTCGGCAGCTCTCCATCGTGCTCGACGGCCTGCGCGTGGCCGACGCGCCCCGGCCCAAGCTGCCCGGCCGCCCGCTCAACGTCAAGGACTACCAGGCCACCGTGCACGGGCTCACCCGTCGCGCCGCTCGCGCCGCACGCTGATTCGTCGCCGGCACGTCGGCGTCCCCGGTGCTGCCCGCGGTGCTGCCCGCGGTGCTAGAGCGTCGCGACCGGGTCCGAAGCGGATGCCGCACCGCTGGCGCGCACCCGGATGCGGTTGGCCCACGGGTCGTCAAACGCGAGGGTCTGCCCGTCGTGACTGGTGGGGACTTTGTAGTGGGTCATCCGCTCGTCGAGGGCGCCAATGTCGTCGGCGCCGGGCACGGTGATGCTGATCTCCCCAAGACCCAGCGCCAGGCGGCGCTTGCCGCTGCCCGAGCTCTCCCAGGTATTCATGGCCATGTGGTGGTGGTAGCCCCCGGCCGAGACGAACAGGGCGGAAGGACCAAAGTTTGCGGTCGCCTCGAAGCCGAGACGGTTCACGTAGAACTCGCGAGCGCTCGCGACATCTCCGACCGAGAGGTGCACGTGACCGACGACGGCGCGGCCCTCACTCGGCGCCGCCGACAGATGCTCAGAAATGAAGGCGTTCGGGTCGAGGTGGAGCGAGGCCATTTCTACCTGGCCGTGGGTCCAACTCCACAGGGTGCGGTCGCGGTCCCAGTACAACTCGATGCCGTTTCCCTCCGGGTCGGTGAAGTAGAAAGCCTGGCTGACCAGGTGATCGGCGCTGCCGGTGAAGGTTCCCGGGGACTTCGCGCCGATCGAGTACACGGCGGCAGCGAGGTCGGCCTGCGTGTCGAACAAAATGGCTGAGTGGTAGAGCCCAGCCGAGCGCGGTTCAGCCGCGGCGAGCTCGGGCGCGTGCTGCAGAATAACGAGCGGTGTCTGGCCGCGCCCGAGCACCGCGACCGGCCCGTCATGGCTCTGTAACTCGAGCGTTACGACGTCTCGGTAATAGGCGATCATGGCGTCGAGGTTGCCCACGCGCAGGGTCACCGCGCCCATTCCGGTGTCGGCGGCCAGCAAGTCCTTCGCGCTTAGAGTCACAGCAGGCACAACTCAGGCGTTGCCCGGGCTATTCCGCTATCCCCAGGCATCCGGACGGCAGTTTGCGTCTCAGGCGCCGGTGAGGCGCTCGAGCAGTTCGCGATAGCGGGCAGCCGTCTGCTCCACGATCTTGGCCGGCAGCTCGGGCGGGGCGCCGGTACCGTCCCAGTGGGCGGCGAGCCAGTCGCGCACGATCTGTTTGTCGAAGCTCGCCATGCGCTCGTCGGGCGTCGTGCCGGTGTGCCAGGCTTCTGCGTCCCAGTACCGACTGGAGTCGCTCGTGAGCACCTCGTCGGCGAGCACGGTCATGCCGGTCTGCCGGTCGGCGCCGAATTCAAACTTGGTATCGGCGAGAATGACGCCGGTCTTCTCGGCGATCGCTCCGGCCGTGGCAAAGAGGGTGAGCGAGAGGTCGCGGAGTTCGGCGGCAACGCCCGCCCCGACGAGTTCGATCGTGCGCTCGAACGTGATGTTCTCGTCATGCTGGCCCAGTGGAGCCTTCCACGCGGGGGTGTAGATGGGTTCCGGCAGGCGGTCGCCGTTCTGCAGGCCGGCCGGCAGCGCAATGCCGCACACCGACTGGGACTCGACGTATTCCTTCCAGCCGCTGCCCGTCAGGTACCCGCGCACAACGCATTCGATTGGATACATGTCGAGGGTGCGGCAGAGCATTGCCCGGCCAGCGACGGGCGCCGGGATGAGCTCGCGCACGGTGCTTCCGAGCTGTTCGTGGTCGGCGACGAGGTGATTGGGGATGCCGGTCAACCGGTCGAACCACCACAGGCTGAGGGTCGTGAGTAGCTCACCCTTGCCCGGGATGCCCGGCTCCAGCACATGGTCGAACGCGCTCACTCGGTCGCTGGCGACCACGAGCACCCGGGAGGCGCTCGCCAGGTCGGCCGGGGCATCCGTCGTGCCGCCGGTCGGAATATAGAGGTCTCGCACCTTGCCCGAGTAGGCATGAGCCCATCCCTGCAGTTCGCGGGCGACGGATGCTGAGGGCTGCGCGGATTCGGTCACGCTTGTATTCTCTCCTACTTCAGCAGGGCAACGTCGGAGACGAGCTTGATGTGCGAGAGCATCGCCGCGCTCGCGGCCGCGACGTCTCGTGCCCGGATCGCCGCGGTGATCGTGCGGTGCGAGGCCAGGGACTGCTCGGGCCGGCCGGGCTGGGCCAGGGACTCCAATCTGGTTTCGAGGATCATCTCGGCGATGAACGCCATGAGGTGGGCGAGGACGGGGGAGTGGGCGGCGGCCGTGACGGCCTGGTGAAAGAGCTCGTCTCCCTGCGCGCCGCGGTCGCCGAGCGCGATTTCCTCGGCCATGACCTGCACGGCGTTCTCGATTGCCGCCAGGTCGGCATCGGTTCTTCGCAGCGCGGCGAGCTCGGCCAGTTTCACCTCCAGGGTGCTGCGAGCCTCAACGATTTCCGGCAGCCGGTTTCGGTGGTCACGGAGTCCCTTGATCACCGTGGCGATGCTGGGCCGGTACACGAGTACGGCGCCGGTGCCGTGCTGAACGTCGATGACTCCGAGCACCTCGAGGGCGACGAGCGCCTGCGCCAGCGTGGCGCGAGAGACACCGAGGCGTTCCGCAAGATCGCGCTCGGCGGGCAACAGGTCGCCGGGGCCCAGATGGGCCGACTCTATATAGGACAGAAGCTGCGCCACGAGCTGTTCGTACAGCCGTGGTTTCGACACGCGCGACAGGGGCTGGGGTTCAAGGTCCTGGGCCACGCGGGTGCCTCCTCATCGAAGTGTGACCCTCAGGGTACACGGGCATTGACAAACTCACCTACTATCTAGGAGGCTAGTCCAGTGAGCCAATAGCCCACTTTCGCTTAAAAATCATGGAGGAACAAGGATGTCCGCTCCCATCATCTCGATCATCATCCTGGCGGTGATGTTTCTGACCGCCACGCTGCTTCCCGTCAACATGGGGGCGCTGGCTTTCGTTGGTGCCTTCCTGCTCGGCGCCGTCTTCCTCGGCATGGAGACCACCGACATTCTCGCCAATTTTCCCGGCGGGCTCTTCCTGACCCTCGTGGGGGTCACGTACCTCTTCGCGATCGCGCAGGGCAACGGCACGATCGACCTGCTCGTGCGCGGATCGGTGCGACTGGTCGGTGGACGGGTAGCCCTCATCCCCTGGATCATGTTCATCATCACGGCCGTGATCACCGCCGTGGGTGCTCTGTCCCCGGCCGCCGTGGCGATCGTGGCGCCGATCGCGCTCGGCTTCGCCCGCAAGTACAAGATCAGCCCACTGCTCATGGGCATGATGGTGATTCACGGAGCGCAGGGCGGCGGATTCTCGCCCATCGCGGTGTACGGCGTGATCGTCAACAGCCTCATCTCGACCACGGGACTCGACGCGAGCCCCACGGCGGTGTTCCTGTCGAGCCTCATCTTCAACTTCCTGATCGCCGTCGTATTGTTCATCGTGCTTGGTGGCCGAGGGCTGCTCTCCAGCCGGGTCGGCCATTTTGTGGAGCAGGCAGCCGAGGCTCGGATGGCGGTCAGCGTGGGCGCCAGAGCCGGTGGCGACGTGGCGTTCAAGGGCTTCGGCTCCGGCATCTACGGCCCCCGCGACCCGGCCGGTGATGGCGCACAAGAGGCGCCGAGCCGTGCCGAACGCATTCCTCAGCTGATCACCATCGCCGGCCTCATCGCCCTGGCCGTCATCGCGCTCGGCTTCAAGGTTGATGTCGGCTTCGTAGCCATCACCATCGCCGTCATCCTCGCCCTGGTCTCACCCGCTGCGCAGAAGGGTGCCGTCAACAAGATCAGCTGGTCGACCGTGCTGCTCATCTGCGGCATGCTCACCTTCGTTGGCGTACTCGAAGAGGCCGGCACCATCGAATACGTATCGGATGCCGTAGCCAACCTGGGCATGCCCCTGCTGGCAGCGCTGCTGATTTGCTACATCGGCGCCATCGTCTCGGCGTTCGCCTCCTCGACCGCCATCCTGGCCGCCCTGATTCCCCTCGCCGTGCCGTTCCTGGCCACCGGCGAAATCGGCGCGATCGGCGTGATCTGCGCCCTCGCCGTGGCATCGACCATCGTGGACGTGTCGCCGTTCTCCACGAACGGTGCTCTCGTGCTGGCCAACGCCCCCGACGACGTCGACAAGGACCGCTTCTACAAGCAGATCCTGGCCTACAGCGGCATCGTCGTGGTGGCCGGCCCCGCCATTGCCTGGGCGGTGCTGGTTCTGCCCGGCTGGCTGTAGACGCACCCGCATACCGCACATCGAAAGAGGACTGACTATGAGCACGGACACCCAGACCCGAGCGCGTGGTCCACTCGAGGGCTATCTGGTCGTTGACCTGAGCCGTGCCCTTGCCGGGCCGCACGCGAGCATGATGCTCGCCGACCTCGGGGCACGCGTCATCAAGGTGGAAAATCCCGGAACGGGAGACGATACCCGGGGCTGGGGTCCGCCGTTCGTCGGTCCCGACGACAACCTGCAATCCACCTACTTCCTCTCGTGCAACCGCAACAAGGAGTCGATCGCCCTCGACCTGAAGAGCGACGACGGCCGCGCGGTGCTGCGCGACCTGCTGCTGCGCGCCGACGTGGTGGTCGAGAACTTCCGCCCCGGTGTTCTGGACCGCCTCGGGTTTTCGCCTGAGGCGATGCACGAGCTGAACCCCTCGCTCGTTATCCTCTCGATCACCGGTTTCGGCCACGACGGCCCCGAGTCGAGCCGCAGCGGCTACGACCAGATCCTGCAGGGCGAAGCCGGCCTCATGTCACTGACCGGATCCGGCCCCGACGACCCGCAGCGGGTGGGGGTACCGATCGCCGATCTACTCTCAGGCATGTACGGCGCCTTCGGGCTGCTCGCGGCCTTGCTGCAGCGCGAGCGCACGGGGGAGGGGCAGATCGTTCGTACGTCGTTACTGGCCGCGCTCGTGGGAGTGCACGCCTTTCAGGGCACCCGTGCCACGGTGGCGGGCGAGGTGCCCGAGGCCCAGGGCAACCATCATCCGTCGATCGCACCCTACGGACTGTTCGCGTGCCGCGACGGCAGCGTGCAGATCAGCATCGGCAGTGAGAAGCTCTGGGCCACCTTCGCGGCCGAGTTCGGCCTCGATCCCGCCCGAGCCGAGTGGGCCACCAACGCGCAACGTGTGCGCAACCGGGAGAGCCTCAAAGCGGCGATAGCGGATGCCTTCGCTCACTTCGATGCCGTGCCGCTGCTGCAGAAACTTGCGAAAGCCGGACTTCCGGCCGGGAAGGTGCGCTCGTTGGATGAGGTCTACCAGTGGGACCAGGTGTTGTCGCAGGGGCTGTTGATCGACGTCGAGCATGACGTGCTCGGTAAGATCAGCCTCCCGGGCCCGCCGCTGCGGTTCTTCGGACCCGCCGACACGGCCGAGACGACCAACACCACGCACTCTGCCCCGCCGGTGCTCAACCAGCACGGCACCGAAATACGTGACTGGCTCAATCGCGCTGTCGAAGGGATCTAACGTGCCGAACAAAAGCGTCGTGACCGAACCGAAAACCCGCCACCTCAGCGCCGCCGAACTCATTGGGGTGGTACTGGATGAGGGATCGTTCTCGAGCTGGGACCAGCCCGTAATCGATCCCGACCCGGACGAGGCGTACCGCCTTGATTTGGTGAAGGCTCGGCAGAAGAGCGGCAGTGACGAATCCGTGCTGACGGGTGAGGGCCTGATCCGCGGGCATCGGGTAGCGATCGTGGTGAGCGAGTTCGCGTTCCTGGGCGGATCGATCGGACTCTCTGCCGCGGACCGTATCGTCGACGCGATCGAACGCGCCACCCGCGACGGGCTGCCGGTCCTGGCCGGACCGGCCTCCGGCGGCACCCGTATGCAGGAGGGCACGCTCGCTTTTCTCTCCATGGTGAAGATCACCGCCGCCGTGCGGGCGCACCGGCAGGCGGGGCATCCGTATCTTGTCTACCTGCGGCACCCCACCACGGGCGGGGTCATGGCGTCGTGGGGATCGCTCGGGCACGTCACGGTGGCGGAGCCGGGCGCGCTGCTCGGGTTCTTAGGCCCGCGGGTCTATGAAGCGCTCTACGGAAAGAAGTTTCCGGAAAACGTGCAGGTCGCCGAAAACCTGTTCCACCACGGCCTGATCGACGCTGTCGTTACGCCCGAGCAGCTGCCGGAAATCGTCGACCGGGCGCTCACCATCCTCACCGGCAAGGCGACTACCCCGGTGCCGGCCCCGGAGACGATGCAGGTGCTCCCCGTTTCTGCCGGCGCATGGGCATCCATTCAAATCTCGCGAAACCCGCGCCGGCCCGACCTGCGCCAGCTGCTCGCCTATGGCGCGCACGACGTGCTCCCGCTCAACGGCACGGGCGAGGGCGAAAACGACCCGGGGCTCATGCTCGCCATGGCGCGCTTCGGGCAGCAGAGCTGCATCGTTCTCGGCCACATCCGCCCGCGGCCGTCGCGAGACACCACGATGGGCCCGGGGTCGCTGCGCGAGGCCCGCCGGGGTATGCGCCTCGCCGAAGAACTCGGCTTGCCGCTGCTCACCGTCATCGATACGGCCGGGGCGGCTCTGTCGAAAGAGTCAGAGGAGGGCGGGATGGCCGGTGAAATCGCCCGTTCCCTGAACGAGCTCATCGGACTGCGGTCGGCCAGTGTGTCGGTTTTGCTCGGCCAGGGGGCCGGCGGTGGGGCGCTTGCACTGTTACCGGCCGACCGCACCATAGCCGCGCAGCATTCCTGGTTGTCACCGCTGCCGCCAGAGGGCGCGAGCGCCATCGTGCACCGCACGACGGAATTCGCCCCGGCCATGTCGGAGGCGCAGGGTGTGAACGTTGCGTCGCTCTTTGCCAATGGGATCGTCGACCATATCGTCGACGAGCGCCCCGATGCAGCCGAGGAAGGACGGGCATTCTGCCAGCGGATGGCGGCGGCGATCGAGTACGAGCTGTCCACACTTTCAAGCGTGCCCGTAGACCAGCTGCTCATGCGCCGGGTGTCGAAGTTTCGCGCAATGGGGCGACGCACCTAAGCCCACTGGTCGGCGACGCTCCTGGCGCGTTGGCCGCCGACGGCCCGGCCATCACCGTCGCGCGGTGGCGGGGACTCGCTCAGGCGACGCGGGCAGCTATGTCCGTTCGATAGTGCGAACCCTCCAGCGACACCTGCCCGAGCGCCTGGTAGGCGCGGGAGCGGGCCTCGGAGAATGAGGCGCCCACGGCGACGACGCTGAGCACTCGGCCGCCGGTGGACACGAGCGTACCACCTTCGTCGCCGTCGCCCGCGGTCGCGGTCGCGGCGTGTGCGACCGTGACGCCGGGCACCCGCAGTGCGGCGTCCAATCCGGTGATCTCGCGCCCGACCAGCGGGTCCTGGGGGTAATTCTCGCTCGCGAGCACCACGGCCACGGCCACGTCGGCACTGAACTCCGGCCGCGGCAGCGTGCCGAGTGTGCCGGCCGCCGCCGCAAACAGCAGACCCGACAGCGGCGTGAGCAGTCGCGGCAGCACGACCTGCGTCTCGGGGTCTCCGAAGCGGGCGTTGAATTCGATGACGCGGATGCCGGCATCCGTCAAGATCAGTCCGCAGTAGAGCAGCCCGACGAACGGGGTGCCCTCGGCGGCAAGCTGCCGCACGGTCGGCAGCGCAACCGTCTCGATGATCTCATCGACGAACTCGTTCTCACTGCCGAACTCGGCGTCAAGCCAGGGCAGGGGCGAGTAGGCGCCCATGCCACCGGTGTTGGGGCCGGCGTCGTGGTCGAGGGCGCGTTTGTAGTCCTGGGCGGGCGAGAGCGGTAACACGCTGTGGCCGTCGCTGAGCAGAAACAGCGAGATCTCCTGGCCGTCGAGAAACTCTTCGATAAGCACGCTGCCGTGTTCGAGCCAGAAGGCGGCGTGCGCGAGGGCTGCGGCGCGATCCGGCGTGACGAGCACGCCCTTGCCGGCGGCGAGGCCGTCGGCCTTGACCACGTAGGGCGCTCCGAACTCGTCGAGCGCAGCCTCGGCCTCGGCGAGGGAGCCAGCGCGCACGGCGCGGCCGGTGGGAACCCCGGCCTCATCCATGATGCGCTTGGCGAAAGTCTTACTGCCCTCGAGGGCAGCGGCGGCCCGGTCGGGCCCGAACACGGCGATACCGCGGGCGCGCAGGGCGTCGGCGACTCCGGCCACGAGAGGAGCCTCCGGCCCGATGACGACGAGTTCGATGCTGTTCAGCACGGCATAGTCGGTGACGGCGACCGGGTCGTTGGCATCGAGCGCTACGACCGCAGTTTCGGCGGCGATACCGGCGTTGCCGGGGGCGCATACGACGTTCGGTCGCGGCGTCTCACGAAGCAGTGCGGTAATGATGGCGTGCTCGCGGGCACCGGAACCAAGGATCAGGATTTTCACCGTTTCAGGCTACCCGATGCCCCGAGCCCGGCGGATCGGGCAGACTAGAACCATGGCACGAGCACGCATCGACGACGGAGCCGGCCGTGCGGCCGTGCGGGCGGCCCTCGCCGCGCTCGCCGCTGGATCCAGCGCGAGCCGAGACATTCGGGCGCAGGCGGTGCGCTACACCCTGCAATTGCTGGCCGAACAGGCCGAGGGCAACACCGTCGAGGTGCGCGTGCCGCCGTTCGGCGCTGTGCAGTGCGTCGCCGGCCCTCGCCACACCCGCGGTACCCCGCCCAACGTGATCGAAACGGATGCCGCCACCTGGCTCGCGCTCGCGACCGGCACCCTGCCCTGGGCGGACGGCCTGGCGAGCGGCGCCATCCACGCCTCCGGGTCCAGGGCCACCCTGATCGGGCATGTGCCGGTGCTGCCCCTGCCTTAGTGGTTGAGCTTAAATGTCCGGCGTAAGTTCGCGTTGAGTGAATAGTGCTGGTGCGTCTTATTTGTGACGAAAATCGTTGTTATCTTCGATAATGCACAGCTCGCTGCGGCGCTGAATCACTCGACATGCGAGACGGCCGGCCCTGGATCCGCGGCCTGCTCGCGTTTGACCCCGCCCAAACCTGGCGCCCCGCCGGTCAAAACCGTGCTGCCACGCCCGTCGAAAAACCCACCTGGCACAGGTGACACCCTCGCCTCGCTGCTGCAGGCAAATCAAGCTCGCGCTGCCGTGACGGGCCACATCCTGAGGCTCTGACCTCGGGACACGCGTGGCAGGGGTAGAAACCCCGTTTGTTCATGTGGAAGACATGTCCGCGATAGGTGCCGACCATAGCTTGAGCGAGACCGCTCCCATGAAACAGAGGCCTGCTCCGTGCGCAAATCGACTCGTCCGTTTCGTCCGTCGATGTTTGCGCTCGGCCTGGTGCTGCTAATCGGTGGGGGCGCCGGAGCCCTTGCACCAGGGGCGTCAGCGACGGCGGCCGAAGCGGCACTGCCCCCGCTCCTGGTCACCGAAGTCACCCCGGACAACGTCGGGTACGACAATTTCGAGTTCTTCGAGGTCACGAACACAACGACCGTGGACATCGACTTCGCGGCCGCCGGCATCGGCCTGGCCTACATCTTCACGGACTCGGATGACCGCACCAAAGACGTACCCTTCGTCATCCCGGGCGGCACCGCCATCGCTGCCGGGACAACCACGGTGTTCTGGGTCGACTACACCACCGCGACCGTCAACACCCAGGCGTTCACCGAAGCCGATTTCCGTGCGCATTTCGCCACCGAGACCAGCTCTGCCGACGTGTATCCGGTGGTGCGGATCACCGGACAGCCGGGTATGGCAAACGGCGGTGGGCGCGGAATCCGCATCGTCGACGGCACCAACGCTTCGATCAGTTGGGCTGTCTACCCGGCCGGCTCCGTCTCCGTCGACAAGAGCGCCCACTTCAGCGCCCCGGCAACGAGTACATCGCCATCGCAGGAGCTGGTGCAATCGCTCGGCACACCGACCCCTGGCAACCCCGGCCCGGACACAACTCCGACCCCGACCCCGACCTCGAGTGCGACCCCGAGCGCGACCCCGAGCGCGACCCCGAGCGCGACCCCGACGCCGCCGGCCCCCTCCAATGCCGACACCGCACCGCTGCAGATCACGGAGATCACGCCGGACACGACCAACGTCGGATCGGCCGACGGCGGCGAGTTCATTGAGGTCTACAACGCCACCAAGGCTCCCATCAATTTCGGGGACTACACGCTCAACTACCTGTATCCGCTGGCCGACCTCACCAACAGCTCGACCGTGCGCTGGCCGAGCACCCCGAACGACATTATCATCGCCGCCGGCGGAAACCTGGTTTTCTGGATCAAGAACGGCCAGAACGACGCCCTTACCGACACGGATTTCAACGCTGCATTCGGCTCCGACCTCAGGATGGGGCTGGATTTGGTCGAGGTTTTCAGTGGTGGAATGGCCAACGGTTCGGCGCGTGGCATCGAGATTCTGACCAACACCGGTTTCAGCGTCAATACCGCCTATTACAACCTCGCCGGCGCCGACGACGTCGATGCCAACCAGGGAATCCAGTATGGCAACGACGGGAGTAACCCGGGTCGCCAGCTCAACCTCGGCAAGGCCGCGGCCAATCCGGGCAAGGTTTTCGCGGCGCAGGTGCCGAGCGACCTCAAAACGGTCGCCTCCGACACGACCGCGCCGGTGATCGACGACCATACCCTCGCCGAGATCGATCCGGCCGTCAACTTCGCTCTCGCGGCCACCGTCACCGACGACGTGCAGGCGCGAACCGTCGAGCTGCACCTGAAGAGCAACATCGACACCGACTTCGCGACCACAAACCTGTCCACCGACGGCGCCGGCGGCTACCGGTACGACCTGCAACGGGTCGACCTCACCGGCAAGCGCTGGTACGAGTACTACTTCACGGCCGGCGACGGCAGTACCGAAACCAGCACCGCGGTCGTGCGGGTCGAACTCACCGGCGTCGACAACTCACCGGTGCGACTGAATGTCACCGACGGCCAATTCGTCGCCGGCAACACAGTGCTCTCGGCCGCCGGAGACAGCAGCACCATGAGCTTGAGCATCGACGACCAGATCGTGCCGACCAACCCTGAGCTGGAATTCGCCCCCCAATTCGTGTTCGAGGTCACCGCTGTCAATACCTTCTTTCAGAACGGCGTGCGCATCGGCACCGACGTGCTGCGCATCTTCGACGACGGCATCCCCGAGGGCTGGGAGACCATCGCGACGCCGGTGCCGCTCACCTACGTGAAGCAGGGCGAGAACCTCGTTGTCAGTGTCTGGGCCGGCTCCAAGGTCGCCCCCGAGATCAACCCGAACGAGAACAACGACGACTTTCAGATTAGAAACATGCGCCTGGTTCTGCCCGACGGTCGCAGCCTGCAACCCACCGGCTACAGCGACCCCAGCCTCGCGCTCAACATGGGCGACAGTGCCGGCAAGCTCGACTTCTACAACTCGAGCTTTACCGTTCCCCAAGACGCCTACCAGGCCGTCGCCTACGACTGGGACACCACCGCGGTTGCCGACGGCGCACACAGCGTAAACGCGAGCAACGGCATCGACACGGTGCGGCGCTCTGTGACGGTCGACAACACGGCTCCCGTCGTGACGACAACCGCTGTTGCCGGCCAGCTCTACCAGGGTGAATTCATGCTCGAAGGTGCCGCGACGGATGCCGGTGCCGGCTCCGACACGCTCGCCGCGACCCTCGACGGCCTGCCCATCGAGCTGCCCTACGCCACCTCGTCGATCAAACTCGCAGACGGGGAGCACACCCTGTTGCTTACCGCCCGGGACAACGTCGGCAACGTCGGCGAGCTCAGTACCGTCTTCTCCACCCCGGTCGAGGAGCCCGGCAACGAACTGATCACGCCCCTCGACGGCGCCATCGTCGAGGAAGGACCGCTCGACCTCAGCGCGCGGGCGACCGACCCGACCGGTGACCAACTGAACGTCACCCTGCGGCGGGGATTCACGGCATCCGCTGCCGACAGCACCGTGCGCGGTTTTTCGGGCACCACCGCCATTGCGAACGGCACGGAGCGGGCGACCAAGACCCTGCTCACCGGCGACCAGGTCGCCGCGATGGCGCGGCTGGACGGCGCCGTCGAACCGATCACCTCAGACTCGCAGTTTCCCTACCAACTGTTCGAGGTTGATGTGCCGGCCGATGCCGGCGCTGATTTCACCGCGCGGGTGCGCTGGGACGGCACCGCGAATGCCGACGCCAAGGTGTTGCTCTACGTTCAGAACCTCAGCACGGGCGTGTGGGAGGAGTTCGACCGCCACGTGACCATCGGTGAGGGCGCAACCGCCTTCACCCTCGAGGCCATGGTGCCGGCACTGGGCCACGTGCAAAACCAGATTCTGACCGTACTGATTCAGCACTCCGAGGGCTTTGCCGGTGCTGACCTCTCGGACCGGTCGAGCGCCCTGCCGGTCAACAACGTGAACGACACCGCGCGGGCGAACTACGACTTCACGCTCGCCGTGGAATCCGACACGCAGTACTACAACGACACGTTCTACCAGCGTCAGCTCGACATTCACGACTACCTGCTCGAGCAGCGCGCTGCCATCAACCTGCAGTACCTGTTCCACACCGGCGACATCGTGGACAACTTCGAAGCCGAACACCAGTGGACCAATGCCAATGCGGCCTACAGCATGCTCGACGACGCCCAGCTGCCCTACGGCGTGCTCGCCGGCAACCACGATGTCGGCCAGAAAGATGCCGACTATGCCGCGTACAAGGCCAATTTCGGGGCCGAACGCTACGAGGCCAACCCCTGGTACGGCGACAGCTTTGAAGACAACCGCGGCCACTACGACCTGATCACGGCCGGCGGAATCGACTTCATCATGCTCTACCTTGGCTGGGCGCCGAGCGCCGAGGGTATCGCCTGGCTGAACGAGGTGCTGGCGCAGTATCCCGAGCGCACCGCCATCCTCAACCTGCACGAATACATGCTCACCACCGGCGGACTCGGGGCGGTGCCGCAGCAGATCTACGATGATGTCGTCGCGCCGAACGCCAACGTGGCGATGGTCTTCTCCGGCCACTACCACGACGCGTTCACGCGCGTCGATCAGTTCGACGACAACGGCGACGGCACCCCCGACCGTTCGGTCTACCAGATGCTGTTCGACTACCAGGGCCTGCCAGAGGGAGGCCAGTCGTTTCTGCGGCTGCTGCACTTCGACAACGCGGCCGAGCAGATCAGCGTGCGCACCTACTCGCCGTACCTCGACGCGTATAACTCCGACGACCCCACCCTCGACTTGGAGCACCAGGAATTCACGGTGCCCTACGCGGCCTTCGGCATGACGTCGATGCAGAAAGAGCTCGCAACGGATGCCTTCACCGTCGATATCCTCAGCGAAACCGCGATCGCAGCGTTCGAGGCAGTGGTGAGCGGCACCACCGTGACTGCCAGCTGGAACCCCGGCGTTGGTACGCACGGCTGGTTCGCCTACTCGAAAGACCCCTACGGAGCCGTTGCGTATTCCGAGGTGCGCACCCTGACCGTCGCGGCGCCGGTCGTGGTGCCCGAGGTGACGAGTTCCGAGCCGGTGATTCCCAGCGTTTCGGTGCCCACCGCGTTCGATTCGTCGCGGAGGGTGGTCGCGGCCGTGTTGACGCCCGCCTCGCAGGCCTTGGCCGACACAGCGCGCGCGGCGCTCGCTGCAGAGATTGCCGCTGTACCAACGGATGCTGCTGCCGCAGCCCCGCACACCGCGGCCGACGACGTCGGTGTCGTGGGTGAGGTCACTGCCGTCGACGACGTGGTGCCGTTCACCATCTGGACGATCGCCCTGATCCTGCTCGGTACCCTGGCCGCCGCGGCGACCGCGGTGGTCACTATTCGGGTGGTGCGCACCCGCTCCTGAGTCGGGTCAGGAGAGAGCAAAAAGCGCCCGTTGAGCCACCCAATCGGGTCGTTTACTACGCGTTCGTTAACGGAGGATTGCGTCGACCTCGGCCTGGGCGGGCATCGAGGTGGTCGCCCCGGCGCGGGTCACCGCGATCGAGGACGCGACCGTGGCATAGCGCACGGCGTCGATCATCTGATCGGGCGTGACATCGGTGCCGCGCACGTAAACGACCGCGAGGCGTGCCACGAGCGCCCCGACGAAGGTGTCGCCAGCCGCAGTCGTATCGACCGCCGTCACCGGGCGAGCCGGGGCGAGACCCAGGGCTTCGCCGTCGAACGCCACGACCGAACCCTCCGAACCCAGCGTCACGATCGCCCAGGTACCGCCGGCGCTGAGCACCTCGGCTGCGCGCACCGGGTCGCTCTCCCCGGTGAGTTCGGCGGCTTCACCCTGGTTGGGAACGACGAGGTCCACGGAAGCGAGAAGGCCGGGCGGCAACGGCACTACCGGCGCTGGCGTGAGCACGGTGAACACACCGGCCGCGCGAGCGAGGGTGATCCCCTCCTCCACCACCCGGGACGGCAGCTCGCACTGCATCACGAGAAAGCACGAATCGGCAACAACCGCGCGCTGCTCCACGCTCAGGGTGGTGACCGTGGCATTGGCCCCCGACACCACGACGATCGAATTCTCGCCGCTGTCCACGACGGAGATGTGGGCGGTGCCGGTGGGGGCATCCGCTGTGGCAAGTTCGGTGGAACGGATGCCCTCGCGCACCAGCAGCGCGCGCAGCTCGGTTCCATAGGCATCCGCTCCCACCGCTCCCAGAAAGGTCACGTCCGCGCCAAGGCGAGCGGCGGCAACCGCCTGGTTGAGCCCCTTGCCGCCCGGGACCGTGCTGAAACCGGCCCCGAAGATTGTCTCACCGGGCAGGGGGAGGCGCGCCTGGCGCACGACGAGGTCCATATTGGCGCTTCCAAGTACCGCAATCGTGTTCATATAGCCAGTCTCCCATCTGCCCATGGGACAATGGACGGGTGAGTTCCCCCGAGCAGCCCCAGGACCCGTCGGCCGACATCGTCGCCGACAACCCGACCGCCAATGAGACCGTACTGGCGGAGACGACCGTGACCGTGCATCGGGCGCCGCGATACCGCAATTTTATGCTGCTCGGCGCCATTGTCGGGGTGCTGCTCGCCCTGATACTCACCATTTCCTTCCCCGAGAACGACGAGTACGACCGGGTGCAGATCTTCGGATTCCTGCTGCTCGGCGGTCTTGCCGTCGGCACGACGCTCGGTGCGATCGTGGCCCTCGTGATCGACCGGATCATTGGTCGCTCAAACGTGTCGGTCATCGCCGATAGACTAGGGGCGAACGAAGTAAGTACCAACGAACTGCGTACCGCTGAGCCTGGCTCCGGCGCTCCCAACGATGATTTTCAAGCGTTCAACGAGAAGTAAAGAGGCTGCGGCTTGCCCGGTGGCGACGGACTGTTAAATCACGATCTTCTTCCCAATGAAAAAGGCCCGCAAGATGCCTGTGGCGTCTTCGGTGTGTGGGCTCCCGGTGAAGAGGTGGCCAAACTCAGCTACTTCGGGCTGTATGCCCTGCAACATCGGGGTCAGGAATCGGCCGGAATCGCTACGAGCGACGGCACCAAGATCCTCATCTACAAAGACATGGGACTTGTCTCCCAGGTCTTCAACGAGGCCTCGCTGAGCACCCTGCTCGGGCACATCGCCGTCGGGCATACCCGCTATTCCACGACGGGTTCGTCGAGTTGGCAGAACGCCCAGCCGACCCTCGGCCGTACCTCGAGCGGAACGGTGGCCCTCGGCCACAATGGCAACCTCACCAACACCGCTGAGCTGCTGCAGCTCGTGCGCGAACGATATCCGCAGGTTGATGGCGAACTCGCTCGCGGTAACACCACCGACACCGCAGTGATCACCGCCCTGCTCACCGGCGACCTCGATCACACCCTCGAAGCCACAGCGCTGGAGGTGCTGCCGCGTCTTCGCGGTGCCTACTGCCTCGTTTTCATGGATGAAACCACCCTGTATGCGGCCCGCGACCCGCAGGGGGTGCGGCCACTGGTGCTCGGCCGCCTCGAACGCGGCTGGGTCGTCGCCTCCGAGACGGCAGCCCTCGACATTGTCGGGGCGAGCTTCGTGCGCGAGGTCGAGCCGGGTGAGCTCATCACCATCGACGAGAACGGGCTGCGCACCCAACGATTCGCGAAGGCCGAGCCCAAGGGCTGCGTCTTCGAGTACGTCTACCTCGCGCGACCAGACACCACCATCGCGGGTCGCGGCGTGCACGAGGCCCGGGTCGAGATGGGGCGCCGCCTCGCCGCCGAGCACCCGGTCGAAGCCGACCTCGTCATTCCCACCCCGGAATCCGGCACCCCAGCGGCCATCGGCTACGCGCAGGCGTCGGGCATCCCGTTCGGCCAGGGCCTGGTCAAGAACTCCTACGTGGGGCGCACCTTCATCGCGCCGTCGCAGACCATCCGCCAGCGCGGCATCCGCTTGAAGTTGAACCCGCTCAAGAACGTCATCAAGGGCAAACGCCTCATCGTGGTCGATGATTCGATCGTGCGCGGCAACACGCAGCGTGCCCTCGTGAGCATGCTGCGGGAGGCCGGCGCCGCCGAGGTGCACGTGCGCATCTCGAGCCCGCCGATCACCTGGCCGTGTTTCTACGGCATCGACTTTGCCAGCCGCGCCGAACTCGTCGCTACCGGCCTCGAGATCGACGAAGTGCGCCAGTCGATCGGCGCCGACAGCCTCGGCTACCTTTCCGAAGACGGCATGATCGAAGCCACCGAGCAGCCGCGTGAGCGCCTCTGCACGGCCTGCTTCACGGGCGTGTACCCGATCGCGTTGCCGGAATCGCAGCACCTCGGCAAGAATCTGCTCGAGCGACCTGCCGCCTCCAACGGATGCGACCCCGGTCCGGATTCCGAACTGGAAGCCGTTCTGGCGCCCGCCGTGCGCCGAGAAGAAGCCCTCGCCCGTTTGGGCCAGGTACCGTTCGGTGACCCGGGAAGACCAGAATGAGCAATTCGTCCTATGCAGCAGCCGGAGTCGACACCCGGGCCGGGGACCTCGCGGTCGAGCTCATGAAGTCGGCCGTCTCCAAGACACACGGCCCAGAGGTCTGGGGCGGGGTCGGCGGCTTCGCTGGATTGTTCGACGTGTCGTTCCTCACCAAATTTCGGCAGCCCCTGCTGGCCACGTCGACGGATGGTGTTGGCACCAAGGTCGCCATCGCCCAGGCGATCGACAAGCACGACACCATCGGGCAAGACCTGGTCGGCATGGTCGTCGACGACATCATCGTGGTCGGTGCGCGCCCGCTGTTCATGACCGACTACATCGCCTGCGGCAAGGTCGTGCCAGAGCGCATCGCCTCGATCGTGGCCGGCATCGCCCGTGCCTGTTCCGAGACGGGAACCGCTCTCGTCGGCGGAGAAACCGCCGAGCACCCGGGCCTCCTCGGGCAGGACGACTACGACGTGGCTGGCGCGGCCACCGGCGTGGTCGAGGCCGACCAGGTGCTCGGCGCCGAGAAGGTCGTTTCGGGTGACGTCGTCATCGCGCTGGCCTCCAGCGGTCTGCACTCCAACGGCTACTCGCTCGTGCGCCACATTCTGGCGCAGCGTGGCATCGGCTACACCGATACGTCGGCTGAACTCGGCGGCATGGTCGGTGAGGTGCTCCTCGAACCGACCCGCCTGTACACCGGCCCGCTGCTCGACGTGATCAACGATCCAGAACTGGCCGGCGCCATCCACTCGCTCAGCCACGTCACCGGCGGCGGGATCGCGGCAAACCTGGCCCGCGTGCTGCCCTTCGGGTCCTGGGTCGAGGTTGACCGGTCCACCTGGTCGCCCGCCCCCGTGTTCCGGGTGCTCGGCGACATGGCCGGGTCCACGTTGGAAAGCGCGGAGGGAACCTGGAACCTCGGAGTGGGCATGTTCGCGGTCGTGGATGCGGCATCCGCTTCATCGGTCATCGCCCGTATGGCCACGAGCGGTATCCCCGCCTGGGTCACCGGGCGCGTCTCGCGCGCCGCGCACGACCTGACCGGCTTCGAGCAGGGTGCCAAGGGCGTCAACGGCGGCGCTGTGCGCCTCGTCGGGGCCTACGCGAACTAACGCGCCCGAAGACTGCGGCGCACGCGTTGCGGGCTCCGGGCGCAGACGCCTGCGACGAGCGCTGATTTCTGCGGTCGTTGCTGGATGGGCGCCGAACCGCCGCGCCTACGTCAGGAACGCCCGGACAGCGGACGCAGAGGGAGCTTAGGCGCGCTTCTGCTCGTCTTCGGTGGCGTAGTGGTCGACGTAACGGTCATCGTCGCCGTCGGGATCGTCATCGTCGTCGTCATCGTCAGAGGAATTCGCTGCGCCATCGGTGGCGGCACTCTTGGCCTTGTCCGCTTCGTACTCGGGCCACTTGGCGAGGTCTTCGTCGAGGCGCGGGTCGGACGGATGCCCGGTCAACTCGCGTTCGAGCGCGTTGTAATTGGTATCCGGGCTGAAATACTTCAGCTCCCGAGCTACCTTGGTGTGCTTTGCTTTTTGACGGCCGCGCCCCATGCGTGACCCCCTTACGATGCCAGGCCGAGCGAGTCGCGAGACCCTCGGGATTTGCCGAACGGAATGTGTAAAAACTAGAGTTTAGTTTAGCATGATGGGCCTTGTGCCCCGCGGACGCCGTTCGCACGGCTAATCCGTAGGAATGGGGTGACATGACGGGTAACGTCAGCGTGCCCATCGTCATCATCGGCGCCGGCCAGGCCGGGCTCTCCGTTGGTTTCTACCTACGTCGGTTTGAGCTCGTGGCCGGGCGCGATTTTATTATCTTCGACCGGGGCCCGGGCACGGGTGGCGCGTGGCAGCACCGCTGGCAGGCCCTGCATCTCGGGTCGGCGCACCGCGTCAACGACCTTCCCGGTATGAAAGAACTTGGCCTGAGCTTTAATACGGCCGACCATACCGTTCCGGCCCGCGACGTCGTCAGCGACTACTACCGCGACTACGAGCAGCACTATGAACTCAATGTCGTGCGTCCGGTGACCGTGACCAGCGTGGCTCCGATGCAGTCCGACCTCGTCGTGGCCACGAGTTCGCCCGTTTTCGGCGACCAAAAAACCAACGCGCGCATGATCGTGAACGCGACCGGGACCTGGGGGGCGCCGTTCGTGCCGCACTACCCCGGTGCGCGCACCTTCGGGGGAGCGCAGGTGCATACGGCGAACTACGTCTCGAGTGAAGAGTTCGCCGGTCAGCGTGTCGTCGTGGTCGGCGGCGGAACGTCAGCGATCGGGTTCCTGCTCGAGCTTGAGGGGGTGGCGAGCGACCTGACCTGGGTGGCACGTCGTCCGATCGATTTCAGTCACACCGACGAGCTGGCAGAAGTGACCGCCGTGGCGGCCGTGATGTCGCAGGATCGTGCGGCTCGGGCAGGCAAAGCCCTCCCGAGCATTGTCAGCGGTGCCGGGGTACCGGTCACGCGCCGCATCGCGGCCGGCATCGACCGGGGAGTGCTCGTGGCTCGCCCCATGTTTTCGAGCATTGAGCCGACCGGTGTGCGGTGGAGTGATGGAACCTTCACCGAGGCGGACGCGATCGTCTGGGCATCCGGTTTTCGGCCAGAGCTGCGGCACCTGGCCCCGCTCAAGCTGCGGGAAAAAGCCGGCGGCGTTTCGGTGGGTTCCGGTGTGTCCGGGACCGACCCGCGCATCTTCTTCGCCGGATACGGCCCGCAGGCGAGCACTGTCGGTGCCAACCGGGCCGGTCGCATCATCGCAAGGCAAATCATGGCCAGGTTGTAGCCGGACGCCGCGTTCGTTTTACTTGCGCTTACGGCGACGGGATGCCGACGGTCGCGACTGCGACGGAACGGTTCCGACGATCGGAGCCGACTTTGTTGCCCCGTCCACGGTGCCCGCCGACGGGGCGAGCGGTCGGCGCGATACCGGCCGGGAGCGCACCGGCTCTCCACGACGGTCCTGACCGGGGATCGGGCGGGAGCGGCGGCCATAGATGAGCTCAGAGGAGTCGAGCAGCCACGGCACGAGGGCAATCGTGACACCGTGCACGAGCATGAGCTTCTGGCGCAGCCGACGTGCCTTGTGGTTGTGCAGCAGGCCTTCCCACCAGTGCCCGACGATGTAGATCGGCGTGTACACGGTGATGACCTCGGAACCGTGATCCTGGCGACGCTCCTTGATATAGCTGATCAGCGGCCAGCTGATGTCGCGGTAGGGCGAGGCGACGATGCGCAGGGGCACCTGAATGTTCTGTTTGACCCAGGCACGTTTGAGTTCCTTGGTCTCGGCGGTGTCAATGGAGACGTGCACCGCTTCAAGACTGACATGCCGCGCCGCGATGGCGTAGTCGAGGGCCTTCAGCACGGGCTTCTGCATTTTGCCGACGAGCACGATTGCATGGTCGCCCTGCGAGCCGAAGGTCGTGATCGGGTCGACCTCGATCTCTTTGGCGACGTCCCGGTAATACCGGTTGACGCCCATCATGAGAAAGAAAAGAATCGGCATCATCACGAAGACGAGCCAGGCGCCGTGGGTGAATTTCGTCACCGTGACGACGATGAGCACGACGCCGGTCAGTGCGGCTCCAAAACCGTTGATCGACAGGCTCAGAATGATCGAACCCCGGTTCGGAGGGTTCTTCTTCAGCAGTTTCAGCCAGTGCCGCACCATGCCGGTCTGGCCGAGGGTGAACGACACGAACACACCGATGATGTAAAGCTGAATCAGCACGGTGAGGTTGGCCTGATAGACGACCATGATCGCCACTGCGGCCAGGGCCAGCAGAACGACACCGTTGGAATAGATGAGCCGGTCGCCGCGGGTACTCAGCGACTTGGGTGCGTAGGAGTCCCGGGCGAGAACGGAGCCGAGGAGTGGGAAACCGTTGAAGGCCGTGTTCGCGGCCAGCAGTAGCACGGCCGCTGTAGCTGCCTGCAGCACGAAGAACATGATGGAGAAATCGCCGAAGGTTGCGGCGGCGACCTGGGCGATCAGGCTGCGCTGCGGAGCCGTGGCGCACTCGGCCCAGCCGATCAGGTCGCAGGCGCGCTCCGCGTAATGCACCTGGGAAATGAGGGCGAGCGCCGTCAATCCGACGAACAATACGATGGCGATGCCGCCCATCAGGGTGAGCGTGCGCTGGGCGTTCTTGACCTTGGGATGTTTGAAGGCGGGCACCCCATTGGCGATCGCCTCCACGCCGGTCAGGGCGGAGCATCCGCTCGCGAAGGAGCGCAGCAACAGCAGGATGAACGCGGCCTGGGCCAGGTTCTCGCCTTGAACGGTGTACCCGGCGGACTCCGCAACCGGGGCATCGCCGAGGAGAGCCCGCCCGAGTCCGACGATGATCATGAGCAGCACGCTGCCGATGAACAGGTAGGTCGGAACGGCGAAGGCCTTGCTCGACTCCCGGACGCCGCGCAGGTTGGCTGCCGCCAGCAAAATGATGAACACGACGGCGAGCTCGACGCGCAGGGGGGCCAGTGCGGGTATTGCTGAGATGATGTTGTCCACGCCGCTCGCGACCGACACGACCACGGTCATCACGTAATCGACCAGCAGAGCGGATGCGACGACCAGACCGGCCTTCTCGCCCAGGTTCTTGTGGGCGACCTCGTAGTCGCCGCCGCCAGAGGGGTACGCCTTGATCAGCTGGCGGTACGACGCGACCACGACGACGAGCAGCACCACGACTACCGCGGCCACCCCCGGCGCGAAGCTCAGAAAAGCGAGCCCGCCGAGGGTGAGAATCATGAGCAGTTCCTGCGGCGCGTAGGCCACGCTCGACAGCGGGTCGCTCGCAAAAATGGGCAGGGCGAGGTGTTTGGGCAGCAGTTGGCCGTCCAAGTGCTCGGTGGGGAGCGGATCGCCGATGATCCACCGCTTGGGTGAACGGTTCTCTGGTACGGGGGCATTCGCCTCGGGTGTCACGAGGGATGACACTACACCTACCCGGTTCCCTATCAAATCGAATAGCCGATGCAAAACCGGTAAAATTCCGACACGCCGTGCGTTTTGGCCGAAAAAAGCGGCGTGTCGCGAAAATCACCGGCCTTGCCTACCAGTTTTGCAGGGCTACGGTTCCAGAGTGGCGAGAACGCTTGCGCGCACGTCGGCGAGCTTTCGGCGGAGTGACGAAACAGTGTCGGGCGGCAGGACCGACCGGTAGGCCTTTGTGCGCAGGTCGGCGCGCAGCTGCTGCCGAAACTCGTTGAGCACCATGTCGGCCTCACGCAGAGCACGCGTGGAATCGTGGCGCGCGCTCGGGGCAGCGTCACTCGGTGAAGCGTCGGCCGGGGCAGTGGCGGCCGAGGGTTCGGCGGGCGGGTGCTCGGGGGGCATCGCGCGCTCCCCGGTCGACACGCCCGATGGATCCCAGGAACCGGGCGTGCCGTCGTAGCCGCGCGGTTCAGAAGCGGTGGAACCGCGCGCCTGCCGCGCGGCCGAGGCGAGGTCGGCGCGCAGGGTTTTCATAGCGGAATTGACGCCGCTGCGCACCTGGTCGGCGAGGCGCCGCACGGAGTCGGTTACCTCGTCTTCAATTGCTCCGAGTTCGCCGTCGCGGGCGAGCACCTCGGCGCGGCCGGCATCGGTAATCTGGTAGACGGTCTTGCGGCCGTCGGCCTGCTTGGTGACGAGGCCCTCCTCTTCGAGCTTCGCCAGCCGCGGGTAGATCGTGCCGGCGCTCGGGCTGTAGGTGCCACCGAACCGATTGCTCAGCGCCTGGATCAGTTCGTAGCCGTGTCGGGGCCGTTCGGCGAGCAAGCTCAGCAGGTAGAGGCGCAGGCTGCCGTGGGCGAACATGGCGCTCATGCCGGGTCCTGCACGGTATCAACGGAGGCTGGCGGCACGGCATCCGCGGCGCTGGTCGAGGCTGTACCGGTCGAGGCTGTACCGGTCGATTCGGCGCCGGTTTGTGCCGCGCCCGCGGTCTCGCTGCGCACGACCGAGATGTCGCCAGACACGGAGTTGGAGCGCAGGTCGAGCCAGCTGCCGTCGAGGGCGCCGGTGGAACCCTCATAGCCCTTCCCGAACGCGGTGCGCACGGTGTGGTCATCCAGTTGGAGTGTGCCAGAGAGGGTGTTGAGGTGATAGCGCGCGGCAACGCGGGGCTCAAGCCGCACGGTGAGGTCGCCGCTAACCGAGTTCGTCACGATCTGGTCCGGCGCGCCGGCCAGGTCGAGGAACACGTTGCTGGAAACCCCGTCGAGCGTGAACTGACGGATGCTGCCGCTCGCCGTGATATCGCCCGATACGGTTTGCACGGAAATCGCTCCGACGTGATTGCGCACCGAGATTTCGCCGTTCACCGCGTTGAGGTCGAGGTCGCCCTGTACGTCGTCGATGACGAGATCGCCGGAAACGGTGCTGAGTTTCGCGTCATTGCGGAGGCCAGAGACGAGAGCATCGGCCGAGACGACCCCGAAGCGCAGCGCGACGTCGCGGGGAACGGAGATGCTCACCTCGGCGCGTGCGGTGCCGCGAAACGACGCGAACACGTCGATGAAATTATCCCAGCGCAGCTGCGGGTGATCGATCTCGAGGCGGTCGCCGTCCATCGATATCTTCAGGTCTTTGCCGGTGACGCCGTGCACTTCGATGCGCACACCTGGCTCGTCATGGCCGATGATGTCGACCGTACCGCCGATGAGGCCGACCTTAAGCTTGCGCACCAGTTCGATATCGATGATCTTGGTCTGCCCGGGGGCGACCAGCCATTTTTCCAATGACACCGTATGTCCTTTCAGAGGTGTGAACTCGCGCTATATCGCGTGTTTAGGTAACACGATATATCGCGTTCCTAAGAGGTGCAAGAGGGTCAGTACAGAAAAATGGCCAGCCAGTCGCGATTGTGCGCGTGCACGAGTACGAGAAACACCACGACATCGAACAGAAGGTGCACACAGACCACGTAGGTCAGTGACCGGGTGCGGGCGAAGGTGTAGCCCTGCAAGAGAGCAAATGGAACCGTCAGCAGCGGACCCCACGACTGGTAGCCGAGCTCCCAGAGAAACGACGAAAAGATCACGGCCTGCAAAATATTGGCCTGCCAGTCGGCAAAATGCCGGCGCAACAGGGCGAAGGCAATGCAGATGAAGAACAATTCGTCCCAGATGCCCACAAAGCCCACGCCCACGAACAGCCGGGCGATCTCATCGGGCGCGGTCACCGCCGGCCAGTTCTGGTACGCGCCGCTTCCGATGAAATAGCTCGGCAAAATGAGATACCCAAGTAGCACCACGATCGGCAGATAGGCGCGTTCAAGAGTGGTCCAGCGCTGCCCGGTGCGAATCGGAAACCGAATCGCGTGGTCCTTGAAGTAATACCGCGAGAGGAGGTACGGCGTGAGCACGGAGAGGCTCAACACCGTTCCCATGAGGGCGATGTTGGGGTAGCTGATGTTCGCCTCGACCGAGATCGTGCTGATGATCACGAGGCCGACGGCAAGGAGCAACAGGTCACGAAACAGGGCCCGGTTGATCAGAAACGCGAGCACGAGCGCCGCGGCCAGCGTCGCGTAGCCGGGAAGCGGCATCCGCAATGCGAAGAGCAGCACAGAAGATGCGCTCACCAACCCCGCCGGAATCAGCCCCCACTGCCTTGTCTTGCCCATGCTGCACCCTACCCAGGGCAGCGCCCAATTTCGGGAGAGCGGGCAAATGGTTGCTGGAGCACCTGCGAAGCAGCGACGTACCCGCTTTCGCGAGAGGGCCTAGATTCAAGGAATGACCCGTCTACCCTCTGAGATTCATCCCGTCGCGATCTTGCAGCAGCTCGTGCGCATCGATTCGGTGAACCCCGACCTCGTACCGGGAGCCGCCGGAGAGGCCGAGATCGCGGCCTGGTGCGCTGACTGGCTGCGCCGGCAGGGTTTCGACGTCTCGGTGCTGGAGCAGACTCCCGGGCGCCCGTCGGTCGTCGGCGTGAAGCGTGGAACCGGCATCGGCCGCTCGATCATGCTCAACGCCCACCTCGACACGGTCGGCGTCGCAACCTATGCCGGCGACCCGTTCAGCGGTGATCTCCGTGACGGCCGGGTGTACGGGCGCGGGGCCGTCGATACCAAGAGCGGGCTCGCGGCCATTCTCGTGGCGGCGGCGCGGGCATCCGCGCACGGGCTGGCCGGGGACGTGATCGTGACGCTGGTCGCCGACGAAGAATTCAGCAGCATCGGCACCGAGGAGGTGCTGCGCAGTTTTCGAGCCGACGCCGCCCTGGTGGTCGAGCCGAGCAGCCTCGAACTCACCACAGCGCACCGCGGCTTCGCCTGGTTCGAACTTGAGCTGACCGGCCTCGCCGCGCACGGCTCACAGCCAGAGCTCGGCGTCGACGCCATCTGGCACGCCGGCCTGGCCCTGCGCGCCCTCGACGGCCTGCGTCAACGGTTAAACGCTGCCCCGGCGCACGCGACTCTCGGCCACGGCGCGGTGCGGGTGTCGAAAATCGCCGGTGGTGACGATGCCGCCACCGTCGCGGCCCGCTGCGTACTCACGCTGGAACGGCGGATGCTGCCTGGCCAGTCACCCGACAGCGTCGAGGCCGAATTAAGTGCCCTGTTCACCGAGCTGGCCATTGAAGAACCCCAGTTCCAGTTCACGCTGACCAGACTGGTAGCCCGCGCTGCATTCGAGGCCGAGCCGCACTGGCCGATCCTGCGTGCGCTGTCCGGCAATGCCGAACGCGTACTCGGCCACCCGGCGGCCACCCGCGGCGAACCGTTCTGGACCGACGCCGGACTCATTCTCGAATCCGGCATACCCTGCGTCGTGTTCGGTGCCGACGGCGAGGGCCTGCACGCCGACACCGAGTGGGTCGACGCGCAGTCGGTGCTCGCGCTCGCCGACATTCTGACGGGCACGATCACCGAATTCTGTAGGCCCAGCTAGAGGGGCGTAGTGAGGGCGGGATCGGCCGCACGAACGGTGCCCACGGGGCGTTTGATCGCGAAGAAAGGGATCGTGCGCTGGCAGAGGGGACCGATCAGCACGGCGAAGAGTGCGGTGCCGATTCCCACGTTGCCTCCGAGCGCCCAGCCGATACCGAGCACGATCACCTCGATGCCGGTACGTACGATCCAGATCTTCCAGCCGGTGCGCTCGTGCAAACCGGTCATCAGGCCGTCGCGCGGGCCGGGGCCAAAGTGCGACCCGATGTAGAGGCCGGTGGCGACCGCAATCAGCAGCAGCCCCGCGGCGAAGAGCAGAATGCGCGCCCACAGATCGAGGTCGGCGGGAATCAGCCACAGGCCAACATCCGCTGCCGGGCCAACAAGGACGGCGTTCAGCAGCGTTCCGGCCCCGGGCTTCTGCCGAATCGGGATCCACAACAACAGCACCGCCCCGCTCAAGAGAATCGTGATCAGTCCGAAGCCCAGGTGGGTGTGGTTGTCGATGCCCTGGGTCAGCACATCCCAGGGGGCCACGCCAATTCCAGCACGCACAATCAACGCGATGCCGATTCCGTAGAGGAAGAGGCCAATCAGCAATTGGATCAGTCGACGAGTCACGAAGATTTAGTCTAAAGGTCGGACCGTCTGTGTGCACTGACATACTAAGTTGGTGCATTTTCTCGCGGTAGTGAGCATGAAGAATCGGGCGCTGATCGCCCTCATCACCATTGTGGCGGCCGTGTTCGGCAGCCTGGCCCTGACCGGGCTCAAGCAGGAGCTCATTCCGTCTTTGCAGCTTCCTCAGCTGCTCGTGTCGACGAGCTACCCGGGGGCGTCGCCGCAGGTCGTCAACGACGACGTGTCGACCCCGATCGAGACCGCCATACAGGGCCTCGTCGGCCTCGAGACGACGTCGACGACGAGCGACACCAACTCATCGCTGGTGAGCGCCACCTTCACGTACGGCACCGATCTGGTCAAGGCGGAATCCCGCATCGGCCAAGCCATCAACCGCATAAAAAACGTGCTGCCGGCCGATGTCGACCCGCAGGTGATCAGCGGAAGCATCGATGATTTTCCGGTGATCTCGCTCGCGGTCGCGTCGAGCGATACCGCGGCGCTCGCCGACGAACTGAAACGCAGCGTGCTCGGCGACATTCGCGACGTAGCCGGCGTGCGCGCCGCCGCCCTGGTCGGCGACATCGGACGCCGGGTCACGATCACACCCAACGCCGCTGAGCTCGCCGCGCGCGGGCTCAGCGCTCAAAACATCACGTCGGCGCTGCAACAGAACGGGTCGCTGATTCCGGCCGGCGCGATCACCGAGGGGGACACGACCCTGTCAGTGCAGGCGGGCTCGCGGCTCGGGTCGGTCGACGACATCGCGGCGCTGCCGCTCATTGCCAGCTCGGCCGGTTTCACCGGTGCCACCACCCCCGCGGATGCCGGAGCCACGACCATCGGTGACGTCGCCACTGTCGACCTCGTCGAGAACCCGGTCACGAGTATTTCCCGGGTAAACGGCGAACCCGCTCTGACCATTGCTGTCACCAAGATTCCTGCGGCCAACACCGTGGACGTGTCCGAGGCGGTGCGCGCCATGCTTCCGCAGCTCGAGGCGGCCGTCGCGCCGGCCACGTTCACGGTCGTGTTCGACCAGGCGCCGTTTATCCAACAGTCGATTGATGCGCTCACCCAGGAAGGCCTGCTCGGCCTCGGCTTCGCGGTCATCGTGATTTTGCTGTTTCTGCTCTCGGTGCGCGCGACCCTGGTCACGGCCATCTCGATTCCGACCTCGGTGCTGATCACCTTCATCGGCCTGCAGAGCGTGGGCTATTCGCTCAATATCCTCACCCTCGGAGCACTCACGATCGCCATCGGCCGGGTTGTCGACGACTCGATCGTGGTCATTGAAAACATTAAACGGCACCTTGTTGCCGGCGCCGACCGCGCTGCCACAATCGTCTTCGCAGTGCGCGAAGTGGCCGGAGCGATTACGGCTTCGACCGTCACGACGGTCACGGTGTTCCTGCCGATCTCCTTTGTGGGCGGATCGACCGGGGAATTGTTTCGTCCCTTTGCGCTCACCGTGACGATCGCTCTACTCGCCTCGCTGCTCGTGTCACTGACCATCGTGCCCGTGCTCGCGTACTGGTTTCTGCGGGCGCCGAAAGCCGTCGTGGCCGCCGTATCCGCTTCGACCGGGCTGTCGGAAGCGGCCGAGGCCGGCGAAAACCCGGGACGACTGCAGAAGGGCTACCTGCCGGTCATTCGGTTCACCCTAAAGCACGCCGTCGCGACCTTGCTGCTGGCCGTTTTCGTGCTCGGCGGCACGGCCGCGCTCGTGCCGTTCATGAAAATCAACTTTCTCGGGTCAACCGGGCAGAACACCTTTCGGGTGACGCAAACGCTGCCGGTAGGCAGCAGTCTCGCGGCGCAGGATGTGGCATCCGCTTCGGTCGAGACCGCGCTGCAGGGCCTCGACGGCATCGACATCGTGCAGCTGTCGATCGGCGGTGGAAGCGCAGCGAGCGCCTTCCGCGGCGGAGCTCCCACCTCGAGCGCCGTGACCTATTTGATCACCACCGTCGACGGTGCCAACGCCGATGCGGTGCAAAACCACGCGCGCATTGCCCTCGCCAAACTGGGCGACGTGGGCGAGATCTCGGTGGCTGCCGCGAGCGGTTTCGGGGCCTCCTCCGACATCGCCGTCGATATCACAGCGGCCACGGATGCCGACCTTCAGGCCGCGACGACGTCCATTCTCAGCGCGGTGCAGAAACTCCCCGCCATCAGGGAGAGCGCGAGCACTCTCGCCTCCTCGCTGCCATACCTGGCCGTCACGGTTGACCGTAAGGCCGCAGCTGCTGCCGGGTTGAGCGAATTTGCTCTCGGCACGCTCGTGTCGCAGGCCATGCAGCAAAGCGCCATTGGATCGATTGTGATAGACGAGACCAACCTGACCGTGTACCTGTCATCGGAGTCGCCGCCGACGACATCCGCTGATCTCGCAGCCGTGCAGATTCCGACCCGCACCGGATCGGTGGCCCTGGAAACCCTCGCGACCGTCGAACAGGTCGAGGGGCCGAGCACCCTCACTACGACGAAGGGGCTGCGCACGGCGACCGTCTCAGCAACCCCTGCGAGCAACGACCTGGGCGCGGCGAACGCGCAACTGAGCCGGATGCTCGATAACACGAAGCTACCGACCGGGGCTGCCGCTACGCTCGGCGGGGTCAGCGCCGACCAGGCCGAGGCGTTTCAGCAGCTCGGCGTCGCCATGCTCGTGGCCATTCTCATCGTGTACATCGTGATGGTGGCAACGTTCCGGTCGCTGCTGCAACCGCTGCTGCTGCTCGTATCGGTGCCGTTCGCGGCGACCGGGGCGATTGCGCTCCAGGTTGCAACCGGCATTCCGCTGGGCGTGCCGTCCCTGATCGGGGTGCTCATGCTGATCGGGATCGTGGTGACCAACGCCATCGTGCTGGTCGACCTGGTCAACCAGTACCGGCGGCGCGGCCTGTCGGTGCCTGACGCCCTGGTCGCCGGCGCAAGCCGCAGGCTGCGGCCCATTCTGATGACGGCGCTCGCTACCATCTTCGCCCTACTGCCGATGGCAACCGGCCTCACCGGCCACGGCGGATTCATCTCCCAGCCGCTCGCCCTCGTCGTCATCGGCGGGCTCGTATCGTCGACCGTGCTGACGCTGATTGTGCTGCCGGTGCTGTACCTGCTGGTCGAGGGCGCTCGAGAGCGGCGGGCGCTTCGTCGAATCGACTGAACTCGGCCGAATCACACCCTGTCCCGCCCTAGCTATTCAGGGACCAGCTAGCCGCCGAGAACGACGCCGCGATTCAGGAAGAATGATTGCGGGTCGATGCGTACGCTGTCGACCCGAACCTCGACGTGGGAGTGGCAGCCGGTGGACAGACCGGTGTTGCCGATGCTGCCAATCTGCTGGCCGGCGGTGACCCGATCACCGGTAGCGACCGAGGTTTCACCGCTGGCGAGGTGCGCATAGCCCGTCTGCACACCCTCCCCATGGTCGAGCAGAATCCAATTACCGTAACTGCCCACGGAGCCCGCTGCCCGCACGATTCCGGCGGTGGCGGCGAAAACAGGGGCTCCGCAGCTCGCCCCAATGTCAGTGCCGTAGTGGAACGCGCCGACTCCGGGGAGTGGGCGAATCGGGCGTGGCCCATAGGTATCCGTTATGGCACCGTGCACGGGGTTGGCCCAACCCTGCGCGCTGAGCTGGCCGACGTCGGTGCGAATGATCGGCCGCACATCGAGCGCGGCCAGCGTTGCTGCAGCGTTCGCCGCCTGCGATGCCGCGGCGACCAGCGCCAGACCCGCAGCCTCGAAGTTGATCGAGGCCGCGTCGAGTGTCGCCTGGCTCGCGTCGACCGGCACTGAGCTCGCAGCAGCGCGCGTTTCAGCGTCCTGCTGACTTAGCTTTACTGCTCGCGCCTGGTCAGTTTCGGCATCGGCCCTGAGCGTTTCGATGTTGTCGGTCACGCGGTCCAGCTGGTCGAGCGTGCTGAGCTGGTCGAGCACGTTGTCCAGCGAGTGCCCGCCGAGAAAGACGTCGGCGATTCCAGCACCGTTTTGTTGTTGAGCGAGCTTGCGTGCGAGCACGGCGAAGCTGCGGCTGGAGACGCTCGCTTGCTGCGAGGCCTCAACGGCTAGCCGATGAACGAGAGCGGCGCGGCCCTGCGCGATCGTCTGACTTGCTCGCGTTGCTTCCAGGTCGTCGCGAGCGGTGTCGAGCGCGGCTTGCGTGGTTTGCGAGCGAGTGAGGGCTGTCGCCAACGCTGCGGCCCGTTCCACGCTGAGTTCCTGGGCGGAAGCGCGCTGCGCTACAGCCTGATCTGCCGCGGCACGCTGTTCGGCGAGCGCTCGTGCAGCAGTTGCCCGGGCGGTGGCCGCCGCCTGCGCGGATGTCGCGGCTGCTGCTTCTGCCGCCGCCACGGAATCGGTGGGTGCGCCCGGGGTTGGGTCGACCGACGGTTCAATGGTTGGTTGCGGGGTTTCAGACACCGGCGGGATGGGGCCATCACTCGGTTCCGGCGCGGGCTCCTCCGTTGGGGGCGGGGTCGGCGTTGGTGTGGAATCGATGTCCGGTGTCGGTGTCGGTGTCGGTGTCGGCGTTGGTTCCGGTTGCGGGGAAGGGCTGGTGATTGGCTCAAGGGCTGGTTCTGGTTCTGGTTCTGGTTCTGGTTCTGGTGTGGGTGTGGGTGTGGGTGTGGGTGCGGTTGACGGTTCAGGCGTAGGCGTTGCGGCGGGGGTCGGCTCCGCCGTCGCGATCGGTGCCGGGCTCGCGGCGGAGCCGGCGGGCACCTCGTCGGCGCTCGCCGCGACCGGTGCGCCGAACAGTGCGAGTGACATGATGACGACTGTCACCAGCCAGCCTTCAGCGCCCCGCGGCACTCGACGCCGTGGTCTCGCTCGCCCAAGCCGAACGGTGTGAGAGCGGGCGGCGGGTAGCAACATTGAAGTACCTGATCCATTCGGGTAATGGATTTCCGCGGCTCGGGCGGGCCAGCGTGGCGCAAGTATGGCACGGTACTGCAATGCTTACAACGGGTTGGAGGCGTTGTGCAAGGTCGCTACAAGGTTGGCCGAACCTTAGGCCAATCCGGTTCCGGCAGCCAAGCGCACCGCACCCGACGCCACGAGACCCGCAACGCCTTCTATTTCGAGGGAGAGAAAGCGGTCGTGGCCGGGGCCGCCAGCGACGGTGCGCACGAGGTCGCGCACCGCTCCGGTCGCCGCAGCCGGGGCGAGCGGCGCCCTCAGGTCGAGCGATCGGGCGGCGGTCATGATCTCGATCGCGAGCACCCGGCCGAGTCCGTCGAGCGACCGGCGCAGCTTGCGCGCGGCATGCCAGCCCATCGAGACGTGGTCCTCCTGCATCGCCGAGGAGGGAATCGAGTCAACTGATGCCGGCGCGGCGAGGCGCTTAAGCTCCGACACGATTCCGGCTGCGGTGTACTGCGCGATCATGAGTCCGGAGTCCACGCCAACCTCGTGTGCCAGAAACGGTGGCAGGCCCTTGCTGCGGCTCGCATCGAGGTGACGGTCGGTGCGTCGTTCACTCATGCTGGCGACATCCGCTGAGGCGATGGCGAGAAAGTCCAGCACGTAGCCGAGTGGGGCGCCGTGAAAGTTGCCGTTCGACAATACTCGCCCGTCGATGGTGACGACCGGGTTGTCGATGGCGCTGGCCAGTTCGCGGCCGGCTACCAGGGCGGCATGGGCGGCCGTGTCGCGCGCGGCGCCGTGCACCTGCGGGGCGCAGCGCAGGGAGTAGGCGTCCTGCACCGACGCGTCTTCCGGGCCGGCATGGCTCGCCAGCAGGCCCGAGCCATGGAGCAGGTGGCGCAGATTCGCGGCGCTGTCGGCCTGACCGAGCTGGGGCCGCAGCTGCTGCAGATCAGCCGCGAAGACGGCGTCCGTTCCAAGCAGAGCCTCCACGCTCATCGCCGCGGCGATGTCCGCCGTTACGAGCAGACGCGTGAGATCGTCGAGGGCGAGCACGAGCATGCCGAGCATGCCGTCAGTGCCGTTAATCAGGGCGAGGCCCTCCTTTTCGGCGAGCACGACCGGTGCGATTCCGGCGGCGGCCAGGGCTTCTTTGCCACCGACCAGAACACCGGTTGCGTCGCGCGCCTGGCCTTCGCCCATCACAACGAGGGCACAGTGGGCGAGGGGGGCGAGGTCGCCGGAACAGCCGAGCGAGCCGTATTCGTGCACGACGGGAGTGATCTCTGCGTTCAGCACGGCGGCATAGGTCTCGGCGGTGGCGGGCCGCACGCCGGTGCGACCCGTCATCAGGGTGCTCAGGCGCAGCAGCATCAGAGCGCGCACGACCTCGCGTTCCACCTCGGGGCCGCTGCCGGCGGCGTGCGAGCGCACGAGGCTCGCCTGAAGCTGGGCGCGCCGGTCGGGCGTGATGAACGTTGTCGCGAGGGCGCCGAATCCGGTGGAGATGCCGTAGTGCGGCTCGGTATCGGCGGCGAGGGCGTCGATGATCGTGCGCGTCGCAGCGACCTGCGTGAGGCTTGCCGGGTCGAGCGTCACGCGCGCGTTGTGGCGCGCGACGGCAATGACATCGGAAAAAGTGAGCGCGGCGGTGCCGATGACGACACCCCTGCCAGCGGATGCCCCGCTCGGGCCGTGCGCGGATGTGCCGAGGGAAGTCGCGATGGTCATTCTTTGATTGCACACCCGCGCCGAGGTGGGCGATACGCCGATAGAGTGGAAACTGTCCGGGATACCGGACATGCATCCGCTTTGAACGCATACGGAACATGTGCAGATGGGCGGCCCAGCGCCAGCGCAGACGAGGACCTGCCATGAAAGCACCGTCCAAGGTTCCGGCCGCCCAAAGCGTTCTGCGCGTGTTGGCACACCTCGCCGCGCAGCGTGGGCCGACGCCGGCGGCCGTGGTAGCAAGCGCCCTCGACCTGCCGCGCTCGACCGTCTACCAATTGCTCGACGTGCTCGTGGCCGAGGGGTTCGTCGTGCACCTGCCCGAGGAACACCGCTACGGGCTCGGCGTCGCCGCGTTCGAGCTGAGCTCCGGGTTCAGTCGCCAGGAACCGCTTTCCAGGCTCGGCCGCCCGCTGATTGCCAAGCTCGTCGACCGGTTGGGGGAGAGCGCACACCTCGTCGTGCTGCACGGACGCGACGTCATCTACCTCGTCGAGGAACGTGCCGCACATCGCCCCTCCCTCGTCTCCGATGTCGGGGTGCGTCTGCCCGCCCACCTCACCGCGAGCGGACGCGCCCTGCTCGCAGCCCTGCCCGCAGCCCAATTGCGTGCGCTCTTCCCGACCTCGGGCCTCGAACAACGCGACGGTCGGGGTCCGCGCACGAAGCTCGAGCTGAGGGCCGTGCTCGATCGTGTCAGAACGGATACCTACGCCACCGAAGACGGTGAGATCACGCCCGGCATTGCCTCGGTCGCGCTCGCCGTGCGCGACCATGCCGGCTGGCCGGCCGCCGCGATCGCGGTGACGTTCGCGCACGACCGGTTCGCCGAGGCCTACTGGCCGGAGATCGCCCAGATTGTGGCGGCGACGGCCGCAGAACTGTCCAGTCGCATCGGCGGCCGCCCGCGCTGAGGCGTGGCCGGGCACCGCCGCGCCTCGCGGCACTCCCTAAAGAAACGGGCACTCGTTCCTCAGGGTGCCAGCTTCTTCAACGAGTGCCGCGAGCGGTTACAGGCTTTTCGCGAAGCAGACGCTGAGTTCTTCGCCGACATACGGGCCGAACAGGTCGATTTGCTCGTAGCCGCGCCCGCGGTACAACGCCATCGCCGCGTGTTGCAGCGTGCCCGTTTCCAACGCGAGAGAACGGATGCCGCGGCCAGCGGCATCCGCTTCGATGCGGTCGAGCAGGCGGCCGGCCACACCGCGGCCCCGAGCCTCTGCGTGCACGAACAGTCGCTTCAATTCAGCGCAGGTATCGGGACCGAGCGGAACGAGGGCGGCCATGCCGCAGGCGTTGCCGAGCGCGTCGCGAGCCACGTACACGTCGACGCCGGGACGCTCGAGTTCGTCGGTGCTGAGCAGAAACGTGTTCTCCACCGGGTACAAGGAGTACGCGAAAACGGTGCCGGCGGCGAGAAGTGCCTCGACGTCGGCCTGCCGGGGTGGCTCAATACTGATCGAAATGGTCATGTCACCAGAATAGAGCGAGGCAATGTGTGCCCCGCTGCGTGACTTTTCAGGATGCATCGGGTAATGTAGATAAGTCGGCTCTTGACACCGCGCTGTGCGCGGATGGGTTTGTAAGTCAAGTTGGGCCGGTTTCCCAGTAATCCGCTGGTGAAAAATCACTGTATGTGAACGGCCCCGACCAAGATTGCTCGGGTTCTCAGTTACGTCGCACGTGCGATGTTGTTCTGCCATGTACTGAACACAACCCAGAGATATTTTTATGCCTCAAGGCAATTCGCACAACTCCTCCGTCGGTCGCGGCGGTAAGAACTTTGATCCCAAGTACGCCTCCAAGGGTGGACCGGGCCACGGCGGCTCCAACAACGCCGGCAGCAAGAGCCCCGGACACCGCGGTTATCGCGCTGACGAGGGCGCGCCCAAGAAGCAGCGCTGGAACGCCGACGAGCGCGCCGCGCGTTCGAACGAGCGGCCCTCGAGCGAGCGCCCAGCCTACGGCTCGCGTTCCGTTCGCCCCGAAAACGGCGGCCGTACCAACAGCGAGCGCAACGAACGTCCCGCCTACAATAACGATCGTCCCCGCACGGATCGTCCGGCCTACAACAACGACCGTCCGGCGCGTACCGAGCGTCCCTCCTATGGTGACCGCAACAGCGCTCCCCGTACCGAGCGTCCGTCCTATGGCGACCGGGCGCCGCGCACTGACCGTCCGGCCTACAACAATGATCGTCCGGCCCGTACGGAGCGTCCGTCGTATGGCGACCGTGCGCCGCGCACGGATCGTCCGGCGTACAACAATGATCGTCCGGCCCGTACGGAGCGTCCGTCGTACGGCGACCGTGCCCCGCGCACGGATCGTCCGGCGTACAACAATGATCGTCCGGCGCGCACCGAGCGTCCGTCCTATGGAGACCGCGCCCCGCGTAGCTTCGACGACCGCGCCCCGCGTAGCTTCGACGACCGCGCCCCGCGTCGTTCGAACGACGACCGCCCGCCCCGTCGTGACTTCGGTAGCGACCGTCCGAGCGATGGCGACAGCAAGTTCTACCCGAAGCGCAGCGAAAACGGCGCCAAGCCGACCTTCGCCGGTGGCGACGACGTTGTACTCGAGCGTCTCGAAGCCATCGCGACGACGGCCTCCGATGTCGTCGGTGTGACGTTCGGCGACCTGGGTCTCGGCGAGAACATCGTGCGCGAGCTCGCCGCCCTCGGCGCTCCGTCACCGTTCCCGATCCAGGCTGCGACCATCCCCGACGTGCTCGCCGGGCGCGACGTGCTCGGCCGTGGCAAGACCGGATCCGGCAAAACCATCGCCTTCGGCGCTCCCCTGGTGGAGAAGCTGATGGAGAACAACGGTGCCAAGGACCGCAAGATGGCCCGCAAGCCTCGCGCGCTCATCCTGGCCCCGACCCGTGAGCTCGCCCTGCAGATCGACCGCACCGTGCAGCCCATCGCCCGCAGCGTCGGCCTCTTCACCACCCAGATCTACGGCGGCGTTCCGCAGTACCGCCAGGTCAGCGCCCTCCAGCGCGGCGTGGACATCATCATCGGCACCGCCGGCCGCATCGAAGACCTCATCGACCAGGGTCGTCTCGACCTGAGCGAAGTCGTCGTGACCGTGCTCGACGAGGCCGACTACATGTGCGACCTCGGGTTCCTTGAGCCGGTGCAGCGCATCCTGCGCCAGACCAAAGCCGGCGGCCAGAAGCTGCTCTTCTCCGCGACCCTCGACAAGGGTGTTGCCTCGCTGGTCAAAGAATTTTTGACCAACCCGGCCGTGCACGAGGTTGCCGGCGAAGACCAGGCCTCTTCAACGATCGACCACCGCGTGCTCGTCATCGAGCACCGCGACAAGGGCCGCATCATCGAAGAGCTCGTCAACCGTGAGGGTAAGACGCTCATCTTCAGCCGCACTCGCGCCTACGCTGAGCAGCTCGCCGACCAGCTCGAAGACGCCGGAGTCAAGGCCACGAGCCTGCACGGTGACCTCAACCAAGCTCGTCGTACCCGCAACCTGCAGATGCTCACGAGCGGCCGGGTCAATGTGCTCGTCGCAACGGATGTCGCTGCTCGCGGCATCCACGTCGACGATATCGACCTGGTCATCCAGGCCGATGCCCCCGACGAGTACAAGACGTACCTGCACCGTGCCGGGCGTACCGGTCGCGCCGGCAAGACCGGAACTGTCGTGACGCTCATCCCCAAGCAGCGCAAGCGCCGCATGGACGAGCTGCTCGATCGGGCCGAGATCGACGCGAGCTACACCTCCGCCACCCCCGGTGACGCGGCTGTGCGCGAACTCGCCAACATCTAGTATCAATTCGCACATTCGCTTGTAGCCAAAATGGGCATCCACCGTTCGGTGGGTGCCCATTTTGTTTTCTTTCCCATTAGGGGCACGATCAGTTGTAGGCACCAGGGGGGAATGCACGAGGATCGGCTGCACTGAAGCAGCCGATGGGCTCCCCGGTCGCCCCGCCGGCACCCACTGAAAGGTCCTCATGACTGTCTCTTCAACTGTTTTCCAGAATGCCCATGTTTTTGACGGCGAACGGTTCCTTCCCGAGCCGACGGACATTGTCTTCACTGGACCCACTGTCGCGGCGGTCGGCCCGCAGGCCGGATCTGACCCGGCTTTTGCGAACGCCAGCGTGATCGATTGCACCGGCAAGACGGTGTTGCCCGGGCTGATCGACCTGCACATCCACTCCACAACCTCGAACCCGGGATCACTTCAGGCTTTCACCGAACCGTTCTCCCTGCAGTTTTACGAATCAGTTCGCAATCTCGAAGCCACCCTCCGCGCCGGAATCACCTCGGCTCGCGACGCTGGCGGCGCCGATCTGGGCACCAAGCTTGCCGTTGACAGTGGACTGATCAAGGGTCCGCGCCTGCGGTTGGCAATCAGCATCATGTCCCAAACCGGCGGACACGCGGACTTCTGGCAGCCTTCCGGAGCGGAGTCCCCGACCATGGGTTCACACCCCGGCCGTCCAAGCGGAATCGCGGACGGAGTCGAAGAAGTGCGCAAGGTCACTCGGCGCATGCTTCGGGCCGGCGCCGACCAAATCAAGATCTGCTCGACCGGCGGCGTGCTCTCGCCGACGGATGACCCGCGGCACTCGCAATTCACCGAGGCCGAGATTCGGGTCATCGTGGAGGAGGCCGAAGCGCAGGGCAAATATGTCATGGCGCACGCGCAGGGAGCCGCCGGAATCAAAAACGCCCTCCGGATGGGGGTGCGCACGATTGAGCACGGAATCTATCTCGACGACGAAGCCATCGCCCTCTTCCTGGAGAAGAACGCGTACCTCGTTCCCACCCTCGCCGCACCGGAGGCTGTGATTCGCAAGGCCGCAACGGGACAGAGCGGACTCTCGCCGCTGGTTATCGCGAAAGCTCATCAGGTCATTGACATTCACCGGGAATCCATCAGACGAGCAGTCACCGCCGGTGTGCGTATCGCCATGGGCACCGATTCCGGGGTGGGCGTGCACGGCGAAAACCTACAGGAGTTAGCCCTGCTTGCCGGGGTGGGCATGACGCTCGAGCAGGTACTCGCCGCCACGACGTCGGTGGCCGGAGAACTCATCACGCCCCTCGGATCCGTCGGGCGATTAGCTCCGTCGTATGTGGCAGACGCCGTGGTCCTGAACGCTCGCCTCGACTCCGTCGAGCAACTCGCAACTCTCCCCACCATGATCGACCAGGTGTGGAAGGACGGCCGAAACCAGTTCCCCGTCTAGCCGATTTCGCATCGCTGCATGTCGGACCGTTTCGCTCAGTGCTGAGAAGAAAAGACCTGGACTCATGTTAGATCAACCCATTTATGTCGCTACGGTGATCATTCTGCTCCTCGCCGTCGGCGAGGTGATTTCTATTCTCTCGAAAGCATGGATACCTTCCCTGCTGATCATCTTCGTCGGATATCTCGTGCTTATCTGGACCGGCGTACTTCCGGCCGACCTGATCCCGAACTCGGCGTTCGCGGCCGTGGGTCGCTTCTGGTGGCGGCCGTCATCACACATATGGGAACGCTGATACCGATCAATCAACTCCGTTCGCAATATAAAGCAATCTTGATCGCGCTGTTTGGAATCGTTCTCGGTGCGGGGCTGATCCTCCTGGTCGTGTCGCCGATTCTCGGCTATGCCACGGCCGTGGCGGGCGCCGGGCCGGTGACGGGGGGCATCCTCGCGTACATCATCACCGCTGACCGCCTGACGGAGTTGGGCCTGAACCATCTCGTCGTCATCCCCGCCCTCGTCTTAGGCATGCAAAGCCTCATCGGCATGCCGCTCGCGAATATTCTTCTCCGTAAGTACGCGGTGAAACTTCGTGACGGCGGCCAACTGCAACCGGCCGCCGCATCAGATTCGAACACATCGAGTGCCCGTGATGGCAGCGACCGCGTGAGCGCCGTGGGTGCGCGCACCGCGCTTGCCACGAACCTGAAGGTGCGCACGACCATCGTGACAGCGAAAAAATTTCAGCTGCTGCCGGAACGCTTTCAGGAACCGACCATCATTCTGATGCTGTTACTAGCTTCGGGAAGCTTGGCCACGTGGCTGGGATCGCTCACCGGTGTCAACTATGGAATTTGGGCGCTGGCAATCGGGATTATTGGCCACGTGCTGGGAGTTTTCCCGCCCAAAATAATGCAGCAGGCAAATGCTTTCGGACTCGCCATGGCCACGGTTATCGTCGTCGTCCTTGCGAGCATGAGCGCGGTCACTTGGAATGACATGATGCAGGCGTTCTGGCCCGTGCTGTTAATTCTCGGTGTTGGGGGAATTGGCATTATCGCCGGAGGGTGGATCGCCTCAAAACTTTTCAAATGGGACCCGTTGAAGGGCATCCCCGTAGCTCTGACGGCACTGTTTGGTTTTCCGGGGGATTACATTCTCTGCCAGGAAATCAGCCGCTCCGTAGGGCGCGACGGGGAAGAGCAAAAGGCAATTTTTGACGAGCTGATTACGCCGATGCTCGTAGGCGGTTTCACCACGGTCACGACGGCGTCGATCGTGGTGGCGTCGATTCTGGTGCAGACCATCTAGTCGGCGCGGACGTTCGCGTCGCAACGATCAGAATTCGGGAGTTGCCGCGCGGGCATCCGTCTGCCAGAATTACCTTCCGAACGGTCGGTAATTTATTCCACGTTCCCGCAGATGCCCGCAGACACCGTCGTCAGGAGAGAAACATGGCTGAGGCCTACCTCGTTGGAGGAGTACGCACCCCCGTAGGCCGCTACGGTGGAGCGTTGGCCGCAGTTCGACCCGATGACCTCGCCGCGCTCGTCGTCGGCGAGGCCGTGCGCCGCGCCGGCATCGATTCGGGACTCATCGAAGAGATCATCTTCGGTGCCGCCACCCAGGCTGGCGAAGACAATCGCAACGTCGCCCGCATGGCCGGGTTGCTCGCCGGACTGCCAGACCACGTACCGGGAATCACCGTCAATCGGCTCTGTGCCTCCGGCATGTCGGCGATCACCATGGCCGCCCAGGCTATTCGCGCCGGCGACGCCGACCTTATGATTGCCGGCGGCGTCGAGTCGATGACCCGCGCCCCCTGGGTGCAGGCCAAACCCGACCGTGCCTGGGCCAAGCCCGGCGCCCAGTTCGACACCTCTATCGGCTGGCGCTTTGTGAACCCCAAACTCGCCGCCCGCGATAAGGCCACCTTTTCCATGTCGGAGACCGCCGAGGAGGTCGCCCGGCTCGACGGTATCACCCGCGAAGAAGCGGATGCCTTCGCCCTCCGCAGCCACCAGCGCGCCGCCGCCGCGATCGACGCCGGCCACTTCGTCGATGAAATCGTCGGTGTACCCACCAAAAAAGGTGAGGTGCTCGTTGATGAGGGCCTGCGTCGCGACACCACCCTCGAGGGCCTCGCCGCTCTGCGGCCCATTGTTGCCGGCGGTTCGGTCGTCACGGCCGGCAACGCGAGCTCGCTCAACGATGGCGCGTCCGCGGTTCTCGTGGCAAGCGGTGAGGCCGTGAAAAAGTACGGCCTCACGCCGCGCGCCAGAATCGTGGTCGGCGCCAGCGTGGGCCTGGCCCCGGAGATCATGGGCCTCGGTCCGGTCGCCGCCACCCAGCGTGCCCTCGACCGCAGCGGCCTGAGCATCGCTGACCTCGGGGCGATCGAACTCAACGAAGCCTTCGCCACCCAGTCGATCGCGTGCATCCGCCGCCTGGGCCTCGATGAAGAAATCGTCAACCGCGACGGCGGCGCGATAGCGCTCGGGCATCCACTCGGATCAAGCGGAGCTCGCCTCGTCGTCACCCTGCTCGCCCGCCTGGAGCGGGAAAACGCCCAGCACGGCCTGGCCACCATGTGCGTGGGTGTCGGCCAGGGCTCGGCCCTCATTTTGGAGCGTGTCTGATGTCTGTATCTGAACTTGAGCTCGGTGATCGCGGTGAAAGCGGCGTTCCCGATCGCGTCGGCATACTCGGCGGCGGTCGCATGGGCGCCGGCATCGCGCACGCCTTTTTGCTTGCCGGAGCCCATGTCGCCCTCGTCGAACGCAATGACACCGAGGCGACGGCCGCCCGCGAGCGGGTGCTGCGCGCCGTCGACGCGAGTATCACCCGCGGTGCAACCGGTGAAACCCGCCCGGAACTTACGGCTCGTCTCGTCGTTGGCGTCGATTTCGGTTTGTTCAGCGACCGGGAACTCGTCGTCGAAGCCGTTCCCGAGGTGCGCGCACAGAAGATCGAGGCCCTACAAAAGGTCGAGGCCCAACTTTCGGCCGAGGCCGCCCTCGCGAGCAATACCTCCTCGATCTCGATCAACGACCTCGCCGACGAGCTTGCGCGCCCAGCGCGTTTTCTCGGCCTGCACTTCTTCAACCCGGTGCCCGCCTCGAACCTGGTCGAACTCGTCACCGGCAGCGCTACCTCACCCGAATTGGTAGCGGATGCCCAAAGCTGGGTTTCTGCCCTCGGCAAAACTCCCATCACCGTCAGTGACGCGCCCGGCTTCGCCTCGTCCCGGCTCGGAGTGACCCTCGGGCTTGAGGCCATCCGCATGCTGGAGGAGGGCGTCGCTAGCGCTGCGGATATTGATGCCGCGATGATGCTGGGCTACAAGCATCCGGTCGGGCCGTTGAAACTGACCGATTTGGTCGGCCTCGACGTGCGTCTCGGCATCGCCGAGTACCTGCATAAGCAGCTCGGCGCCCGTTTCGAACCGCCGGCGCTGCTGCGCCGGCTCGTGGCCGAGGGCAAGCTCGGCCGCAAGTCTGGCCAGGGCTTCTACCACTGGGACGAAGCCTGATGGCCGCCCAAACCGAGGCCGCACCCCGCACGCAGCATGAAGGAGAACTCATGACGACCATTCTGCCCAGCTACGTCCAGGGCGCCTGGTGGACCCCCACCGACGCATCCGCTGCCGTCGACGTCTGTGACGCCTCGACCGGTGAGGTCGTCACTCGTGTCAGCACCTCGGGCCTCGACCTCGCCGCCGCGCTCGAGTACGCCCGCAGCGTCGGCCAGGAATCTCTCGGCGAGCTCACCTTTCACCAGCGTGCCGTGCTGCTCAAGCAGATGGCACTGCTGCTGACCGGGCGCAAACCGGAGCTCTACGCGCTGTCGAGCCGCACCGGCGCCACCAAGCTGGACTCCTGGGTCGACATCGACGGCGGCATCGGCGTGCTGTTCAGCTATTCATCGAAGGGCCGCCGGGAGCTTCCGAATGCCCGCGTCTACGTTGACGGGCCGGTTGAGCCGCTGTCCAAGGACGGTTCCTTCATTGCCCGCCACATCTACTCGCGCCTGCCCGGTGTTGCCGTGCAGATCAACGCGTTCAACTTTCCGGTCTGGGGCGCCCTCGAGAAGTTCGCGCCGGCCTTCCTGGCCGGTGTGCCCACCGTGGTGAAGCCCGCGACCCCCTCCGGCTACCTCGCCGAGGCTTTCGTGCGCATCCTGGCCGACTCCGGCCTGCTGCCGGAGGGTTCGCTGCAGCTCGTCTCGGGCAGCGTGCCGACCCTGTTCGATGACGTGCGCCTCGGCGACCTCGTCGCCTTCACCGGATCCGCGTCGACCGCCGAAAAACTGCGGGCGAGTGACTCGGTGCAGACCGGGGGAGTGCGCTTTACCAATGAGACCGACTCGATCAATGCCTCCGTTCTCGGAATGGATGCCGCCGCCGGAACCCCCGAATTCGACGCCTTCGTCAAGCAGGTCGTCACTGAGATGACCGTCAAAGCCGGACAGAAGTGCACCGCCATCCGCCGCGTTATCGTGCCGCGCGCGGCCATGGACGACGTGGTCGCGGCGGTGCAAGCACGCGTGAAGCAACGCATTGTGCTCGGCGACCCCCGCGCCGAGGGCGTCACCATGGGCCCGCTCGCCTCGACCGCGCAGCGGCTCGAGGTGCTCAAGCAGGTAGCCCGCCTGCAGGCCGCCGGCGGCGAGCTGGTTGTCGGCAGAACAGATGCCCCCGCCGTGTTGCACGCAGACGGCACGACCGCGCTCGCTCCCGATGGCGCTTTCCTCGAGCCGCTACTGCTGCGCTTCGACGACGCCTCGGCCGCCGCCGTACACGAGGTCGAGGCCTTTGGCCCGGTGTCGAGCGTGCTCGGCTACGACACCCTCGACGAGGCCATCGCCCTGGTGCGGCGGGGCGGCGGGTCGCTCGTGACCAGCCTCGCCACCCACGATCCCGAGGTTGCCGTCGCCCTGATGACCGGAATTTCCGCCTTCAACGGTCGCGTGCTCGTGCTCGACCGCGACGATGCACGCACCTCCACCGGGCACGGATCGCCGGTGCCGCAGCTCGTGCACGGCGGCCCCGGCCGGGCCGGCGGCGGCGAAGAGCTCGGCGGCATCCGTGCGGTGCTGCACCACATGCAGCGCACCGCCATTCAGGGTTCGCCCGAGATGCTCACGGCCATCACTGGAATCTGGCACCAGGGTGCGTCTGCGCGAGCCGGCGGCACGCATCCGTTCCGAAAGAGCCTCGCTGAACTCGTGATCGGTGACCAGATCGTCTCGGATTCACGCACGGTGACGCTGGCGGACATCGAGACCTTCGCCCAGTTCACCGGGGATACCTTCTACGCCCACATGGACGAAGCAGCGGCGGCGGCCAACCCGTTCTTCCCGGGCCGGGTGGCACACGGCTACTTGCTGGTCTCGTGGGCAGCCGGCCTGTTCGTCGATCCGGCGCCCGGGCCGGTTCTCGCGAACTCCGGCCTCGAGAACCTGCGGTTTGTCACGCCGGTCTCGCCCGGCGACAGCATCCGTGTCGCGCTGACTGCGAAGCAGATCACACCGCGCGAAACTGACGAGTACGGCGAGGTACGCTGGGATGCCGTGCTGACCAACCAGAACGATGAACTCGTCGCGTCCTACGACGTGCTGACCCTCGTTGCCAAGCACTAAGTCGCGGCGGATTCGAAAGCGGGCCTGCGCTGTGAGCGTGGGCCCGTATTTTATGAATCAGCCGTAGGTCCGGTCACCGACCTGTCTGCGGTGGTGCCGTGACGCGGACTAGGTCAAGACTGTGTCGGTGTGAGCGGTCGTTCGCGCGTCAATTGTCGTCTTCGGACGCGCTGCCAAAGTGGCGACCGGCAGGGAACCCGCCTCACTGACGATCACGAGCCCCTGGGCGCTGTTGGCCGAGCGGCTGAGTTCCTCGATCCACTGTCGATTCAGCGTGGCTGCGTGTCCGCCCACGTATTTGAAATACAGCGGGATGGCCTGGTTTAGCCAGACAGAGCTGCGACCAGACCCCACCGAGGGGGAATCCTGCCAGGACAGGAGAAAGCTCTCGCCCCGGCGCAGCTTCTGCACAATCACGAGTTGTAGGTGCGAGAGGATGCGATCATCGACCTCCACGACGACGCGGTCATACGTGAGAGAACCCATGATTGCCTTCCTTGTGTTTCAGCGACCTTGCTTATTTCAGTATCTCGGTTGCGCGGGCGCAACAGTAGAGTCGAACGACCCCATTGGTCATTCACTCGCTGCGTTCGGGGCGTGGGTCCAGTCCCTGGGCTCAGGTTGTAAAGTGGGCCCGGGTTCTTACGGTGGGGCCCGGCATACGCTCAGCCGGCGTCGTCGTCGGTCGTACCGGCGTGAACCCGCGTGATGGTCTCCCATGCCGCAACGGTGACCAGAATCACCGAGGTCACCACCCCCAGCCCGAGCGGAGTCAGGACCGTTGCCGCCACACCGGCCAGCGCGAGCAGCCCGAGCCCGACCAGATGGGAGACGAGCAGCGTGCGCGTGACAATCCAGCGAAAGAGCAGCAGTCCGATCAGGTAGCACAACGGCCCGCCGACAATGGTCACGGCCACCGGGAGCGTCATTGCACCGTCCGGATGCTCCAGCAACGACTTGTCCGCGACCGAGGTCAGCACGATTGCCGCAATGATGATCGCATGCACGTAGGTGTAAGCCAGCCGAGTGATGCGGCCCGGCTCGTTCGATGCCGCGATTGCTTTGCTCCCCGCTCGCTCTCCATGATCGAAGTAGAGCCACCACATGGCCACGCCGTTCACAAAGGCGAGAGAGAGCCCGGCTATCCCGAGAGCGGATGCCGGCTGATCGACAAATGCAAACCCGGTCACGAGAAAGGACTCACCGATGGCGATGATTACGAAAAGGGCACTGCGCTCGGCGATGTGGGGACCGGAAACATCCCAATCGTCGACGCCGGGCGCTTTCAGCCCAGGAATCCGAAACCCGAGACTCGCGGAGCCGTACTCGATGACGAGGGCGATTAGCCAGGCCGGGAGACGAAAGGCCAGCGGAAGCAGCGCCCCGACAATCCAGAACGCCCCGGCGACCGACAACCACAACAGAATACGCAAGAACGTTGCGTGTAGCGCCGGATCGTGCCGGGCGAGGGCGAGCACCATGAACACCGTGCGGCCCAGTTGCAGGGCGACGTAAGCGATCGCGAAGACCAGCCCTTGGTCGCCGAAAGAGTCGTAGATTGACGTGCTGATCACGAGTCCTACGAGAGAGAGCATAATCACGACGCCGCGCACGGGAAGCCTGGCCGGGTCGAGCCAGTTAGTCACCCAGGTCGTGTATACCCAGAGCCACCAAAGCGCGAGCACCAGAATGATCGACTCGAGCGCGCCGCCCCAGGACTGGTTGGCGTAGAGATAGCGCGACAGTTGGGTGAGGGCGAAGACGAAGATGAGATCGAAGAACAACTCGATGTAGGTCACCCGGTCGCTGCGCTCCGAGTCTGCTGGCCGCAGCAGGCTGCGATGAAACCCGAGGCGCAGTATCCACCCGCGGTGTTCGAGCGGATGCTGCTGGGTCGTCTTCACTGGTCGGCTCACCTCTTCAGTCTCCCCTGCACACCGGGCATTTGGCACTTTTACTTGCGTCCCATTTACCCGCCGGCCCAGCGTTCCGGCCCGGCCCGCCCAACGGACGGGGCATGGGCCCCGTCCGTTGCCCCATGTTCAGAAGGTGGGCCGGGTGGGCTGGGTGGGCGTCTACGGGTGGGGGAGCGGATGTTGGCGACGCGACACGCCCGGGTGGGGGGCGTTTTGACGGGTGGGTGTGGGGACCGTAATGTATCTATACGTACCCCAAAGGTGCGAAAAGCCGCAGTGCTTTTCGGCCTCACGTGGGACCATCTTCTAGTCAGA